>NZ_DRGM01000033.1 GCF_011050055.1 Pseudoalteromonas prydzensis | reverse complement strand
TAAAGCCCTGCCTACGCTTTAAAACATAGGTACTAGGTTATAGGCTCTAGGTCCTAGTAACTTCCCTAGTACCTTTATCTTCCTTTAACCTTTAACCTTTAACCTTTAACGATTATTTAATCACTACCAAACAAATCGCGGGTATACACTTTATCAGCCACATCGTTTAGTTCATCAGCCTGACGATTTGACACAATCACATCTGCAAGTGCTTTAAACTCATTTAAATCTCTGATAACTCTTGAATTAAAAAACGCTTCTTCTTTTAAAGCTGGCTCATAGACTACTACTTCAATCCCTTTAGCTTTAATGCGCTTCATAATACCTTGGATTGCAGATGCTCTAAAATTGTCAGACCCTGTTTTCATAACTAAGCGATATACGCCAACCACTTTAGGGCTGCGCTTGATGATTGAATCTGCGATGAAGTCTTTACGAGTAGTGTTAGCATCAACAATGGCACCAATCATATTATTTGGCACATCTTTGTAATTAGCTAACAACTGCTTGGTATCCTTAGGTAAACAATAACCGCCATAGCCAAATGAAGGATTATTATAATGACTACCAATACGTGGGTCTAAGCTTACACCTTGAATAATTTGCTTCGCGTTTAAACCGTGGCTTTCAGCGTAGCTATCAAGCTCGTTAAAATAAGCAACACGCATAGCAAGGTAAGTGTTAGAAAAAAGCTTTATTGCCTCTGCTTCTGTAGAGTCAGTAAACAGAATCTCAATATCTTGCTTTATCGCACCTTGCGCAAGCAAGTTAGCAAATGTTTTAGCACGTTCACTTTGCTCACCAACAATAATACGTGACGGGTATAAATTATCATGCAATGCTTTACCTTCTCGTAAAAATTCTGGCGAAAATATTACGTTATCAGTGCCAAACTTTTCTTTAACCGACTGCGTATATCCAACTGGCACGGTTGATTTAATAACCATAGTAGCCGTTGGGTTAATTTTCATTACATCTTTAATAACCGACTCAACACTATTGGTATTAAAATAGTTTGTTTCAGGGTCGTAGTCGGTAGGCGTTGCAATAATTACAAATTCAGCACCAGCCAATGCTGACTCTTTATTTGTGGTCGCGGTAAAATTTAACTGCTTATTTTGTAAAAAATCACTTATTTCAACATCAACAATCGGTGATTGCTTGTCTTTCAAAAGTGCAACTTTATTTTCGTCTATATCAAGCGCAACAACTTTATTGTGTTGCGCAAGCAACATAGCATTAGACAGGCCAACATAACCTGTACCAACAACAGCAATTTTCATTTTAAAATTCCTTAAGCTTCTATATTTTGCTTCCAAGCCTAAGCTCATTACGCTTAGCACTAAAGCCATTTATTTAGTAACCGTAATTTGCACAAAGAGAAGACGATGAGGTGAAATGAGAAGAAAAACCACAGGCACCAAGCTCCTAGTCACTTCCCTAGAACCTAGCGCCTTTTCTTTTCCTCTAAAGCGCAGCGCCCTCTTAACCTCTTTGTGAATAAATCACTTAAACAATTTTTACCACCGAGAGCACCGAGGCGCTACACCGAGAAAGTAAAGTTAAGTCTACAACCTGTGTTTTCCTAGAACCTAGAACCTTTGTCTTCCTAGTACCTTTACCCTTTAATATTCACAACTTTTGCTTCATCTATCACTTCACGCTGGCTTTGTTTCGCATTCCAAACCAAATCACAAATACCATCAGTTGGATTAAAACCAGTTGGTGCATCAAGCAGTAATTGTCTGATCATTTCATGATCAAAATTATGACAAGCAATATCAAAAGCTTCTAAAAACACATTTAGTTCTGGTAATGGGAGCATAGCTTCATTTGCAGTCATAATACGCTCGTGCGGTGTTTCACCCACGTTATCGCCTATTAGCAGCTCTTCATAAAGTTTTTCGCCGGGGCGTAAGCCAGTACATTTAATTTCAATATCACCATGAGGATTGTTTTCGTCTTTAACCTCAAAGCCCGATAAACGTACCATTTTACTAGCTAAATCTTTAATTTTAACCGACTCCCCCATATCAAGCACAAATACATCGCCGCCTTTACCCATAGAACCAGCTTGAATAACCAATTGCGCGGCCTCGGGAATAGTCATAAAAAAGCGGGTAATATCAGGATGAGTCAAGGTAATTGGCCCACCCTCTTTAATTTGTCTGCGGAATAATGGTACTACAGAGCCAGAAGACCCCAAAACATTGCCAAAACGCACCATACAAAAGCGGGTAGTATGTTTACCTTTAACTTTATTTTGCGCCAATCCCTGTAAACACAGCTCAGCCATACGTTTAGTTGCGCCCATCACATTAGTTGGGCGTACTGCTTTATCGGTCGATATAAGTACAAAGGTTTCAACTTTAGCATTTACAGCTGCTTTGGCAGCATAATACGTACCAAATACATTGTTACGTACTCCTTCAACCACATTATGCTCAACCAGTGGTACATGCTTATATGCAGCAGCGTGGTAAACAGTTTGTACGCCAAACGCCATCATCACGGTTTCAATACGGTTTATACGTTGCACAGAGCCCATAATAGGGATCAGCTCAACATCTAATTGGTTATGCTGAATATATTCACAAAGTTCTTTTTCAATTGCATATAAAGCGAATTCACTTAGCTCAAACAGCACTAATTTTTTAGGTTTCTGCTTTACAATCTGCCGACAAAGCTCAGAACCAATTGAACCACCCGCACCTGTAACCATAACCACTTTACTTGTTATATTAGCCGACATAAGTTCAGGCTTAGGGGTAACAGGGTCACGGCCTAGCAAGTCTTCTATTTCAACTTCCCTAAATTCAGAAAGCTGCGCTTTGCCCTCTACCACATCGGCCATACCAGGAATAGATAAAACCTTAACCGTTAGCGGCTCAAGTTGCGCAAGTATCTGTTTACGGCGAGCACGGCTTTCACTGGGCAACGCCAATAATACTTTAGAGACATTACGTTTATTTATAAGCTCATAAATGCCTTTAAAACATACAACCGGAATACCTTGAATAATAGAACCTTGCTTGGTTTCGTCGTCATCAATAAAGGCCCTTACATAATACTCTGGTCCTGCACCAAGAGCAGTCGCCAATTGCCTACCCGCAGAACCGGCACCATAAATAATAACCGACTCTTTATTAGCCGTAGTAAGTTTACCTATCATTGCACGTACCAAAATACGTGCTCCACCTACAGTGAGTAAGCACAGCCAAGCAAAAATAAAAGGCATAGTACGGGGGATTTCAATACCCATAAAAAAGGCAAGCAACACCAAACTAACAGTTGTGATAAAAGTGCCTAAAACAATAGCCCACAACGCTTGCGAGTTCATATAGCGCAATACGGCACGATATAAACCAAGGTTAATAAATGCGAAAAGGCTAGTAGGTACTAACAAGGTAAGTAACAACCAATTATCGGCTTTGCTAAATGGCGCTAAACTATCTAAGCGAACAATTAAGGCAAGCCAAAAGGCTGAAATAATAAATAACGAATCAATAAATAAGGTAATGGCGCGTTTTGTTCCGCGCGATGCATTTAATATAGAGCGAATGTAATTATCCACAACAAGTTCCCTTTTTTTGCATTCGACGTAATGCAGATTGTATTAAAATTTTGCTCATAAGCAGTGGCACCATGCTATCAGGCGAACCTGACAGCAAGCTTAACGATTGTTAAAATTTTATGAATTATAGCTGATATCCCCATTCGCTGCCACAAACTAATACATAATCACTAGTCATTGTTTTTAAATGTAATTATTGCTAGGAGCTAGGAGCTATCAGCTATCAGCTATCAGCTATCAGCTATCAGCTATCAGCTATCAGCTATCAGCTATCAGCTATCAGCTATCAGCTATCAGCTATCAGCTATCAGCTATCAGC
>NZ_DRGM01000032.1 GCF_011050055.1 Pseudoalteromonas prydzensis | reverse complement strand
TGCGTTGGTTTGTGCATTCGCTACAACTGAATTTATGGCACTGTTATTTAACGCACTGGTTTGTGCCTGCGTGTTACTTGTTTGGTTTGTAGCAATGCTATTTTGCAATGTTGAGTTAGTTGCATTGCTCATTGCTGTGCTTGTTAAATAAACAGCATCATTTGCGGCTGTGGTTACTGCGTTGGTGTGTGCATTTGCTACAACTGAA
This sequence comes from Pseudoalteromonas prydzensis, assembly GCF_011050055.1. GTDB lineage: Bacteria > Pseudomonadota > Gammaproteobacteria > Enterobacterales > Alteromonadaceae > Pseudoalteromonas > Pseudoalteromonas prydzensis_A. Next base: position 18,163 of record NZ_DRGM01000032.1, on the reverse strand, counting down.
TCTACAGCACTGTTATTTAACCCGTTGCTTTGTGTCAGCGCGTTATTTGTTTGCTCAATGGCATGACTACTTTGTAATGCTGAATTAATAGCATTATTCGTTTGGCCTGCGTTTAACTGCGTTCGATTTGAATATGTAACATCATTCACTGCAGCATGGTTGGCGCTGACTTTGTTGCCTGGTACTTGCGCGGCTTTGTTGATCACGGCTTGGCCGTAGTCGCGGCTGAACGCTTGATCTGCATTTTGCATGACTAAATTGCTAGGCTGAGCACGGTGAATGTTTTCGTGTGTTGAGGTTGCCTCTGTTTTTATTTTTGCCTCGGTATCGTCAATCAAGCCGAGTTTTTCAAGCACCCATTTAACACTATCAATTACCCCATTAAAGGCCGCTTTCACACTATCAAACACCGCCATTAATACTTTGCCCCAAGCGGTTTTTTGAAACGCAGCCACTAAATCATCCCAATAATAGATAAGTGCCCCTACGGCTGCGATGAGCGCAATAACACCTGCTACCACCCACGTAATTGGGTTTGCCCAAAGCGCCGCATTAAATAACCACGTAGCCGCTTGACCTGCAAGCATAACCGCTTTAAATGTGCCAATGGCAATGGCCGCCGCGCCCATCGTTGCAATGAGTGATAAAAAGCCCAGTACACGCAGTGCGATTAACGCACCCTGCCATAGCTTTGTTAGTACGGTTAAACCACCAGTCAACGCGGCAGTTGAAACGAGCGCCATTTTATACAGGCCCATGGTAAAAATAATGATGCCATGAACCGTGATCAGCGCGACGATAACCACAACCAGTGTTGCGATCACGCTTGATAAAAATGGGAATCGCTCAGTCAGTGACACAATGCCCGCAAAGCCGGCGGCGAGCATTTCAACGAACGGCTCAACCACCGGCAATAAGCGGTTACCCATTGCGGTGGCCGCTGCATTAAATGAACCGCCTAAACGATCCCATGGGCTGGCAATGATGTTTGCCATCTCCAAGGCTTTGGAATTGTCTTGTACGTTTTCAAAAACGGTGATGCCGTCTTTTAATTTGTCTACCTTAGTACTGAGTACATCAACGGCTTTTGCACCTTGTTTACCAAATATTTGGGTAAGTACATCGCCACGCGCTACAGAGCCCAGTGAGGATAAGCGGTTATTAATACGCCCTAGCACCACATCAATTGCGAGCATGTCGCCGTTATCAGCGGTTAATTTTATACCTAATGCATCTTGTGCTTTGCCAATCCCTTGTAATAATGAAGCCGCTTGTGTACCAGCCACTGATCCTGATTTAGCAACCAGTTGCAGTTCGCCCACTAACGCGAATTGTTGAGCCGAGCTTAAGCCAATGTTTGTCGCGGTCGCGCCAAGGTTTGAAAACGCGGCTTGCATTTCTGCACCGGTGGTTTTGTAAAGCTGTACGGCGGTGGCGGTTTGCCCTGCTATTTGGTTTACCCAGTTCGCTTTGCCCATCTTATTAGCTGTTTTTTCAAAGATGCCATACATGGTGCCCATATAACTGGTGATGGTGGCCGCATCCGCTTTAGTCGCTACGGCTAATATGTTTGATGTTTTGGTGAACTCTGATAGCTCAAACCCATTTAAGCCGTTAATGGCTGATTGAATATCGTAAGCACTGCGAACAAACTCGGCAGAGTTACCACCAAATTGAAAACCAAACTTATAGGAGGTTTTAGTCAGTTGTTGCAAGGCGTCGTCAGTAACGCCCAGTGATTGCACTTCACCTAAAGCGGCAACGTGATCAATAGCGGGCGCAAGTGATTTTGCAAGGGCGTAACCACCACCGACGGCTGTGGCTGCGCCACGCATCATTTGATCTTGGGCGGCGGCGGTTTGCTGGCTCAGCTGATTAATTTTAGCCATGACTTTATTAACCGGGCCAGTGACTTTGTCAATGATGCCGATTGAATAAGTAAGCTTGTCTAATTTGCTGAGTGTTGCCATTAATTACTCGCCGCCTAATGCTGTGCAAATGCCGTTATTTACGGCGGTTACAAAGTTTTCTTGCTGTGATGTTTCAAGGTAAAGCGCCTGTGCCAAGCTCTCGTCAGTTACTGGTAAATTGCCAAAATATTTAGCGTGGTATGCCAGTAACTGATCAAGCCTGCTTTTGCCTATTTGCTTGGCTCGGCTTTCGATTTTTTTACCGTAAAATTAAACTCGGGTTGGTATTCTTCAACAATGGCACCCACTAAAAACAATGCGGCACCCGGTTGCTGTACCAGCTCTTTGAGCTTTTTAGCGTCGGCTTCAACCACTGTGTTTAATAAAAAGTTAGTCGCCGGCTGCACCTTGTTGTTCGGCTGAGTCGAGTTAATGTATTTGTTGTAATCAGCGCCATTGACGTTAAATGTAATTTCGCCAACGGGGGTTTCTAATGTGATGTGTTTCTCAAACGCCATGATCAATACTCTCTTTAATATCTGCTTGCTCTAGCAGTGTGTAGGTAAAATAAGGGCCATACTTGGCTGCTGATTGCTCACACAAAGCAATAAATTCATCAAAGTCATTTGGGTTTGCAAACACCTGGCAACCGGCTGACCATTTATCAACTTGCGTTGATGTGACCTTGCTGTTTGCGCGGTGGCAATTAATGCCAAAGTAACCTTGTTGTAGTACTGCTTGAGGTGTGACATCCGTGTCTAACTCGGTGTCGTGGTTGTTATCCCGTAGAACAACAACCGGTTTATGTTGTACAAGGGCACGGTATTTGCCTTGGTGATAACCCAATGTCCACAGGCTTTTATGCTGCCCTGCAATTAGCACGGCTGTACCATCTACATTCATTGGGTGTTTACGCCAGTAAATACCGGCATCCGTTGTGGCTTTGAACTGCTTTAACTGCCATTCGCTGTTTTGCTGATACAACACACAAATTGCATCGTTAAACGTGTTGGCGCGGGTGTTTGCATGGCGAATACCTATAATGTTTAGGTTTAATTCACCCTCAAATACTTTATGCCCACATGCTTGCAGGGTGCTTAGTAATGTTGTGGCAGTCAGTGTGCGAATGGCTTTAGTCATTACAGATCTCTCACTTCATCAGCGGTTAGATAAGGCACGCCGTTAATTTTGACAAAATCAGGGCTGGTGATCGGACACTTAATTGTTGTGGTGTCTTCTTCGCCGCCATCGGCTTTGATGTTTAAAATTTCGTCTAACTGCGGCAAGCAACCAAACGCTTCAACGTTCTTTTTACCGGCGGCTACTTCTGCATTAAATGCCACATCAAACGGTTCAATGCCTTTCCAACTGCCTGCTTTTTCGGCTTGCGCTTGCACTAATAACCAGTTTTCGTGATCGAGTTTTAGCGTTACTTCGCCTTCAACGTCGCCATCAATAAATCCTTTTGGAATACCACGCACTTTTTTAACGGTGCGCCCATCCGTAATTTTGCAAGTGGCTTCCATAACGTGAACCATCGAGCCCCCGATAAAAATATCGAAGTCTTTACCGCCTAATACCTTTTGCATGTTCGCGCTCCTACTCTGCGTTATCTAACATGATCCCAACAATAATGGTGCTGGGTGAATCGATTGGCTTAACCTTAAGCACAACTTGCAACGTGGTCGCATCCATAAACGTGAGGTTAATACTGTCGTCTTTTGGGGCGTCAATTAAACCGGGGAATTTGTCGGCGCCGATGTTGACTGATCGCGCCATATCACGCAGTGGTTTACCCATAATGCGTTTACCAAATTCAATGCCGGTGCTGCTATTGTTTAAGCGGCGGTTTTTAACGTTTTGAATACCGATGATGCGAACGGCACGCGCGGCTTTATCGACAATGCGGCCTATTTCGATTTTTTGGAAATCACCGCCTTCAGCATCCAGCATGTTTACATCGCCAAAATACGTGCCGTCAAAATCAGGGTAAAATTGCGTACAACTAAAACGCTGTGCATCCAGTGCCGCAGTGGTTGAATTAGTAAGCGGTTTGCCTGCTGCATCAGTTGGGTGTGGCATAAGTGACAATGCCCCAGTCAGTACACGCATTGGGCTATCAGCAATAGTGACTGAGCTTTTACATAAACGCCCTGTTACGCCGCCGAGTTCATCACCAAATAAAAGCGGGATCACTGCAACGCGTTCGCCTACTACACCATCAGTTAAAGGCTGTAATGCAGTGACTAAATCTGACCAATTTTGCTCAGGCGTTAAACCTGGTGCCGCTAATAAAAAGCGCACGTAACGCGATTGGCCTGACAGGATTTCAAGCGCTTTTGCTTGATAGCTTTCGATTTCGGCTTTACCAGTGACGGGCGTACAAATAACAATGATTTCAGGACTGATGTCTTGATCCATTGCTTCATCAATTAAGGCCATTACATCATCACCGGCGCCATGCGGGATGGCATAGCCACTGACTAGGTCGTCGCCGTTGCGTTGCCATGCTTTTACTTGGGTTTTTAATGGTGAGTCGGCGGCGCCAAACAAATCATCAAAATCACTTTGTGCGTTAATGGGTAAAATGCTGCCATTCTTTTCGGGCGCTTGGCCTAAAAATAATACGCTGCGCTCTACTTGTTTTGTAGCGCCACTGCCTGTTTGAATGGCGGCAACGGATACTTTACCTTGTGCCATGGTCGTTCCTTTTGCTTTGCGCTACGCCACTTGCATAGCTTTGTTTAAAATAAAACTTTGTTGCTGTTTTTGTTCAGTAACGGTTTGCCCTAAAAAAGAGCGGGCAGGCAAATCAATTTGCCATGAGCTCTTGCCTGAGCTGCCCTTTAAATCACGCAGTAAAAACCCTGCTTGGTTAATACTTAAATTTTCTGTAATCCATTTAATGCTGGGGCGCTTACTGCCCTTGCCTTTGCCGCGTGGAATTGTGTAACCCTCGGCTATTAGTGCCCGGGCTAAATTACGCGTGGCTGGGCCCTCTTTATTTTGTGCGGCTTTACCTTTTGGCTTGCCTGCATCTAGGCTTACACCCTCTTGATGAGCGCGGGCTATTTTGCCGCTGTTGCCACCTCTAAAATAAACCCCTGCGCTATTGGCGCCGTAACGTACTTTCATGTTGCGCTTTAGCTTGGTGAGCATTTTCTTTTTTTTGCCGTTGGCTCTGCCTTGCCATGTTTTACCTACCAGATCACGCTGCCCAGTAATGCGCTCTTTACTGCTTTTGTTTGCTGCACGTATTGCACTGCGCAATAGGTTGCGGCGTTTATTGGGCTTAAGCTGTAAAAACGCTAATTGTTCTTTACTGCGCCCTTCGTCAAATTTGACGTTAAGCACGGCTTACTTGACCTTCAAGTGTGAACGCTTCAGCTATCCATAGACTTTGCTCACCAAAGTCGTAACGCTTGCTGTTTAATTCAAACGGGCCGTTGGGTGTATGTATTAGCTCGATGTCTTCACATAACTGCTCTATCGTTAGCTCTACTTCGTTGCTGTTGTCATCGTTTACGTCGGCGGTAAATTCAATGTCGGTGCTGTCATAACGACCCCCATTGTTTTGCAACCAAAACGAGGCAAAGGCACAAATGAGCGCAGCCGGTGCAAAGCATGGGTTGATACTGATCACCCCTGAGTAATAAAACCGCGCGGCTAATACGCCATTGCCGTTAATGGTTTTGCTGCTTGGCTCTATGCGCCCGCCTTCTATCCAGCTATCAAACTGGGTATCGAGCGCAAGCTTATGCCCTTGATATTCGGCGCTGGCTAAATGCTGTTTAAGCGTTGCTATTTTGCTCTTGCTCATAACAGCGCTACCGATAAGTTAGGACTCAGTGCTTGCAGTAAACGCATGGCGTTTAGGCTTTCGCGTTGCCAGTGATCATAATTATCAATGGCCGTTTGGCTTTGTGCTGTTGCGTTGTCTCGGTGCGTACTGCCAAGCTTTGATACCAATAAATGCGCCTTAGCTTTGCTGTACACCGCATCGTGATAAAACATGACTTGTTGCGCGTTCAGTGGTTCGCCATTAGTAAGCTGAACATCTTCTAATTCTTGATTAATTTCACCCTGTGCACGCTTTAGCTTTTCAACAAGCAGCGCACTTTTGCTGGCGTACTCTTGGGCAACTGCGTAGTGCTCAATAAAATACGCGGTGCTCAATGCTGGGTAATAGCCATTACCTGGCACATCAACATTGATGCTTTGTAAATCTGCTTGTGGCATACCGCTTAAGTTCATATTGCACCTGTAAAACACACATTAAATTGGGTGTGGGCGCCACTTAGTCACAAGACGCCAAACAACGAATGCTGACGAAGTGCTAAGTTGCCCACCGGCGTTGGAGCTGTTATTCGCTAACGATCCCTTTTAACTGTTTCGTTAGCTTATCGACTAAACCTTTAACCCCTGCTTTGTCGTTGATCTCTTGGGCGTGCTCTGCAAATAACAGTGCATTACCATAGTTGTGCTGGGCTGCATCAACCTTGGCAGCAATGGCGTACAATTTACCGCCCACTACTTCAAGGCCGTTCCAATCTTGATTTTTTACGGTATTGATCAGGCCGCGCAGTACGTAGCTAATATCAAATAATCCTTGCTGCTTTGATTCTGTTAGGTAGTAATTTGCATCGTCATAGAGTTGGTCGATAACGAACGTAGGCCAATGCTTGGTATTAAATACCGTTGGCAGTGGTTGCTTTTGCTCAACCATAAATGGCAATAATTCCAGTACTGCATCCCAGCGTTTAAGATCAACCAACCAAATGAACACCCATGCTAAAACCGTGTTCGGGTGGCACTGGCCGCTTAGTCGATATTGATTGATGTAACCTAAGTAATCCTGGCGCTCTAACGCTTCAGATTTGTAAGTCGCTTTATCTGCAATATCAGTAAATGTTTTTAGTTGAGCTAAGTCAGATTCGATGGCCGCTGCATAAAGCTGGTACTCGGTTTGCGTAGTGATAGTGGTTGGCGCATGGGTGTTCGTGGCTGTAGCCGCGACCGTTGGCGCTTTTTTGTCAGTGCTTGTTGGTACGCTGCTTGCTGCTTTGGCTAATGATTTTTTGACTAAGCTCATTTAAAAACACTCTTTAATTTTGTGAAAAAAAGCCGTCCCGAAACAAGGAATATAGGGCGGCTAACTGCTGCTAAATAATCAAGCTGCTATGCCCACGCGTCGCCGGCGGCATTTGGTAACTTGATGCTGGTAGACTCGAAGTACATGACTTTTTCAAGGTCTTCTACGTAGTAGCAATCGTTGCGTGATAGGTAGTCCTCAACGCGCTTTTTCTTGGCGTTGTTTTCTACACTGGTACGCGTTGAGCCCGTTTGTACGTAGTGACTTAAGTTGTCAAAACTGGTGACTAAAATGCCGCGTGCGGGGAAAAACGGGATTTTGTAAGTCATCAAACCGCCGTAGGTATCAATCACCTGCTGCAATTCAATCTTGGTTTTTTCGCTTGGCGTATGGGCTTGTTTTGCGTAGAGCTTATTTTTGTCGTGCGCTAATAACTCGTCGCCAATAATGGCTACCATATTTGCACGCTTATGCTCAGGAATACCTTGCAATGCGTCGTGCACCGCTTGGTCTAAGTTTTCGTAATCGCCACCGGCACCAATGCGAATTTCGCCAGCGGTTGCGCCTTCACTAATTGCACGCTCTGGAGCATCGCGGCGGATCAACTGCAACCACCAATGTTTACATCGTTCATCATTGGGTAGGCTGTAATGTCGGTTGTATCGGCTACGTGTGTACCATTCCAACCAATTTTAATAATGTCGAGTGCGATTGCTTGGCGAACGTGGTTACGATAGCGATTATGAAAATCAGGGAACTTAGACCACTGATCCATTTTTACCCATGTGATATGAATGTCACATTCAACCGGGTAACAACGGTATTCACGCTTAGCGAGCTTTGATACATCGCGGGTTTTACGCTCTTTGGTATCGTCAGTTTCAACCCCTGCACGGCCTGTAATACCACCGTCTACACTCATGATCACCGATTGACCAACAAGGTCATCAACCGGTGCGGTGTTGATCATCTGTAAAAATTCAGCTGACTCATAAACGGCGTCATATAAACGCTGCTCAACTGTAGGCTCTACATTAAATTGCTCGCTCATTGAGGTAACACCGTAGTTAACGGCCATGCCTGCCATAATGGCGACAAATAATTCTTGGGTTCTTGTCTTCATCTGCTTTCCTGCGTGTTGCTAAGTAATGTTAAGGTGATGCACTTACAGCAATTTGCTGTATTTGCCTTCTTCGCCTTCGGGTTCGTCGTCGGCGTCGGTTGTGTCACCCGCAGGTGCTTTTAATGCTTTTTCAAACTTATCGGTTAGCTCAGTAAGCAGCTGCTTAGTTGAAGATAATTCTTCTTTAACTTGGCTTAGCTCTGTGCTTTGTTCGCCTTCTGGCGGCGTTTCTTCGTCTTCCACTTGTGTGGTTGAGAATGAATCAAGCTTCGTGATCACGCCGTCGAGCTTTTTGCCAAATTAGGTAAGCGGTGTGCCGAGTGCATCTTTTAATGCATTGGCTAATTGTGTTTCGTTCATGTCGGGGTCTTCCTTTGCGAATAGTCGTTTAAAAAAGGGTTTTTTAGGTGGTGTGTCGATTGGCTCACATGACCCTAAATCAACGGTTAATAAGGCGACTTCCTTGTCGTCTGGTTTGCTCTTACTACTGAAATGGATTCGGTCGGTGTAGCAGCTCGCTGGGTAGTCGGTCACTGCTAAGCCGGTTAGGTAGGTTTTGCCAGAGCCCATAAAATCGCGGCTAATTTCGATACTAAAGTAAACTGCTTGGTCTGCTTTGTTCAGCTCAACAAACCCTTGATTGGGGGCAAGCACGGCGTATAAACACACTACGCCTTCTTCGTTTTCATAGGCTTCAACGCTTACTACATCGCCCAACATGCCGGGTATATCTACGTTATGTAAGTTTTTAGCGGCCCAGCCAGACCAATTAAATTCGTGATCAATATTAATGCGGGCGCCATATTTGCGCGGGTTGTAGGTTTCTACTATGTCGGCTACGTCTTGCTCTGATATTTCACGGCCGTCAACGGTCATGCCTACAGCGGCAATCGATAACGGTTTAGTACGTAGTTGACCTGACATAAACAACCCTTTTTAAATATGTGCAAATTAAGCGTATTGCTTTAAAGTAGTTGCAGTTTGCACCCTCTTTTTATTCCTTTCCAACGGTTTAACTTTTTGAAATTCCTATATTTAACTTTTAGGAATGGTTAGGTTTTTGACTGACAGATTAAGCGCTTTATAACGAATACACTGCCGCTATGGATTAATAAAAGCGGTGCAATATGAAGGCGAACTACGGACCAGACATACGCAAAAAAGCACAAGATTTGTATGTTGTTGAGGGCTACACGGTTGATGAAATAGCCGAGCTTGACGATATGCCAAGTGCGCGTAGCGTTCGCCGTTGGGCTGAATCTGGAAAGTGGGAGGACATGTGCCCAAGCTATAATGCAGAAATGGCGTATAGCAAACGCATTAATGTGCTGGCCGATAAAGACGATAAAACCGATGCCGACTACAAAGAGTTAGATTTTTGTACGCGCCAATTATGCGCGCTTAATAAAAGCAAACTGGCACCCGCCCCTAAACAACGCGCTAGTAACGATGATGCAGGGGACAATAATGGCGGTGGCAGTAATAAAAAATCGAAGAAGAAAAAGAAGAACGATTGCTCAGGCATTACTGTTGAAATGCTCAACGAGCTTAAAGACAAACTACTTTATCCACATCAAAAACATTGGTTTGATAACCAAGATCACCGCGCCCGCTTTATATTAAAACCGCGCCAAATTGGCGCGACATTCTATTTTGCGTTTGAAGCGTTTGTTGATGCCGTTGTAAATGGCCGCAATAAAATATTTATATCCGCGAGCCGCGATCAAGCCGAAGTATTTAAAGCCAATATTGTAGCGCTGTGCCGTGAGCATTTTAATATTGAATTAACCGGCTCACCTATGGTGCTTAATTTAGCCGGCGGAAAAACGGTTAAGCTGATATTTAAGTCAACTAATGCGCGTACTGCTCAATCTGAGTCGGGCGACTTATATATAGATGAAGTGTTTTGGATACCGAACTATAAAAACTTGCGTGGTTTAGCACAGGCTATGATGACGCATAAACATTTGCGTGTTACCTACTTTAGTACGCCAAGTGTTACAAGCCACGAAGCATACGACCATTGGAATGGTAAATGGTACCGCAAAACTAAAGCTTGTAACGATCCTGAATTTGCGATTGATGTTAGCCATAAAACGCTTAAAAACGGGATGCTGTGTGACGATGGTATTTGGCGCCAAATGCTCACCGTGCACGATGTGGTTAACTCAGGCTTTGACCGCATTGATATTAGCGTACTTGAAAACGAATACAGCACGGATGAGTTTAATAACTTGTTTATGTGTAAGTTTATTGATGATGCCCACAGCGCGTTTAACCTTAAACAAATCATGGCCTGTGTTGGTGACTCAACCAAATGGGATGACTTTGATTTAGAGTATGAGCGCCCCTATGGTTTAAAACCTGTCGTCATTGGTTTTGACCCTGCCCGCTTTGGCGACAAAGCCAGTGTTGCCGTACTCAGCGCCCCGATGAAACCCGGCGAAAAATTCCGCCTACTAGAAGCACTTGATTTAAGCGGCAATGACTTTGAAGCCATGGCCGCTGAAATAAAGCTCCTCACCGAAAAATACAACGTGGTACATATTGGCGTAGATACCACAGGCATTGGTTACGGGGTGTGGGAGCTTATCACTAAGTTTTACAATAATGCAGAGCCTATCCACTACAACCCGATTATTAAAAACCGCATGGTGATCAAGGCAATCAACGTTATTCAAAACCGCCGTTTTGAGTTTGACCAGGACGCGGTAAATATTGCCAGCTCGTTTATTAATATTCGCCGCAAAGTGGTTGGCGACCAAATTACCTATGCCACAAACCGCACCGCCACGACAGGCCATGCCGATATTGCGTGGGCAATTATGCACGCCATGTTATTTGAACCACTCGACGGCAACGCCCTTAACCGTCAAACCTCTGTAGGAATTGCAGCTTAATGACCAAACCACGATTACAAGTAAGTAACGGCCAAGCGCCTAACTACAATCAACGTACCGCAATGACCGATTCATTTAGCTTTGGTGATCCTGAGCCATGTTTAGACAACCGGCTAACCGATTACGTTGGGGTATTTAGTGACAGTAACGGCATTTATGCACCGCCCATTAGTTTGCACGGCTTGGTTAAGTTGCTGCGAGTAAATGCCCAACATGGACCAATACTCTACTTTAAGCGCAACATGATCTTAAAGTGGTATAAGCCTAACCCGTTATTGAGCCATCAAGCCCTTAGCAAGTTTGCCTTTGATTTACTGTGGAGCGGCAACGCCTATTTACAGATTATTAAAAACGCATTTGGGCAGGTAATTAAACTTCGCCACTTGCCTGCACTCACTATGCGTTATACCGATACGCGCGGTGTGTATGCGCAATTAAGTAACCGCAGCCACGAGCCTATTTATTTTAATGCCGGTGAAGTTATACACGTAAAAGAGTATGACCCTGCCCAAGGCATTTATGGCATACCGCAATATTACGGTGGTATTCAATCCGCGTTACTCAATGAAGATGCCACGCTATTTCGCCGCCGCTATTACAAGAACGGCGCGCACATGGGGTTTATATTTTCAATGGCCGACCCGTTCATGAGCCTAGAAGATGAAAACGCACTTAAAAAAGCCATTCAAGACAGTAAAGCAGCGGGCAACTTTAGGAGTTTATTTTTAAACTTTAGGGGGCAAAAAGCCGATGCTGAAAAGTCGTTAAAAATAACCCCTGTGGGCGACATATCAACCAAAGACGAATTTGAACGCATTAAAAAAATCACCCTTAACGACATGCTCAGCATGCACCGAGCACAAGAAGCACTGAGCGGCCAATCATCTGGCGACAGCCCCGGCTTTGGTGATTTAGACAAAATCACCCGCGCCTATTACAACAACGAAGTTGTGCCCCTGCAGCAAGATGTATTAGGGATCAATAACTACTTGCCTACTGCACAGCACATTGATTTTAAAGAGCCTGAATATTCAGACCTAAACCCAACACCTAAGGAAAGCGCATGAGCTGGATTGATGTTATCGAATTTATTAAACAATGGGGGCGATTACTTATGTTGAGTTTTTTAGCAGCCGCAATCCAAATGTATTTGAGCAAACGGCAGTTTACGTTTTTTCATTATTTTATGAGTGTGCTGATTGCGATATTTGCAGCCTACCTATCAGCCATGTTTTGTGAATGGCGCGGGTTTGACGAAAACCTAAAAACAGGCGTGATTGGGGTAACTGCCTACGCGGCCCCACACTTGCTTGAAGGGTTCGACAAGCTAATAAAAGCATTTAGTAAAGACCCAAAAGCGTTTATTAAATTGATCAGGGGGATAAAATAATGGGATGGATTAAATCAGTATTATCGTTCATCACAGACCCAATAGCCGATTTAACCGGCGGCTATGTTGAGCGTAAACGCATAGCGGCAGAAATGGCCGCTGATGTAGCTCGCGCTGAAAACAATTTCAAAATTGCCCAGTTTAATGCTAAAGCAAAGCGCTGCATGCAAGCCGAGCAAAACGACGCTGATTATGACCTGCTGGTTTTAAAGAACCGCGACAAAACAATGATGGATGAAGTGATCATTTTATTCTTTTTGGGTTTATTCATCGGCCATTTTATCCCAGCTATGCAACCGTATATGCAAAAAGGCTGGCAAGCAATGGGCTATAACGGCGCGCCCTGGTACTTTGAATTTGTGATTGTGGGTATTGCCGTTTCAACCCTTGGGTTAATGCGATTGTTTAGAGTGTTTTGGGGCGGTCGTAGTAATAGCAAGGAAAGCGCTAGTTAAAGACTAGCACTATTTATGTTTGAAGTTTTTATTTCTACGTACCATGAAACTCTTTGGCAAAAAACTGTTTAAGATCTCGATATAGTGGAGTGAAAAAATAAACTAATGATGTCCATTCTGGTGCATTTCCTATCAAACCAGTACGTGACAACCTACCAAGTAAAGCCCCCAATACATCTGAATTGACAGTCACCTGGTAAGCACAATATTGAATGGCTTCTTCATATTGCTCTTGAGGGTTTGGCAAACTATCGTCATCAGCAACTCGTTCAGGTTCTTTTACATGGAGATCATCGGTATAAGGAAGACCTCCTTCATTTAAATAAAATAAAATAAGAATTTCCCTGTAGGATAACTCTGAAAAAATAGAAAGGATTTCTTGGTAAAAATCTGGCCGTTTTTCAATAAGTCCTGTTGAATCACCTAATATGAATAACTCCTTAAGCATATTCACTTTTTCTATAGTGGATGCTCGCTCAAGAGCTTCAATTGTACGTATTACGCTAGATAAATAACCAGGGCTCTGGATTTTAGCTTCACTAATGGTAATACCATCTAGCTCTAATTTTGATAGCAGTGACTCTTCCTTATTTTTATTCACAATCCTCATTAAGCTTTGGAATAACTTTACGGACGTTTTTATTTCTGGCGTTATGAGTAAACTCAAAATAACCTCCATGTAAAAAGAAAATAGTATTTTAAATATACTAATATCAAACTAGATAACATCTTACCACATATTATTTTATACAAAATCAATTAGGTATTTGGCTTTTCCAATGTTTAAGAACATCTATGCTGTCTATAAATTTCTCATCTACCTGCTCATCTTTATTTTCTAATATTTGCAAGACTTCGCCATATGCTTCGGCCAAGAATACATGTTCATTTTCAGTGCTGCGTTTGCTTGTACCAATATGGTTAATTTCAAGCTCTAGCCTTTTAACTATCCTATCGTTATGAGCTTCCCACTCTGCATCTGAAAAATTCTCATTGGGTAGAAGTAAGTTTAACTCAACCAATAAAGCATCAACTCTTTCTTTTATTAATTCTAATCTCATATCTTGCCTTTTTGAGTACCATTCAATTTCTAATGCGTTTTCAAATTTACAGGCAACAACTTCAAGGCGGTTAAGTGCTCTTGTGAAATTTGGTCCTTTAACACTATTAAGCGTTGCTGCATTAGTCTTACTAATACCACGAACTAAGTAATCACTGAGTGCTGCTTTTATATCTTCACTGGTACTTTTACCAAACGATAAAAGTGCATCTAATCGCTCTTGGCTTTGTGAGCCTTTGTGTAAATATTTCATAATTCATTTATCACTTAACTGATAATAAATTCATAGTATTTCAATATTAGGTAAATCACCAGCTATTTGATCTTTTTGTTGTCACTTTATTGTCAAAGGTTGTCACTTTATGACAATGCGATCTTTTTAAAATTGCTCACAGATCCTTTTGCTGGGCTGGCTGGCGATTAATGGCGTGTCACTGGGGTTGTCAATTTGACGCATTTTTTGCACGAAAGCGGAAGGCGAGGAGGAGTGAATTTTTCGCCCTTTTGATTCTTAGCTCACACTTTCCGGCCGGCCTTACCGACCCAACTAAAAACAATACCATGTATTTTAAAAACGAGACCACGCAGCTGAAGAAAAGGATGAACGATGATCCTGAAATTAGTGATGAATTACAGCTAATTTTGATTTAGAGATAAGTACCTAACCATTAATTTGGTTAAACTATATAGTGGTTTTGTTATTTTTAGTCGTATTTCAATACTTGATTAATGTTTATAGTTAAGATAATAAGTAGATAAAAGTGCTATAGAAAAAAGCACTTAGTTCTATTACTTCCTGTAAGGGCTATGAATACTATTGTTTTTGAAGTCTACGTCCTCAGCCATTTGGCTAATTTTATTTACAAGATCATCCATTTCTACTTTACTTTTTAGTTTCCTATTATACCTAAATGTATCTGCTTCTGATATGATATATAGCTTCATTTCATTCGTTGTTGTCGAAATACGAAATTTATCTAGAACATACTTCTCTGTAGTATTAGTGTTTATTAAAGCTAAATAAAACTCTCCATTACCTTGCTCTTCAACCACGTCGTCAAAATAATACATATTTTCTCCTTTATGTAACAACAATATATTGTGCGAATGTAACTATCAATATGGTTAACACCTAACATCTTAAAAAGAAAGTATCTATTAGAAATAATTGAAAAGCAATTGAATATCATTAATCGGGGTCAAGCAACCATCCAATAATTAAATGGTTGTTTGGTATACACGCAAGAACTGTATATAATAACAGTGTTTTTTTATTAACGATTGGTGAATGTTATGGCGCGGGTTACTTGTCCAAACTGTGAAGCTAAAGCAACGATTACGTCTCGTGAAAAACAAAGTGCGCATGTTGTTAATTTATATTGCTCGTGCACTAACACTAAAGAATGCGGGGCTACGTTCCGTATTACGCAATCGTTTGATCACTTCTTGAATCCACCGTGTAAAACCACCGCGCAAATAGCCGCATCGTTACTTAAAAACTTACCGCGTGAGCAGCAGCTTTCATTGTTGGAACTTTAAATTTTATGCATTAAAAAGCCCGCTATTTGCGGGCTTTTTACTAATTAGTATTTAATTTCACACAGCGTGTAATAATTCGCGTGTCTTCTGCACATTAGCTTGTGCTTCCAGATTAAACAATATCTGTTCATCTATATTAAATACATTATGTAACTTTGCAGCCATTACTGGGGTTAGTGCCCCGCCAGCTAATAACCGAGTTACTGTTGATGGGCTAACATCTAATTGCTGCGCTGTTTTACTTGCGCTTAGCCCGCGTTTCTCTATAAATTTTTTTATATAGTGCCCAGAACCCTTTGGGGGTTCAAGCATATGAGCTATTCGCTCCATACCTACTAGTGAGTTTGACATGGGGTTTGTCCTTTATATTTTGACCTTATTTAATAATATTTAACTTAATCATATTTAAATTAATAATATTTCATTTATTGATAAACAATACTAAGTACACTACAATCGGTTTGAGTCAGCCCCCGGAGGGGCGTCCCTCAATCAATCATAACTATTAAGTGTCACTATCACTTCTTCATTATTTTTAAGCTCTACCTTTAAACATGCGGCAACATGTTGGTAGTTAAGCTTAATAGCAATGTTAAAGTGCATATCGTCTACCAGCTCTACATCATCACCCAGTACAGAAACCAAAGCTTCTATATTTGGTGCAGCTTGTAATGCGTACAACGCATCACTTACTTCACTCAATACTGGTTCACGTAATGACTCGAGCGTTATGATTGAGGTTTTTTCGAAGCGTACTTCCATCGTTAATCCCTCTAATCATTGTTATTGACCACATGGCCAGCTTTAAGAATACACCACCCTTGCGCATTGCGCAAGGGTGGTGTATTAATAATTCACAAAGCGTTGAATGCTGCTGAGTTTATTGCTTTGGGTTTCGACAATGTGAAGCAGTGATCGCAATTCTTGCTCTAGGCCTGTTACGTCTTTAACGCTAATGGGTGTGTTGCTGCGTTGGCACTGGCGCAATGTAGTAAATAACTGGTTCATACGTAAGCGCCAGCCGCAATCAAACATATCTCTAAACGGGATGAACATACTTAAGCGCATTTCAGGAAAGTCTAATACGGGTAATTCGCTTAGGGTTGGCAACGTGGCAAGCTCGGGTTCGTTGCGTTTGCTGTGTAAAAATACGCGGTTTACTTCTAATTGAAATTTTGGGCTGATCCAGCCTGCGTAAGAAATGGCTAATAGTTCGTGGGCGAATGTGCCGCCGCCACCGTTACCGCCTCTTGTGGTTTTTATTAATTTTTCACCAAAGGCCAAATCTGGCCTTTGGCTATTTCCGCTCTGCAAATTGACTGTTAGCTCTAATTCACAATTTAATTCTTTTGTTGATTCTAATCTCATCCACTTGGCTGGTTTTTTATGATCACCTTCGCCACTGGCTTTATGCAGGGCGTTTAGGTTTACGCGGTTGTAGTGATCAACAGGGATTAGGGTATTTGAAATAATAAGTTGGTTAGTCATGGTAATGACCTCTTGTGTAATTAATAGTATCTAAACCACACAAAGGTCTCAATCTTTGGGTGGCAAGCTAAAGCGAGGTTGAGACTACCGCTACACAAGGAAAACGGCCCACCGAAGTGGCCTCACTCCAGCCTGCCATAATTTGGGCGAGCTAAAGCGCGAGCATTAAAAAACCAGCTAAAAAGCTGGTGACAATGCACCTTGTGAATAATTGCGGGGTCTCAATCCCGGCACTGGATTTTGCCAGTGCCTTTTTACTATAGCCCCGCACAAGGCGTATTGTCAATTAGGTTAGTTTTACCTCCTTCAATCGTTTTCTAATTTTATTTTTATCTGTACCTACGGATTAGTTAATTCGTGGGTACACTTAAACGTAACTGTACCCGTCAATTAAGTAACTTACGGGTACATTTAAGCCATCATATCCAGTGCCCACCAGTCGTTGTCGCTGATGGCCGTTGCTTTACCAGCTAAAACTAATCTAGCCATTTCAAGATCACCAATTACATCAGCGTGACCTTTTTTAAATTTTGTTGAATTTGGTAACGAACGGCCATCAATCGCGGCGTACTGACTTGCTAAATCGTATTGTTCGCGTGCTGCCTGATAGTGTTTTTCTGTTACTTGTATTTTAATAGCTACTTTTGGCTGTTCTAAATCTAGTTTTTCAAAGCTATAAAGGTCTAAGCCTCTGGTGAAATACACTCGACCATTGCTGATCACTATATTGCCTTGCTCAAGTGATGTCCTTTGCGACTCTGTAAGTGAGTAAAACAGATGATTGCATTTTGTTGGTGCGCTATTAACTGATAACAACTCATCATTTTGCGCTTCGTTATGCGCCATTGATTCAATAGACTGGCGTCGCTGCTCTTTAATTTGCGCTTTTTCATCCCAAATTTGTAAAACACCATCTTGAACTACGTAAGTTTGACCATTTACAGCGATCCTTTTACCTGCAATCAGATCCTTTTTAACCTCTGTGATCTGTTTTTTGTCACACCCCACCATATCGAGTAACAACTCGGCGCTAGAGCCCACGGCTATAGGCGTACAGTTATTACCACTAGACCAAGATAGGTCGGCTGCGCCGACGTTGGTGCTAGCCTTAGCTGCGATTTTCTCTGCTGTGCCTTTGAGTTGTCTGGTCCATTCGATAAGGCGCGTTTTTAAGCTGGTTGCATCCGTTACGTTATGCACGTTGTT
>NZ_DRGM01000031.1 GCF_011050055.1 Pseudoalteromonas prydzensis | reverse complement strand
CTATCAAACCGTATAATATGCCCATCAACAATGAACCAAGAATATTAACTGCCAACGTGCCAAAAGGGAATCCCCTGCCCAATAGTTTTAACATGGTTTCGCTAATAAAAAATCGTAAACAGGCACCTGAGGCACCTCCTGCGGCAATCATGAGGTATATCTTAAGGCTTGTCATAGCGTTTTATGTCACTGTGTTGATCGCGCTCTTTGAGGTAGTCGAGCTTTTGTTTAATTTTTTGCTCTAAACCACGATCCGTTGGAAAGTAATATTGTTTATCGGCTATTTGCTCCGGGAAATAGTTTTCACCGGCGGCAAAGGCGCCTTCTTCATTGTGCGCATAGCGATACTCAGCACCATAGCCTAAGTCTTTCATCAAATTTGTTGGGGCATTGCGTAAATGCTCTGGCACCGGATAGCTCGGCTCGTTTTGCGCATCCAGCTTGGCTTGATTAAATGCAGCATACACCGCATTACTTTTCGGTGCGCTGGCTAGGTAAATCGTAGCTTGTGCAATTGCACGCTCGCCTTCACTTGGCCCTACTCGCTGGAAGATGTCCCATGCATTAAGGGCCACTTCCATCGCCCGCGGATCGGCATTACCAATGTCTTCGGTGGCAATGGCAAGTAATCGCCTTGCAACATACAGCGGGTCGCCACCGCCTGCGAGAATTCTGCAATACCAATACAAGGCGCCATCGGGTGAACTACCCCGCACTGATTTATGAAAGGCAGATATTAAATCGTAAAATTCATCGCCGCCTTTATCATACTTGGCTAAATGCGTTGGCAATACTTGGCTGAGTACGTGTTCATCAACTAAATATTGACCGTTTTGCTCAACGGTTAAATCAATCGCTTGCTCAAGTAGATTAAGTACTTTGCGGGCATCACCATCACTTGCTTGACACAGTGCTTGTTTAGCATTTTGTGCAAGCACAATCGTTTTATTTTTTAGCTCATCGTCGCCCGCAAGGGCACGTTCAATAACATTGTGAAGATCGGCTTCTTGCAGCGATTTTAATACATACACTCGTGCTCGGGATAAAATCGCATTATTAAGGGCAAACGAGGGATTTTCGGTAGTCGCACCAACAAAAATAAAAGTACCATCTTCAATATGTGGTAAAAACGCATCTTGCTGGGATTTATTAAAGCGGTGCACTTCATCCACAAATAATAAGGTACGCTGTCCGCGACCTTCAAGGTTATTGCGAGCTTCACTCACCGCATCACGAATGTCTTTGATACCTGCGGTTACTGCCGACATTTGAATTAGCGCCGCATCGGCATGGTTGGCAATAATTTGCGCTAAAGTGGTTTTACCAACGCCTGGCGGCCCCCACAAAATAAGACTGTGGCAACGCCCAGCTAAAATAGCTTGATAGAGTGGCTTATCTTGGCTTAATAGATGTTGCTGGCCAATATACTGATCTAAACTGGTTGGTCGCATGCGCGCCGCAAGTGGGCGCACATCGGGGCCAAAATTAAAGCCTAAATTACTCACTCTAATTATTCACCTTGGCTTTGGTCATCTATTTCAACACCTTCAGGAATATTAAATTCAAAGGTTGAATGAGCTAAACTTTCATTTACTTTGGCATCGCTAAAGGTAAAGGTTGATGATTGCCCAGAGCTGTCTTTTACCAATAGTTGCGCTAAACCGATTTGGTCTTTCGCAAATACAATGTCTAATTGCTCCACTTGGCTTTCTACGCCTTTATTAGGTGTCACACTAAAGCCTGCATCGGTGGCTGTTACTTGATACTTTTGCCACTGCGCAGGATCTTTAGAAGTGAGTAATACAAACGGTGTTGAGTCAATCAAACTGTGAGTATTCATAATCGTTACTTGTTCTGCAAAGCTGTCAAAGTAATAGGTTTTATCGCCATTTGAAACAAATAAGGTATCGTCAGGGCTGGCTTGTTGCCAACGGATCATCATTGGCTGTTGTAAAGCAATATTACCCTTACCTTGCATAATTGACTGACCTTGGTCGTCATTCACTTGCTGTTCGAATTGCGCTTGAAAGCTTTTTAATCCAGCAAGCTTAGCTTGTAATGCTTGGCTGTCATCTGCATACACTGAGGCTGATAACAAGCAGCTGATCGCCAAGGCTAAATAGTTAATTTTTTTCATTTAATTTGCTCCACCATTGGGCACTAATACATCACGGGCACCGTTATGACCTGGTGCGCTCACAATACCCGACGTTTCCATCTGCTCCACTAAACGTGCTGCACGATTATAACCAACACGCAGCTTACGCTGGACACTTGAAACCGACACTTTGCCTGTTTCAATTACAAATGAGACGGCTTCATCATACAAGGGATCAGATTCTTCATCCGCATTCTCACTGGCTTCGCCTGGTAGTAAAATATCTTCCGTGGCGTCACCGTTTAAAATTTCATCTATGTAATTTGGTTTAGCGCGGGCTTTCCAATCATTTACCACCGCATGTACTTCATGGTCATCAACAAACGCGCCATGTACACGTACAGGCACACTAGTGCCCGGCGGTAAATAAAGCATGTCACCCATACCTAACAGGTTTTCTGCACCTTGTTGATCTAAGATGGTACGCGAGTCAATTTTACTTGATACCTGAAACGCCATTCGCGTTGGGATATTCGCTTTAATTAAACCAGTAATAACATCCACTGATGGGCGCTGTGTTGCTAGTATTAAATGAATACCTGCCGCTCGGGCTTTTTGCGCAATACGGGCAATGAGCTCTTCAACTTTTTTACCAACAATCATCATCATGTCGGCAAATTCGTCAATCACCACCACGATGCTCGGTAACTTACCTAACTCGTCTGGTCCCTCTTTCATACCATCAGTATCTTTAAATAATGGATCGAGAATTGGGTAACCCGCTTCTTTCGCATCCAATACCTTTTGGTTGTAACCTTTTAAGTTACGCACACCTAACGCCGACATTAACTTATAACGGCGTTCCATCTCACCTACACACCAACGCAGCGCATTGGCAGCTTCTTTCATATCGGTGACCACTTCACACAGTAAATGTGGGATACCTTCGTAAACAGAAAGTTCCAACATTTTCGGGTCAATCATGATCATACGTACATCATCAGGGCCTGATTTGTACAGTAAGCTTAATATCATCACATTAACACCCACTGACTTACCAGAGCCTGTGGTACCTGCAACTAATAAATGCGGCATTTTACCGAGATCGGCACAGATTGGCTCACCGGCAATATCTTTACCCAATACCATAGTTAATGGCGAAGGATTTTGCTCAAATTTTGGTGCGTCGATCACTTCTGATAACCGCACTATTTCACGGTGTTTATTAGGTAATTCAATCCCTACATAAGTTTTACCCGGAATAACTTCAACAACACGGACACTCACCGCTGATAACGAGCGGGCTAAATCTTTTGCCAGACCGGTAATTTTAGATACTTTAATACCCGGCGCTAAATCAAGCTCAAAACGGGTTACAACAGGCCCAGGATAAACCGCAACAACCGTAGCTTGCACGTTAAAATCAAGTAGTTTAGTTTCAACTAACCGTGACACGGCTTCTAGCTCTTCCGGCGAAATTGGGTTTTTTGCTTTGTCTGGCCTATCCAGTAAATCAAGTGTTGGCAAAGGTGTGCTCGGCGGCTTTTCTTCTAGTAGCT
The DNA here is from genome assembly GCF_011050055.1 of Pseudoalteromonas prydzensis. Taxonomy (GTDB): domain Bacteria; phylum Pseudomonadota; class Gammaproteobacteria; order Enterobacterales; family Alteromonadaceae; genus Pseudoalteromonas; species Pseudoalteromonas prydzensis_A. The sequence continues at coordinate 18,728 of NZ_DRGM01000031.1, read as the reverse complement.
GCTCGAACTTCTCTTTTGCCGTAGGTGGCGGCTGATAGGTACTCTTAGGCTTCGGCATGGGTCGCGCTGGGGATACCACTGTGGTTATCGGTTTTTCAGGCTCAGCAACATGGCTTTGATCAAGTGCATTTAAGGCCGCCGCTGTATCCATTGGTTCATCATCAATGGCACTAAAATTGATTTCTTGATCCAGAATGTCATCCAAATCATCAAATGCCGGATGCGAGTCTTGATGATCTGTTGTCGTTCCTGTGCTTGCTTCAGTAAAGCGAATCGACGGGGTCTGTTTCGTAGCTTTTGCCTCATCGACGGGGGCTTGTTCAACTGTAACTGGCGTATTTGCTGCACGTTCACGTTGTAACCATGCTTGTAAATGATACGCGATAAAATGATAACTACGCATGATCCAGTCGCCAATAAAATCGACAAATTGCACCCAAGACACACCCGTTAACAGGGTTAAGCCGGCAAAAAAGAAACACAATAATAAAATAGACGTGCCAGTAAAATTAAAGGCCGGCATCATAGCTGAGGCTATTACATCACCCACTACCCCACCGGATGAAAAATTATAAATATCATCAAAATTAATACTACTGATGGCCGTTGCCGAGGTTATAAATAATGCAAAACCAATTACGCGAAGCGACAAGGTTGTATAATCAAGTTGAAAAATCTTATGCGGTTGCTTAAATAACAAATAACCAAAGATTTGGATTGCAGCCGGCACTAAATAAGCCAACCAACCAAAAGTAAGTAATAAAATATCGGCAATCCACGCGCCAGCCGCCCCAGTTATGTTTCTTACACTCTCATAACCTGTTTGCGACCAACTAGGATCAGCGGGATCAAAGCTTATCAATGCACACAAAATAAATATGGCGGCAAAGGTGCTGATTATCAAACCGGTTTCTAATAGTCTTTGTACACCGTTTAGGCGCATAACTCGCTATTCCTCATTTTCTTTGTACTTCTTTGTACTCATCTCTTAGCAATGGAATACCTTAGCAGGAAATACTTTTTGTTGCACTTTATCTTAACAATGCTGGCCTGATTATGAACGAGTTTTTATCATTCAAGCAATGTAAGGGCGAATAATCACCCCTTGCTCACCTTTTACTTCTTCCATTACTACATAGGTACGGCTTTCACTGACATTTGGCAGCTTTAATAATATGTCGCCTAATACACCACGATACTCAGACATATCATTTACCCGGGTTTTGAGTAGAAAGTCAAAATTACCAGACACTAAGTGACATTCAATAATTTCATCGTGCTTTTTAACCGCGGCGCTAAACTCATCAAATACATCTGGCGATGTTTTAGTGATCGTCACTTCTACATACACAGAGAGACCTTGGCCGAGTTTAGCTGGGTCAACCACCGCTTTATAGCCAACAATATAGCCTTCGCGTTCAAGCTTTTTAACGCGCTCTAAACAGGGGGTCGCACTGAGCCCTACTCGTCGGGCCAGTTCGACATTTGAAACACGTCCATCGTGTTGTAATTCTATCAAAATCTTACGGTCAATACGGTCTAATAACTCATGCATAGGGCCAACTAGTTTTTTACACTGTTTAAATTGTATTTGTAGATTATATCACTATCATTTCAATTAAAAAAGGTGAGACACACTGGCTTGTCATGAATATAATAGTGAAAAATTTTATCCCGTTCTAACAAGGCAATATTATGATTATCGGTGTACCTAAAGAAATAAAAAACCATGAATACCGTGTAGGTATGGTCCCTGCGAGTGTTCGTGAGTTAGTAAACCACGGCCACCAAGTTTTTGTTGAAACTGATGCAGGTATGGGCATTGGTTTTACTAATGACGACTATATTCAAGCCGGCGCTGAAGTGTTAGCAACCGCAGCTGACGTTTTCGCAACCGCAGAGATGATCGTAAAAGTAAAAGAGCCGCAAGCTGTTGAGCGTGCAATGCTTCGTGAAGATCAAATTCTGTTCACTTACTTACACCTTGCACCCGATCTTCCACAAACTGAAGACCTAGTAAAAAGTGGCGCAGTATGTATTGCCTATGAAACAGTAACTGATTCACGTGGTGGTTTGCCATTACTTGCGCCTATGAGTGAAGTTGCTGGCCGTATGTCTATTCAAGCTGGTGCACAAGCGCTTGAAAAATCAAATCATGGTCGTGGCATGTTATTAGGTGGCGTACCAGGTGTTGAGCCAGCTAAAGTAGTTGTGATCGGTGGCGGTATGGTTGGTCGCAGTGCAGCACAAATGGCTGTCGGCCTAGGTGCTGATGTTGTGGTACTTGATCGTAACATTGACGTACTTCGCGCACTTGACGCTCAGTTTGGCAATAAAGTTAAAGCAATTTACTCAACAGCTGATGCCCTTGAAAAGCATGTACTTGAAGCTGATCTTGTCATTGGTGGCGTACTGATTCCAGGTGCTGCTGCACCTAAGCTAGTAACTGCTGAACACATTAAAGCAATGAAGCCAGGTTCTGCTATTGTTGACGTAGCAATCGACCAAGGTGGTTGTATCGCAACCTCTAAAGCAACTACACACGCTGATCCTACTTTCATCGTTGATGACGTAGTTCACTACTGTGTTGCTAATATGCCAGGTGCTGTACCACGTACATCTACGTTTGCACTTAACAATGCAACATTGCCTTTCATCATTAACCTTGCTAACAAAGGTTACAAAAAAGCATTACTTGATGACGCTAACTTCCTTAAAGGTCTTAACGTAATCAAAGGTCAAGTAACTTATAAAGAAGTTGCTGAAGCATTCAACATGCCATACGTAGATCCACGTACTGCTGTTGAAAATGCATAATTAACCTGAACTCTGGTTAACTCGCATTTAAAAATTAATAAGCCTGTGAACAGTTAGTTCACAGGCTTTTTTTATACCATAAAAAAGTGAGATTACAGCTTACACTGTGGGTTTTTACCCGCTGCTTTCGCTGCTTTTTGCTCATTCAATGCTTGTGGCAATTTTGCTTGTAACTCTTTAATACGATTACCTGGTGCTGGGTGCGTAGACATAAACTCAGGCGTACCACTACTGCCCGCTTTACTCATATTCTGCCAAAGCGTGACCGATTCTTTTGGATTAAATCCCGCTTTCGCCATTAAATCTAAGCCTACTTGATCAGCCTCAGATTCATGTGAACGGCTAAATGGTAAAATCACCCCGTACTGCGCACCTAAGCCAAGCCCTTGCATAATTTCGTTACGGTACTGCACATTTCCCATTTCAAGCGCCATACTGCCCGCTTGCATACCTGTTTGTAGCAGTGAGCTTTGTGAAACACGTTCATTTGAATGCTCGGCAATTACATGCCCCACTTCGTGGCCAATTACAGTTGCAAGCTGATCTTGATTTTCAGCGACTTTTAATAAGCCCGTATGTACACCAATGTAGCCACCGGGTAATGCAAACGCGTTAGCTGAATCGTCTTCAAATACCACCACTTCCCAAGCTTGGCGTGCATACTGTTGCGGTAATACTGCAATCACATCATCAGCAATACACTTTACATAGGCATTTACTTGAGGATTATCATTAATTTTTTGATTCTTTTTCATATCAGCAAAGCTTTGCTGACCCATCTGACTCATTTGTTGATCAGAATAAAGCGCAATTTGCGTGCGCCCTGTTGGCGATGTTTTACAACCCGCTAATACCGCAGTGGCAAGCACAGCCAAAACTAATTTTTTCATTGTATTCCCTCAACTCACATTTAATTATCCCTAGAATAGCAAACCAGTCTGCGATTGAACATATTGCAATAACAGCTAAACACACTACTTCTATGATTAATATGTTAAAGATGATAGTTAGCGTGCAAACTAAGTACCCAAGGGTCACTACCGCTGTTACAATATAGGCCTCTTTTTATTTAATGGGTGAATCATGCAAGACTCGGTCTCTTTGAATAAACGCATTCTGTTACCTTTACTTGCCAGCATTGTAGCAATTACACCATTGGCAATTGATATGTACTTACCTGCAATGTTAGTTATTGCCAATGATCTTAATACCAGCATGCCGAATGTACAAATATCATTAAGTTTGTACTTGGCAGGGTATGCTTTAGGGATGTTATTTTTTGGTCCAATAGCGGATCAAATTGGTCGGCGCGTACTCACCAAAGTTGGGCTCGCATTATTTGGGGTAAGCTCAGTAGCATTGGCCTTTTGTAATGATATTCATCTATTTTGGGCGCTGCGTGCTATTCAAGCCTTTACTGGTGCTGCGGCAACCGTGGTAGTACCTGGCATAATTCGCCATATCTACAAACAAGATACCGCTAAAGGTATGTCGTATGTATCCATGATCATGATGGTTGCCCCTTTGATCGCCCCCACAGTGGGCTCTATGATCATGGGCTTATCTCACTGGCAAACTATCTTTTTGGTACTGGCAAGCTACAGCTTTGTCATTCTGGCGTTAGTGCAAATTTACCTAATTGATATTCCTATTTTTAAAAGTCCGCTAAAAGGCTTTGCGCTATTTTTTGATAGTTATAAAACAGTGTTTAAAAATAAAGATACCCGTGCAGATATTGCCAGTTCAATGTTTGTATCATTCGGCTTTTTTTGCTTTTTAACCGCAGTGCCGTTTGTATACCTTGATTACTTTAAAGTGTCAGAGCAGTTATTTGGTATTTTGTTCGCGTTTAACGTCATGGCGCTAATGTTTGGTAACTTTTTAAATACCCGACTAGTACCGAGGGTTGGCTCGCGAAAGATGCTCTATTATGGTTTAGCGGTTGGCTTTGTTGCTGGCAGTGCGCTACTTACATTCAGTATATTACACCTGTCACTGTATTTTATTGTCGCAGCGATTGCACCATTAATGATGAGTTTAGGGGTGACCGCAAGTAATGCCGATGCACTGATATTAATGCAATTTGAAGAGCGTTCAGGTACAGCTACAGCAGTTATTGGTACTTTACGTTTTGGTAGCGGGGCATTAGTGGGGCCAATTTTAGCGCTGATGCATGCACAAAGTGCAGTGCCATTTTCGAGCTTAATGTTCAGTGCCTTAGTGCTTACACTCATTGCTCAGCTTTGGCACCGAGCTAGAAACAAAAAAAATGCCCGTCGTTAACGGGCATTTTTTATAAACAACTTATTTATTCAGCTGCTTTAGATACCATCACCATTGCAGGGCGTAATAAACGACCATTTAATGTGTAACCTTTTTGCATCACTGCTAATACAGTGTTAGGTGTTACGTCATTACTTGGTTGAATCGACATGGCTTGGTGAAATTCAGGATTAAACTGCTCGCCTTGTGGGTTTACAATTTCAACGCCAAATTTTGCAACCGCATCATTAAAGCTTTTCACAGTCATATCAATCCCTTCAAGCAATGGCTTTAAGGTTTCGTTTTCTTTGTCTGAGAACTCAATAGCACGTTCTAAGTTATCAATAACGGGCAATAATTCGTTAGCGAACTTTTCAAGTGCAAATTTATGCGCTTTTTCTACATCTTGTGCAGCGCGACGACGCATATTATCTACGTCTGCGGCAGCTCGAACGACCCCATCTTTTTGACTCGCAATCGTTTGCTTAGCTTCTTCAAGCTCTGCATAAAGCATGGCAATTTCAGCTTCAGGGCTAATTTCTTCGCCTTCATGAGCATCCGCAGCTTCTACAGCGGCTTCCACTTCGGCTTGCATTTGCTCTAATTCTTCGTTTAATTCGACTTCTTGCTCTGGTGATTTTGTCTGCTCAGACATAATTTAAGTGCTCCAATTCTTTTCAATTGCGGTAATTATGGGGATTGAATCAAAAGATTCAAGAGCCAAATGACTCGATTAATTTAAATTCTTGAATGATTGCTTCAATTTGCGCCGATTTAGGGCAAATTACACAAAAACGACTTTGATATTCTTGATTTTGAAAATACGGTACGCTGATCACCATCAATTCATCACAATCTGTAAATGGCAGCTGCGCAGTGTTTAACACTGACACGCCATTTTTAAATGCCAATTTATCTTCAACAAAGTTTAAAAAAGAGACACCTATATTTAAGCTTTGCTCACAATCAATTTGTCGGTATAGATAATTTTCACCAACGACTATGCTGTTATCTGAGCCTAATTTTTGGCTCAGCTCTCGAGTCCATTGATGCAATGAGTCATGACAATTACGCGGGGCGGTATTTGCCATCGCTTGCATACGATACAAACCTTCCATTAAGGTTTGTTGACTAAACACCGTATTAAGCCAAGTTGCAAATTGATAACGCAAGGTATCTGACGCCTCATCTGGCTTGTGAATACAAATATTATGACTTTGCCCTGCTCTATCAAGCAATAAAATAAGCCAATCATTACTGTCAAAATCTAATACTTCAACTCTAAAAACATGCTGCGAGCTAACTTGCGGTAAACCAACACAACAACACACTTGATAACGCTGGCTCAAACCATGCGCAAGCTCAACTAATTGCGCTTGCGCTGGTTGCCAATACTGGGCAATCTCAGAAAGTGGAAAAAATTCACTTAGCCAGTAATCAAAGCCAGCATTGGTCGGTACTCGTCCGGCAGAGGTATGCGGCGAATATAACAAGCCTATTTTTTCAAGGCGTGACATCGCATTTCTGACCGTTGCTGAGCACACAGCCATGCCTTTTTGTTTAGCAATACGACTCGACGCCACAGGTTGCCCTTCACCATTACAGTACAGGCTCATCACGGCGGAAAATATTTGCTGATCTCGAGGGTTTAAATTCATAGTATCTACATCTTGCTGCATACAGGGGATATCGGGGCGCAATGAGTTTATTTCAAGGTTATTTTCAAACTTGTCTCTTTTGAGTTACTCTACTGATATTAATACTATTGATGCATTTATCATGGAATCACCGTTTAAAACCATAGGTTTAATTGGCAAACCAAATCACAGTGGCGCAGCTGCAACTTTACAGCGCTTATACACTTTTTTAAATGCGCTCGGCTTTAACGTATTATTAGAGCAACGCACTGGCCATCAATTAGCCGATGTACCCAAAGAAAAACTAGTCAAACTGATAGAGCTTGGTGAGCAGGCTGATCTAGCCATTGTTGTGGGTGGTGATGGAAATATGCTAGGTGCAGCGCGCGTTTTAGCCCGCTTTGATGTTGCCGTAATTGGCGTGAACCGTGGAAACTTAGGTTTTCTAACAGATTTAAACCCAGAAGGCTTTGAAGCCAGTTTAGAGCAAGTATTAAGTGGTCAATACATTGAAGAAAAACGCTTTTTACTCGAAGTTGAAGTATACCGCCATGGCGAACTAAAAAGCGCTAACTCAGCGGTGAATGAAGCAGTTTTACACGCCGATAAAGTCGCTCATATGATCGAGTTTGAAGCTTTTATTAATAACGACTTTGTTTTTTCGCAGCGCTCTGATGGCTTAATTGTCTCAACGCCAACAGGTTCTACCGCCTATTCTCTCTCTGGTGGCGGGCCAATTTTAACCCCAGAGCTTAATGCAATTTCATTAGTGCCGATGTTTCCACATACACTATCAAGTAGACCTTTAGTGGTTGATGCAGATAACGAAGTACGCTTAAAATTGAGCTTGGAAAATACCGACAGTTTACAAGTTAGTTGTGATAGTCATGTGGTGCTTGCGGTATTACCTGGCGATGAAGTGCTAATTAAAAAAGCAGATAAGAAATTGCGTCTGATCCATCCTAAAAATTACTCGTATTATCATGTATTAAGAACCAAGTTAAATTGGGGTAGTCGTTTGTATTAATTTCATTGCGCTTAACCATACTTTAGAGCAAAATAGTTGAAATTTATTTGTTACCTTTTTCAGGGAAATTAACGCCTCATGACTTATGTTGTTTTCTTGGCTTTATTATTATTGATCACCCTACTTGGCAGCTATTTAGTGATTGAAAATAACCGCCGCAAAGCACTCGCAGCAAAAAAGAAGTTATTTAATACCCGCGTCAACGAAGTGAATGCGAATGTAAAGTTAAAGCTCAATGAATATTATGAAGCAAAAATAATTCGCCCAAAATACATTCCTCGTATTCAGGTAATTGTTAGTAATTTTTTTGTTGTACAGCCCCACAGCGACGAAAACTTACTTTATTTAGAGCGCCTTGTAGAGTCACTGATCAGTACTATTAATAGTGAACTGGCAAAAACCTATGTCACCGGTGAACGTGATGCGCTCGCAGAGCGCTTAGATTTTTTTGTCAGTGAATTACCCACTGCGGGCTTAGCTTACAATAAAACCTTTTACCATGAATTATTACCTTCACTGATCAAAGTTTTATCTACCAGCGAGTTATCAGCCAATCCTGATGATTATGAAAAAGCTGTTGATCCAGCAAACAATTTTGACACTTCTGTAAATGAGCATTAAATAAACTCGCTAATATAATAAAATTTAATTTGCAAAAACCCAAAACACTGTATAAATTAACAGTTAATTGACTGGATGGATAAACAGTATGTTAATTGGGTTAGAAATTAAAAATTTTGCAATTGTGAGCAATTTAAGCACCGAATGGCAAAGCGGTATGACTGCTATTACCGGTGAAACAGGTGCGGGTAAATCAATCGCTATCGATGCCTTATCATTGTGTTTAGGCGAACGTGCTGAAGCCTCAGCCGTACGACCAGGCACAGAGCGCGCAGAAATTTGTGCGCAATTTGATATTACGGCACTGCCCCTTGCCAAACAATTTTTAGAGCAGCAGCTACTTAGCAATACTGATCAAGAATGTTTATTGCGCCGCGTGATCTGCAAAAATGGTCGCAGTAAAAGCTATATTAATGGTAGCCCTGTAACCGCAGCACAGCTAAAAGAACTCGGCCAACATCTGATCTCAATCCATGGTCAACATGCACACCAACACCTGTTAAAAAGCGAGCATCAATTACAGTTACTCGACGCATATGCTGGGCACCATGCGTTAGTTGATAATGTGCGTCAGCAGTATCGCCATTATCAAAATCTACAAAAAGAATTTACTGTCCTTGAACAAGCACAGCAACAACAGGCAGCACAAAAACAACTATTAGAATATCAAGTTGCTGAGCTTGATGAGTTTGCTTTACAAGCCGATGAGTTTAGCCAGATTGAGGCTGAACATCACAAATTAAGCCACAGCCAGACGATTATTGAAGCGTGTCAGCGTGAGCTGCAACACTTATATGAAAGCGACGAACAAAATGCCTGCTCGATGTTGCAGCACAGTGCCCAACAATTTGCAGAGCTGGCCAGCTTTGATGAAAGCTTAAGTGGCGTTGCTGCATTATTAGCAGAAGCCGCAGTGCAAGTAGAAGAAGCGAGCCGAGAAATTCGTAACTACGCTGAGCAAACAGAGCTTGACCCTAATCGTTTGCTTGACGTTGAAGCGCGCTTAAGTGGTGCGATGGATCTTGCTCGCAAGCATCATATAAAACCGGATCAACTAGTCGAGTTTCACCAGTCGATCAGCCAAGAGCTTGAATCGATCAGTACCAATTCAGCAAGACTCGATGAGCTTAACGATGAGATAAAAACCGCTCTTGATGACTACCACAGTGCTGCAATCGCACTTAGTGCAAGCCGCCAAAGTGCCGCGCATACGTTAAATGAACTGATCAGTGCAAGTATGGCGAACCTGTCGATGGAAAACGGCCTGTTTGAAATTGCGCTAAAACAAGAACATGATCGTGCGCCAAACAGCTTAGGTTTTGACAACATTGCCTTTTTAGTCTCGACTAACCCAGGCCAACCGTTACAACCATTATCAAAAGTTGCCTCCGGTGGCGAGCTGTCACGTATAAGTTTAGCGATCCAAGTTATTATTGCGCAAAAAGTCACTACGCCAACGCTTATTTTTGATGAAGTGGATGTAGGTATTTCGGGACCAACCGCCTCTGCTGTTGGAAAGTTATTACGTCAACTGGGTAAATCTACTCAGGTAATTTGTGTAACCCATTTACCGCAAGTGGCCAGCTCAGGACATCAGCAATTTTTTGTTGCCAAGGAAATTGCTGATGGTGAAACTTTCACCCAAATGCTACCTCTGAATAAGCATGGTCGTATTGATGAAATTGCCCGTTTACTTGGTGGTGATAACATCAGTAAAACAGCCAAAGCTAACGCCAAAGAGTTAATTATGGCGCATGCTTAAAACTGTAGCCTATAGAGCTAATAGCACAATTAATGCTGCACCCTTTGACAAAACACTAGCAAGCCTTACTAATGGTTGTAAGGCTTGCAAACTAACCTAAGTACACTTTTACAATGATGAAAAAAACAGACTCAACAAAATTAGCAAGCCTCTTGTTTAGCTTAATATTCCTAACTGGTTGCAACGACTATTTTATCACTGACGGAACATCGACTTTCCCTGCATGGCAGCCGCTATTAATCATAGCAACTAGCTGCTTGGTGTTAATACCAATACTGAGTTTAGCGCTGTTGATATTTAGCCAGTGGAAACACATTCAGTTTAAAATTACACTACAGCGTTATTTGCATGGCTCCCTTATTTTAATGCTCGCTATTGCCTGGTTTATTGAGGTAGGTTTAGTGCAACGCACTGATAATCGTGTAGATTTAATGCTCACCTTATGTGCACTGGGTACGCAAATGGCGTTGGTTTTGTTTGCATTTGTGCGTGTAAATAAACAACAAAAAATGCTCTACCGCGCGAACAACTTTTTATAAATGGTTGTAAACAAAGCCAAATAAAAACATTTAATTTACATAATTGACACATTACGGTTACCCGCATACACTCAAGAAAATAATAAAATCGATGGAGTGAATAATGAACGCAACACAATTAAAACGCTGTTATGCAACATTACAACTAGGAGTCGGTAAAGCAGATGGACGCCTCACCTTAACAGATAATATTTTGCACTTTGAGGCCCTCAATAAACAACTTCGCCTAGGCAGCTACGCAATAAAACTTAATAATATCTCTCATGTTGAGAAATGCGCTGGTAAAGCAGCCGGTTTGATCCCTATCACAACGTCAGGGATTAAAATAACCACCAAAGAAAATCATCACTTAGAGTTTATTTTAGCTGAACCCGATGAGTGGCTGAATTGCCTGCAAGCGAGGCATTGAAAAGGTTAAAGGGACAAGTTGCTAGGTTGGAGGTGCTAGGGAAAAGCCAGAACAGTCCAGTGTTAAATTTACCACCGTTGGTTGAGTTGAGTGTAACGAAACTCAGCCATGAATGATTAAAACTGAATGTGACGGCTTTGAGCGAAATAAACAGTAGCTCTAACACCCTTTTTGACATTTCTGAGTTAGAGCCGTAGGACGGCTCTGTGGCAAACTCGGTCGTTCGAACGCCTAAATAACAGCTCACTGTTTTTAGTTCTTGTTGATTGCCTTATTATACATATTTTTCACAAGCCTTTTTGCCAGCGTTGCGGATATAAACTTTTAAAAGCTATATCTATAAGCTCTGATCTGCTTATGTAACCTTTCTTGTATTTAGTTCGATAATATAGAGTAAAGCTGTAAGGGCACAAAATACATAAAGACAAACTAACAAGGTTATTATACAACTTACAAAAAGCTCAATTATAACCGTTTGATCACATTGTCTTATCGGCACATCGCTTTCTATACCAAAGTAAGAGCTAAGAACAAACATAAGATAAAAAGCAAGGCTGCCACCAAGCAAACACCCGGCCCCACCTACTTTTGAAGATTCAGCATAAAATTTAGGCTTTAGATTTAACTGACTTTGAATTCCACGGATTAGAATGCCGATGCTCCCAATATGTATAACGCTTTGCTAATGGGAAATTACAGTGCGGGCTTTTTGCGTGTTTTTGCAAAAAGCGTGACCGTAGTAATTTTCCTGATTTAGCAACTTGTTAGTTGCCGACCAAATTTAAATTTACGGCAACTAGAATTATAAAAATACCCAATACAGCTCTTCGTGACCAAAATAAAACTTTATAAATTGATCTATTAACTTCACTAACCGAAAGAGCCAACTCATTATTGAATTTCATTGCCTCAGTAATCACCTGTTGCTTGCTACCTTCAAGCTTATATATTTCAGGTTTTAACTTGGCTATTTTATTATATACAAGCTCTAAATGAACCATTGAAATAACCAAAATCAGAACCCAACCCAAAGCAAAAAAGTAACGAATTTCCAAAGAGCCTCCTTAGGCAACTAGACATAATGACTCCCACACGGTGTTAGCCTCCGCTTTTCGTGGGTTAGCTTAATTCAAAGCCAGAGCCATAATTAGTTTGTCAATTAACTAAACAGCAGAGGCTAACATGAATAAACATAGCATACTTTTTATCGGACTTGATACACATAAAGAATTCAATGAAGTCGCCTATATTGAGAGCATAGAGGTGCACAACCTGTTCACCTTGGTCAAGTTTCTTCTTCCAAAGTCACTGTTCAAAAGCTTGTACGTCAGTGAATACAAAACTTAGATTGCCAAGAATACCCGCATGATAAACGAATTAGAGTTAATGTATGGGATCAAGCATCGACGGCGTTGCCTACATGGATGTAGGTAAGGGGCGTGAGCAGGACGCGGAAGCTTTAGGATGGCAATGCAGCTAACGCTGCATTGAACCACGCACATAGACTGAAGACAGGTGCCATCGGTGACCGCCACGGGACGCACTAAGTAAGGTTTGCTCAGTTACTAGAAATAGTAATAACCAACGACAAAATTGTCTGGAACAATTTTGAACAGCGTAGCTGATTTACGCAAAGCAGGACGCCTGCTGCCATATCAGCAAGACAACCGACGAAATTACTTGCTTCATCCTATGTATTAACTCGCTCTAATTCGAGCTGAAGTAATTATGGCTTAAAAAGTTAGGCAAGGATCAGTGTGTTTAACTTGACAGTGGGAGTCATACCAACGCTCATTTAAGGGGCTGATAATAGTTTGCTAAAATTGTGTGGCGAAACGAAACCGAGCAAACTGTTAGCAGTCCCGCTTGAAATTCTTCTTAGGTTTCAGTTGCTAATAACTCCATTGCAACAGCTAACTTTATTTGTTGGATCTTACTTAGTTTATGGCGATACTCTAGAAGAGTAAAAGTATCCATACCTGTACATTCAGGACAATCTAACTCGACTTCTACTCTACCAACCATCCGTGATTCAATAAGTAACCAATAATAAACAATTCTGTCATCCGGAAAGGAGTCTAAAACAATGACTTTAGTTGTATCCAAGTCATTGTCTAAAAAGAAGGTTTTTACTTGAGACTCAACTGATTTTGAAAATACGGATGAAGTATTTCTTAAAAGCTCCGATTTTATTTCCTTTTCAGTTTTAGAGCCAACCAATTTCACAACATTCTCCTTGAAACCTAACGAGCCTGTAGAATTACTCGTCTTTAATTTATTTTTATTGATGCATTAACCATAGCCGAGTTGCTATTTTGATTCAATCGGTTACTTCGATTTCACGTAAAATATAAAAAGAGAATTTGCTGGTGTTTTAGTTAGTGTTTGAGTGGCTTATTTTTGGGAATAAGCGCTTACACTTTCTTAATGCATCGTGTTTTGCAGCTTTTCTATATTATGAACTAAGCAATACAATTGTCATTGGGCATTCACTTTCGTTTGTCCGCGTAAGGTACAAAACTGACTGGGTTTTACCTCTGCGACTTAAATATAGTCTTAATGTCTGCTCTTAAGCGCAGCGTCTCTTAACCTCTTTGTGAATCATTATTTAAATGGCTTTTCCACAATTGAGTGATATAAAACACTCGATAATGCAAGTTCCTGATGCAGGCTAATAATGTATTTTTTCGTTGGGTTTCGTTCTACTACTCAACACTACCTACATCGCTTACTTTAACACCGAGTAACTTAAAACTTATGGCTTATGGCTTATGGCTTATGGCTTATGGCTTATGGCTATTATTGAAGCCATAAAAAAAGCAAGCCAATTGGCTTGCTCTTTACTCTTTGACCCGTAAAAGTCTTACACTTTCAAGTAGTCCATGATCCCTTCGGCGGCGTTGCGCCCTTCGAAGATAGCGGTGACTACTAAATCTGAGCCGCGCACTATATCGCCGCCGGCAAAGATTTTAGGGTTAGTTGTTTGATGGGTAAATTCACCTTGCTCTGGTGCGTTAATGCCGCCCCAGTGGTTTATTTCTACATCGTACTTTTCTAACCAATCCATTTTGTGTGGTTTGAAACCAAACGCCATGAGTACTTGGTCGGCTTCAATCACATGCTCAGAACCCGGGATCACTTCAGCTCTGCTGCGGCCTTTTTCATCTGGTTCACCCATTTGGGTTTTCACCATTTGTACGCCTGCAACATGGCCGTTGTCGTTTAGTACTATACCGGTTGGCTGCACGTTAAAGGTAAATTCAACACCCTCTTCTTTGGCATTTTTCACTTCACGTCTTGAGCCTGGCATGTTTTCTTCATCACGACGATAAGCGCAGATTACTTTTGTTGCACCTTGACGAATTGAGGTACGTACACAGTCCATCGCGGTATCACCACCACCTAACACCACAACTTTTTGCTCTGCCATGTCAATGTAAGCTTGATTCGATTCGTCATAACCCATGACGCGGTTGGTATTACCGATCAAGAACGGCAACGCATCATGAACACCTGGTGCATCTTCATTCTCAAGGCCCGCACGCATGCTTTGATAAGTCCCCACTCCCAAAAATACTGCGTCGTATTCGGCCAATATTTCATCCATAGTGATATCAACACCGACTTCAGTGTTAAGTTTAAACTCAACCCCCATTTCGGTGAAAATTTCACGACGTTTTTGCATGACTTGTTTTTCAAGTTTGAACGATGGAATACCAAAGGTAAGCAAGCCACCAATTTCTGGGTGACGGTCAAATACCACTGGTTTTACACCATTACGCACTAGAATATCAGCGCAACCTAGGCCCGCAGGCCCCGCACCGATGATAGCGACTTTTTTATCTGTCCATACCACGTACGACATATCAGGCTTCCAGCCCATTTTGAATGCAGTATCAGTAATATATTTTTCAATATTACCTATGGTGACGGCACCAAACTCTTCGTCTAATGTACATGAACCTTCACACAAACGGTCTTGCGGGCACACCCGGCCACACACTTCTGGTAAACTATTTGTGCGGTGTGATAGCTCCGCGGCTTCAAGGATACGGCCAGTGCGAATTAACTTTAACCACTGTGGGATATAGTTATGCACTGGGCATTTCCATTCACAATACGGATTACCACAATCTAGGCAGCGATCCGCTTGTGAGTTTACTTGCTTCTCTGAAAAGGGTTCGTAAATTTCAACAAATGATTTTTTACGTGATGAAATTGGCTTTTTGCGGGGATCAACCCGCTGCACGTCTATAAATTGATATACATTCTCGCTCATACTACCCCCTTACTGTGCTTGAACACGAAGTTCAGCACTACTACGAGCGCGATGCCCGAGTAAACTTTTCACATCACTTGATTTCGGCTTAACTAGTTTGAATTTTGGTAAATACGCTTCAAAACTGGCTAAAATAGTTTCTGCACGGCTTGAGCCAGTTAGTTCTAAATGCTCAGCAATTAGACCACGCAAATGCTCTTGGTGTGACGCTAGCTCATCTAACAGCACCACTTCGACTAGCTCTGGATTGATGCGTTTTTCAAAGTCATTACGCTCATCCAAAATATAGGCAAAGCCGCCGGTCATACCGGCACCAAAGTTCACGCCTACATTGCCCAGCACGCAAACTACGCCACCGGTCATGTACTCACAGCCATTATCACCTACGCCTTCAACAACCGCTTGCACGCCTGAGTTACGAACCGCAAAACGCTCTCCAGCACAACCTGCAGCAAACAGCTTGCCACCCGTTGCACCATATAAACAGGTATTACCTGCAATGGTCGCTTTGTGGCTTGCAAATGACGAACCCAGTGGTGGGCGAATAACCAGCTTACCGCCCGCCATGCCTTTACCGACGTAATCGTTAGCATCGCCGACTAGGGTCATTTCTAGACCACCAGCATTCCATACACCAAATGATTGACCCGCGGTTCCGTGTAACTCAATCGAGACAGGATCTGCCGCCATGCCTTGGTTACCATGTTTATCGGCAATATAACCCGATAACATCGCGCCCACTGAACGGTCGGTGTTACAAATACGGCTGACCAGTGAAATACCGCTGCTCTCATCAATTGCTTGTTGAGCTTTAGCTAATAACGTTTCGTTTAACTTACCTAAGTAATGCGACGTATTCGGTGCGCTGCAGTATAAGGTTTCACCAGTTGGGTTATTCGGCTGTGCAATCACTGACGATAAATCAATTTTTTGCTGCTTTGCCGTTTTACCTTCAATCGCTTCGAGTAAATCAAGACGACCAATTAAGTCTGTTAATTTGGCAACCCCAAGGCTTGCCATAATTTCACGGGCTTCTTGAGCAATAAACTTAAAGTAGTTCATCGCCATTTCTGGTAGGCCGTGATAATGCTTTTGACGCAATGTTTCGTCTTGCGTTGCTACACCGGTTGCACAGTTATTCAGGTGGCAAATACGTAGGTATTTACAACCAAGCGCAACCATAGGACCCGTACCAAAACCAAAGCTCTCTGCGCCTAAAATAGCGGCTTTGATGATATCAAGGCCGGTTTTTAAACCACCATCAGTTTGCAAACGAATACGATGACGTAAACCGTTTTCAACCAGCGCTTGTTGTGTTTCAGCAAGACCTAGCTCCCACGGGCTACCCGCATATTTAACCGAGGTAAGCGGGCTTGCGCCAGTACCGCCGTCATAGCCTGAAATAGTAATTAAATCAGCATACGCTTTAGCAACACCAGTGGCGATGGTGCCCACACCTGGCTCTGATACCAGTTTTACTGAGATCAGCGCTTTAGGGTTTACTTGTTTTAAATCGAAAATAAGCTGAGCTAAATCTTCAATCGAATAAATATCGTGATGCGGTGGAGGTGAAATTAAGGTCACACCCGGTACCGAGTAACGCAGCTTAGCAATATACGGGGTGACTTTTTCGCCCGGTAATTGCCCGCCCTCACCTGGTTTTGCACCTTGCGCTACTTTAATTTGGATCACGTCAGCACTGCGTAAATAATGCGGCGTTACGCCAAAACGACCTGACGCAACTTGTTTAATACGTGAATTTTTCTCAGTACCATAACGTAGTTTGTCTTCGCCGCCTTCACCTGAATTTGAACAACCACCTAAACGGTTCATCGCAATTGCAAGCGCTTCATGCGCCTCTGGCGATAATGCACCGATACTCATTGCGGCTGAATCAAAGCGCTTATAAAGATCAGTAGCAGGCTCAACATCATCAATACTGATCCCCTCTGCTGGCAGTTTAAGTGCAAGCATGTCACGCAATGTAGCGATTGGGCGCTTATTAACGAGATCTGCGTATACGCTGTAATCAGAATACTCGCCTGAGCGCACCGCTTTTTGTAGCGTTTGAATAACATCAGGGTTGTACGCGTGGTACTCGCCGCCATGAACATACTTTAATAAGCCACCATGGCTGAGTAATTTACGTTTACTCAATGCCAAAGTATGTAACTTGCGTTGATCATCATCAAAATCAGTAAAGCACGCGCCTTTAATGCGACTTGCCACACCATTAAAACAGGTATCAACAATTGCATCAGACAAACCAACCGCTTCAAACAGCATTGAACAACGATATGATGCCACGGTACTAATACCCATTTTTGACATGATCTTGTACAAGCCTTTGTTGATGGCATTACGATAAGCAAGCGTAACTTCACAATAGCTCTTGTTGATCACTTTAGAGTCGCTCATCGCAACCAGTGATTCATAAGCAAGGTATGGGTAAATTGCCGTTGCACCAAAACCAATTAATACCGCGAATTGGTGTGCATCACGAACACTACCTGTTTCAATAATGATATTTGATTCACAACGTAAGTTGTTATCAACTAAACGCTTTTGTACCGCCCCAACAGCCATAGCGGCAGGAATTGGTAGTTTATTTTCATCAAAATTACGGTCGCTTAAAAACAACATCACACAGCCAGCAGCGGCTTTTTCTTGCGCTTCGTCACAAATACGGGTTACCGCATCGCCAAGGCCTTCTTCTTTGCTGTAAGTGATATCGATTTTGCAATAGCTGTAATGCGCTTGATCGGCACTAAGTAGCTGCTGCATATCAGCATACATTAAAATTGGCGTATCAAACTGTAGACGCTTAGCGTGTCCTGTGGTCTCGTTAAACACGTTTTGCTCACTACCGATACAGGTCGCCAGCGACATTACATGATTTTCACGCAGTGGATCGATTGGCGGATTCGTTACTTGCGCAAACTTTTGGCGGAAGTAATCAAACAATGAGCGGTTACCTTCCGAAAGCACTGCAAATGGCGTGTCATCACCCATTGAACCGGTGGCTTCTTGACCAATTTCACCCATCACGCGAATAACGCTATCAAGTTCTTCATTGGTGTAACCAAACATTTTTTGGTATTTCAGTAATGTTTCGTCATCAAACGAACGGTTGCCCGCATCTTGCTCTGACAACTGTTCAAACGGCGTTAAGCGCTTAACATTGGCCTCAAGCCATGCTTTATATGGGTGGCGAGATTTAAGATCGCGATCAATTTCGTCTGAGTGCCAAATTTTACCTAACTGAGTATCAATAACGAGTAGCTCACCAGGGCCAACGCGGCCTTTCTCAACCACTTCATCGGCGGTGTAATCCCAAATACCAACCTCTGAGGCCAGTGTAATAAAGCCATCTTG
>NZ_DRGM01000030.1 GCF_011050055.1 Pseudoalteromonas prydzensis | reverse complement strand
TTGTCAGTGCGCCTGAACCTGCTTTTACTAATAATGAATCTGCGTGACCGTGGTAACAGCCATCAAACAAGCGGTACTTGATGCGGTAGAAAACGGCCTAAGCTATGGCGCCCCCACTGAAGCCGAGATTTTCATGGCTGAAAAAGTAAAACAGCTAGTGCCATCAATCGAAAAAGTACGCATGGTAAGCTCAGGTACTGAAGCGACCATGAGCGCAATTCGCCTAGCGCGTGGTTTTACTGGCCGTGACAAAATACTTAAATTTGAAGGCTGTTACCACGGTCACGCAGATTCATTATTAGTAAAAGCAGGTTCAGGCGCACTGACAATGGGTGTACCAAACTCACCCGGTATTCCGGAAGATTTTGCTAAGCACACCTTAACGGTATCGTTTAATAACCTTGACGAAGTAAAAGCTATTTTCGCCAAGTACGCCGACGAAATCGCCTGCATTATCGTAGAACCCGTTGCTGGTAACATGAACTGTATTCCACCCGTACCAGGCTTTTTAGAAGGTTTGCGTGCGGTATGTGATGAATACAAAGCAGTACTTATTTTTGACGAAGTCATGACCGGCTTTCGCGTTGCTCTTGGCGGTGCACAAGCCTATTACAACATCATTCCTGACTTAACTTGTTTAGGTAAAGTGATTGGCGGCGGCATGCCAGTAGGCGCATTTGGTGGTAAAACTGAGATCATGGATTACATTGCGCCAGTAGGTCCTGTTTATCAAGCAGGCACACTATCAGGTAACCCAATCGCCATGGCGGCAGGCTTAAAAGCACTCGAGCTTTTGTGTGTTGATGGCCTACACACTGAGCTTGAAGCGAAAAGTAAAGCTATCTGTGACGGCTTCGAAGCTGCCGCGAAAAAAGCCGGTATTCCACTGACCACTAACTACGCCGGTGGTATGTATGGCTTCTTCTTTACTGATCAAGAAAAAGTAACCACTTACCAACAAGCGACCCAATGTGATTTAGAGCGCTTTAAAAAGTTCTTCCACTTAATGCTTGAAGAAGGTGTTTATTTAGCACCATCAGCATTTGAAGCTGGCTTTGTTTGCTCTGAACACTCAGAGCAAGAAATCGCCGACACCATCGCCGCTGCCGAACGCGCGTTTGCTAAGCTTTAAGTTGTAAATTTATGCAATAAAAAAAGCCCGCAAGGGCTTTTTTTATGAGCGAAATAACCTAAGTTCTGGTTACCTATTTATCTCTGACAACTTGGCCTTGGCTCAAATTCACTGGCCCTCAGTGGTAGCTGAATGACCTTGCCACAGCCCGGAGGCGCTTGTTTACCAGTTAGTTCGTCGATAAATGCCCAACGAATAGAAGGTGGGCGTGTATCAGCGATTGCCTCAGGGTTGAGCGGCTTAAGATAACGAATATAGGTTTCCAATGCGCCAACACTGCCCGTTAAGCCAGTACTTTTATTATCATCACGACCAAGCCATGCAACCGTTACTGTATTTTGATCAAAGCCTGCATACCAACTATCACGTAAGTCATTACTGGTGCCGGTTTTACCTGCAAGTTGAATCGACGGAAAATGGGCATTTAAGCGTTTTGCAGTGCCGTCTTTAGTCACCCGTTTCATGGCATATTTAGTCATATACACCGCGGCTTTATCAAAGCGCGGCGCTGAGCTGATATTATGCTGATAAAGCACACGGCCTACTGAGTCGGTTAATGCCGAAATAGATGTTAATTGGCGATATTCGCCATCAGCCGCCAACGTGGTATAAAGCTGAGCAACTTCAAAGCTCGACATTTCAACAGCACCGAGCAGTAATGATGGATACTGTGATATTTGCTCTTTAGCGCCGAGTTTATTGAGTGTATCAGCGACTTTATCCACCCCAACATCTAGCCCCAAGTTCACCACTGGAATATTGATACTTTGACTAAACGCTTTATAAAGCGGTAGCGTGCCGCGATATTGATGATCAAAATTTTCTGGTTGCCACACTTTGCCTTGCTCATTAGTCACTTGCACTGGTGAGTCATCTAGCAGCGTCGCTAAATTATAGTGTGGTAAACCCAATGCAGTTAAATACACCGCTGGTTTAACCAATGATCCTATATTACGTTTTGTATCAAGAACGCGGTTAAATCCTAAGAAGCGAGGATCGCGTCCAGCCACCAGCGCAGATACCCCACCCTTTTCTACATTAACTGAGATCATCGCCGCTTCAAGCTGCTCTGTGGTGCTGCGTTTTTCAAGGTATGGTAGGCTTTTTTCAATAGCCTCTTCCATTGCTGCTTGTTTTTGTAAATCAAAATAAGTAAACACTCGCACGCCGGCATCAAGTACTTCTTGATCAGGTAGCAATTTTTTCAACTCACGATCCACCAACTCTAAATAACCTGGGTATGATTTAGGTAAGCTGTCCTTCATTGGTGCAATCGAAATTGGCCGCTTTAATGCAGCACGGTATTCGCGGGTATCAATTAATTTATTATCAACCATTAAACGCAGCACTAAATCACGGCGCTCCATAGTGCGCTCAGGGTAACGGCGCGGATTATAATATGAAGGGCCTTTAACCATAGCAACGAGTAACGCTATTTGATCGTACTCAAGCTCATCGACAGGCTTAGAAAAATAAAACTCGGAAGCTAAGCCCATACCATGCACACCTTGGTTATACGATTGGCCAAGATATACTTCGTTTAAGTAAGCTTCTAAGATTTGATCTTTTGAATAGCGATAATCTAAAATCAAGGCGATCAGCGCTTCGTTGAATTTACGGATCAGCGTACGATCACGGGTTAAGTAAATATTTTTTGCCAACTGTTGCGTTAAAGTACTACCACCTTGAACTGTTCGCCCTGCTTTTATATTGCTGTATAAAGCACGCATAATCGAAAACACCGATACGCCATGGTGCTGGTAAAAATTCTGATCTTCAACCACTAACAGTGTATCTGTTAACATTGGTGGAAACTTATCCAGCGGCACAAACTCGCGGTCTTGTTTGGAATCATTACCAATACGTGCAATTTGTACTGGCTCTAATCGAGCGCTGTTTAAGCGTCTGCCAAATTTATCTTTAATGCTGGCAAGTTTTTGACCCGCAAAACGCAGCTCAATAACTTGTGCTTGCTCTAAACCATCATAAAACTCAAATTCACGACGGAAGATTTTAATACTATCGCCCGCTTTTACATATTGCCCGGTACGGCTGAGCTTATTCACCGAAGAATAATTTAACCTATCGAGTTCCCACACCACTTCTTGGCTAGATAAAAACTGGCCTGGGTAAAAACCCATTGCTCTGGCATAGACTTGTGCTGGCAGCTGCCATTTATTGCCTTCAAATTGACGGGTGATTTTGGCATCTAGATAGATTAAATATAAAGCCATGGCAATAATGCCAGCTAAGCTGAGCTTCCAAAAAATAGACCAAATCTTACGACCAATACCCCGTTTTTTTATATTTTTTGCCGGCGCCTTTTTAGTCGGTGCTTTTTTCACAGTCTTAGACGCAGTCGTTGAGGCTTTATTGGCCGGGCGTTTCGATGGAGTTTTACTAGAGCGGGAATCTTTTTTATCAGCCATTGACGTTGCTATTTATTTCCAGAGTTAAATTTACAGGTGCGAGCTTAGCATACACGCTAACACCTGCAAAATTAACCTTGACTGAAACTACTTAACCACAATACGAGTTAGCCAATTCTAACGAGTACACAGCCACAGCGCGTGGATCATCGCAGGAATAAAGAAGATAAAGCATAAGATAATATTGATGATCAGGTCTTTACCTACTCCTGCTTTTAAGAATACCGCCACAGGAGGTAAAAAAATCGACAGAATGATCAAGAGTAATTTGTTATCCATAGTTTGCCCTTCAATTGTAATTAGTGTCATTTAAAGAATAGACACTAAATCATTATTTTCCTACCTGAATATTCTGAATTTTATCAATCAGTTTTACGTTTATTAGAAACCAAAAAAAGTCCTAATCGAAATTAGGACTTTGTTTTGAACACACAATGATTTTAAAAATTTTTACTTAGTTACTACGTACCGAAACAAACTCAGGGTAAGCATCAATACCACAATCGTGTTGATCCATGCCGTTTAGTTCTTCTTCTTCTGTTACCCGGATACCCATGGTTTTCTTCAGTATTCCCCACACGATAAGTGAGGCAATAAATACAAATCCTAAGATACATACTAAGCCGATTAACTGGTTAACTATCGTTGCTTCAGCATTTGATACTGGTACTAAAATAATACCTAAAATACCACATACACCATGCACTGAGATTGCACCAACTGGGTCATCAATTTTAATTTTGTCTAGCGCAACAATGCTAAATACCACTAATGAGCCACCTAAAATACCGAGTAAACAAGCTAATAAAGGTGATGGTGATAATGGGTCAGCAGTGATAACAACCAAGCCTGCAAGTGCACCATTAAGTACCATAGTTAAATCAGCTTTACCCCATAACACTTTACAGACGAATAGTGCTGCAATTGCACCCGTTGCTGCAGCAGCGTTGGTGTTAAGTAGAATTTGACCAACCGCAGTGGCATTTTCAGCATCAGAGATAAGTAACTGTGAGCCGCCGTTAAAGCCGAACCAACCCATCCACAGAATAAATGTACCTAATGTAGCCAGTGGTAAGTTAGAACCTGGAATTGGGTAGATCTCACCATTTTTACCGTATTTACCTTTACGAGCACCTAGCATTAATACACCAGCCAGTGCAGCAGCAGCGCCTGTGCCGTGAACAATAGCAGAGCCTGCAAAGTCAACAAAGCCCATTTCAGATAAGAAGCCACCGCCCCATGTCCAGTAGCCTTCAACTGGGTAAATAAAGCCAGTTAATACCACGGCAAAAGCAAGGAAAGCCCATAACTTCATACGTTCCGCAACCGCACCCGATACAATCGACATAGCCGTTGCCACGAATACCACTTGGAAGAAGAAGTCTGACTCTAAAGAATGATTTGCATCAGCAGCTTGAGTGCCAATTAGCGCACCAAGCGAAGGCACTAAGCCACCTTCAGCGTTGTCTACATACATAATGTTGTAGCCAACCAATAAGAACATGGTACATGCGATAGCATAAAGTGCCACGTTCTTGGTTAAAATTTCAGTGGTATTTTTTGAACGAACTAAGCCCGCTTCTAACATGGCGAAACCAGCCGCCATCCACATCACTAAAATACCCGATATTAAAAAATAAAATGTATCTAACGAAAACTTGAGTTCAACTATCGTGTTTTCCATAAAGCCCCCTTAAATTGCTTCTTCATCTAATTCACCCGTACGAATACGGACAATTTGATCTAAGTCGTAAACGAAAATTTTGCCGTCGCCAATTTTGCCTGTTGAAGCTATTTTGGTAATGGTCTCAACGACCCTTTGACAATTTTCGGTACGAGTAGCAATCTCAAGTTTGATTTTTGGAATAAAATCAACTTGATATTCAGCTCCACGGTACAGCTCTGTATGACCGCGTTGACGACCAAAACCTTTGACGTCAACAACCGTCATTCCCTCAATGCCTAAATCAGCCAGCGCTTCACGCACATCATCTAATTTGAATGGCTTTATTATTGCACTAATCATTTTCATAGTGGCCCCCTTCGGACGCTTATTGTTATCCTGTTTGCTAAGATAATCCAACCTTTGTGCCACTATTTTAAATAATTAAAAAACAACTAGTTACATAATAAAAATAAATTACTGATATAAAAAATGCACCATATAGGTGCATTTTTTTAACATCTTAACTGTGCTGGTGCAGCAGCCTAATTTTGCCTTACCACACAGTCGCGATTTTGCTCTTTCGCTTGATACAGCGCTTTATCCGCTAACCGCATGGCACTGGTTAAAGTCACATTTTGGAATTTGGTTAAACCAATACTCACTGTAATTGCAAATGCATGACCATCTATCACAAAGTCATACTCTGATAACCTAACTCTAAACGCATCTAGCAACGAATAAGCTTGATCTAATCCTACATCAGCTAACACAACCGCAAACTCTTCACCGCCAACCCGGGCAACCGTATAACCTTTAAATGAACTGCGTAGTAACGACGCTACTTGCTTTAGTGCCTGATCCCCCGCTTCATGACCAAATTTATCATTAATCGTTTTAAAGAAATCAATATCAAGTAACGCTAAGCTATTATTGCGCGATGTTTCTTTTAACAGTTTTTCGGCAAATTGGTAAAAATAGCGGCGATTATAAAGGTTAGTTAAATCATCACGAAAAGCACTCTCTTTAATATCTGCGATAAGAGAAAGCTGCTCCATCGTTTGCAATACACGACAATGGAACTCTTCATTCATAAAGGGTTTTGTTAAAAAGTCATTTGCACCAAATTTGATAAACCGAGCAGATAAGCCATGTTTACCCGCACCAGATAAACCTATAATTGCTAAATCATCACGACCACGAATATTGCGCACCGCTTTGACAAGCTCAAAACCATCCATGGTCGGCATCGCATAATCAGTCAGCAATAGTTTAATCTCTGGATCACTTTTTAGTATTTGTAACGCTTGTTCACCATCATGCGCATCTTGCACATCAAACAACTGCTTTTCGAGCATTTGTCTCATTAATGAACGACTTAATAAAGAGTCATCGGCGATCAAAGCCTTACAACCTTGATTGCGTAATAATTGCGCCACTAATTTAATTGCATAATGATAAGAGTCACGATTATCTTTTATTACATAATCAACCACCCCAAGCTCTAATATTTGCTGACGTTTATATTCATCAATCGTAGATGTGAGCACCACAGTAGGAATTTCGTGCTCTAGGGTGTATTTAACTACTTCACCATTCATCGCATCAGGCAGTGTTAAATCAACTAAGGCCAGTGTGTACTGATGTTTTGCAATAAACTCTTTGCCCTGTGCCAGTGACCAAGCAAAATCAATTGCAACATCAAGATAATGAGCCGATAAGTGTCGCAATACTTGCTGGACAACTTTACTATCTTCAACTACTAACACTCTTTGCATATATCTTCTCAACACGACAGCGGACATTGCCGAAATAAATTATTTACGAATAAAGTAAGAACTAAGTATGAAATATACCTTATTATTGCCTTGAGCAAAATATCTTGCTGCAAATATAAGCATAAAAGCACAGTGCTTCTCTTACAGATAATATTATTGTCTACCTCCTACCGATTAATATTGGCGTCTAGTCTCATTCTCTTTGTTATTTGCATAAAAATTATCTTTAATGGGTTAACAATTGTTTAAAGGATCCACCATGAAGCTTATCAGTATCATTAGTTTCTCACTGGCTGTACTTACTTTAAGTGTCAGTACCACCAGTTATGCAGAAAACCAACGTCGCATTGATGTTGACAGCAAAGTTATCACAGAGCATAAAGCGCGCATCAATGGCGAGCGTTTTTCATATACAGCAACCACAGGCACGCAGCCGGTGTGGGATGACAAAGGCGATGCTATTGCGACCTTACAGTACACCTATTATACCCGCGATAAAGTGGACGATAGAACGAAGCGCCCATTGCTGATCTCATTTAATGGCGGCCCAGGCTCTGCTTCAGTATGGATGCACATTGCCTATACTGGCCCACGGGTGTTAAAAATTGATGACGAAGGCTACCCTATTCAACCTTATGGTATAAAAGACAATCCTTATTCAGTGCTTGATGTTGCCGACATCGTTTATGTTAATCCAGTCAATACCGGTTATTCTCGCATCCTTGAAAACGACAAAGGCGAACTGCCAAGTAAAGATGCACAACAAAAAATGTTTTTTGGTGTTAATGCCGACATAAAATATTTAGCCGAATGGTTAAATACCTTTGTGTCACGCAACGAGCGCTGGCGTTCACCTAAGTTTTTAATTGGCGAAAGCTATGGCACAACCCGTGTGTCAGGGCTTGCTCATGAGCTGCAAAACCGCCAATGGATGTACGTTAATGGTGTGGTGTTAGTGTCTCCGACTGACATTGGGATCAAACGTGAAGGCCCTGTAGAAGCTGCTAACCGTCTCCCTTACTTTGCAGCAACAGCTTGGTATCACAAAGCACTTAGTCCAGCACTGCAAGCAAAAGATTTAGACGAGTTACTCCCTGAGGTAGAAGAATTCACAGTTAACAAATTATTGCCCGCTATCGCCAAAGGCGGCTTTCTTGGCGCTGACGAAAAACAAGCCATCATCAAACAAATGGCTTTATATGCCGGTGTATCTGAAAAGTTTGTTGCACAAAACAACCTCGATATTCCAAATAACTTTTTCTGGAAAGAGTTACTGCGTGAACGTGGCCAAACTGTAGGCCGTTTAGATTCTCGCTACTTAGGTATTGATAAACGTGATGCGGGCGAATCTCCTGATTACTGGGCTGAGCTTACGTCATGGCTACACTCATTTACACCGGCGATTAATCACTATTTACGTGATGAACTAAACTATAAAACAGATGTTAAATATAACTTGTTTGGCAATGTGCACCCGTGGGACCGTACAAATAATAACACCGGTGAAAATTTACGTTTAGCTATGGCGCAAAACCCTTACCTCAATGTGATGATCCAATCAGGTTATTTTGATGGCGCAACCAATTACTTTGATGCCAAGTACACTATGTGGCAACTGGATCCAAGCAGCAAAATGCGTGAGCGCTTGAGCTTTAAAGGCTACCGCAGTGGTCATATGATGTATTTACGTCATGCTGATCTAGAAAGCTCAAACAATGATTTACGAGATTTCATTTTAAAATCATTACCTAAAGAAGGTGAAGCTGCAAAATATTAAACATTACGCAGGCTCATTTAGTTAAAAAAAGCCCGTTTATTACGGGCTTTTTTTCGCAACATGTAAACGTTTAGGTATATACTCAAACCATTGATTTTACGTTTTGGAAAACAAAAATGGCAGAAAACTTCCGTGTTATGTTTGCAGGTCTTGCGCAAAATACTGACCAAGCACACGCGATCAGCCAATTGGCAACTAAACTAAAAGCCCCCACAGCAAAAGTGGCCGCTTTTTTTGACAACAAGCCATTGTTTGCCCCTTGTGAAAAAGAAAAAGCGCTAAAACAAGCAAAATTACTTGCTAGTGTCGGCGTCATAAGTAAGCTGCAACCAGTTGAAACAAGCACAGCTAGCAGCACAGTTGCCAGCGATAATGAAACATCAAGCCAGCGCGATGAACGAATTTTTAACGCCCTTGATTACATCACTAGCAGCTTAATTCGTATCGAAGAAAAACTCGATGACTTAGAGCAGCGCCTATCCACTACCCAACAACAAGCAAATGCTGATGAAGATGAGGATTGGCAAAATGATGACCTGCTACTGGACGAAGAATTAACCACCCCAATTAAAAAGCGCAGTAACGTGTTGTTGTTTTCTCTAATTGCAATGGTGGTTATCTTGCTCGTGCTATTGGGATTATCGTTTGCATTTCCTGATTTATTCAGTGTTTAGGACAACTAACAGGTACGCCAAAAATAATAATGAGTGAAAAAAGAGCACAGATCCGCCAACAAATCCGTAAAGCACGTAATTTACTGTCAAAATCTGAGCAAGAAATTGCGGCAAAATCACTTAAAGTGAATTTTACTCAACACTTAAAACAACAAAAAAAGACCCAAAACGCCCATATAGGCATTTATTTTAGCAATGACGCAGAACTTGATACCTCATTGTTAATAAAAGACCTTTGGAGTAAAAATCACCATCTTTACCTGCCGGTTATCCACCCCTTTAATGGCACTACTTTGTACTTTCAGCTCTATGAAGAAAATTCACCCATGAAGCCAAACCGCTATGGTATCTTGGAGCCCAAGTTAAATTGTAGTCAGATATGCCCACTTGCGGAGCTTGATTATCTGCTGATGCCATTAGTGGCATTTGATGATAACGGCAACCGATTAGGGATGGGGGGTGGTTTTTATGATAAAACACTGGCGCGCTACGAACAAGAAAACTGGCAAAAACCACAACTGATTGGCCTTGCACATCAATGTCAACATGTTAAAAGTTTACCGGTTGAATCGTGGGACGTACCATTAAATTACATAATCACACCGCAGAAAATCTACCATTGGTAAGCATTTTATTTATATACTAATGGCAATCTCTCTCACCTATTGAGCATATAACAATGACACAAGATGAATTAAAAAAAGCAGCAGCTTGGGCTGCACTCGAATTTGTAAAAGAAGGCACCATAGTAGGTGTGGGTACCGGTTCAACGGTAAACCACTTTATTGATGCCTTAGGCTCGGTAAAAGACACCATTGTCGGTGCTGTTTCGAGCTCAGATGCTTCAACCGAAAAGCTTAAAGCACTCGGCATTGAAGTCTATGAATTAAACGATGTTGATAGCCTAGATGTCTACATTGATGGCGCCGATGAGATCAACGCACTGAACGAAATGATCAAAGGCGGTGGCGCGGCATTGACCCGTGAAAAAATCGTCTCAGCAGTGGCTAAACAATTTGTTTGTATTGTTGATGAAACAAAAATAGTGGACACCTTAGGTGAATTTCCACTGCCGGTAGAAGTTATTCCTATGGCACGCAGTTATGTTGCCCGTGAATTACTAAAACTAGGCGGCGACCCTGTTTATCGTCAAGGTGTAGTGACAGACAATGGCAACGTTATTTTAGACGTGCATAACTTGTCTATCAGCCAAGCAAAAGATTTAGAGCTGACAATTAACCAAATTGTTGGCGTAGTAACCAATGGCTTATTTGCCCAGCGTGGCGCAGATAAAGTGATTATCGGTACCAAAAATGGGCCGCAAATTAGATAAATAGGATGAGGATATGAGTAAGGTATCGTTAGCAAAAGACAAAATTAAAATCCTTTTGCTTGAAGGTGTGCATCAAAGTGCTGTTGAAACGCTAAAACGCAACGGCTACAGCAATATTGATTATGTAAAAACCTCATTACCTGAGGACGAACTACTTGAGCGCATCAAAGATGTGCACTTTGTAGGCCTGCGTTCTCGCACTCATATTACCGAAGCGGTATTAGATGCCGCTGAAAAACTGGTCGCTGTTGGCTGCTTTTGTATCGGCACTAATCAAGTTGATTTAAACGCAGCTCGTGAACGCGGCATTGCGGTTTTCAACGCACCATTTTCTAACACCCGCTCTGTTGCTGAGCTAGTACTAGGTGAGATTTTACTATTGTTCCGTGGTATTCCAGAGCGTAACGCTATTGCTCATCGCGGCGGTTGGTTAAAAACAGCCAATGGCTCGTTTGAAGCCCGTGGTAAAACGCTAGGTATTATTGGTTACGGCCACATTGGTACGCAGCTAGGTATCATGGCTGAAAACATCGGTATGAACGTTGAGTTTTACGATATTGAAGACAAGCTAACTCTAGGTAATGCCACCCAAGTGCATAACCTAACGCAGCTACTGCAACGCGCCGATGTTATCAGCTTACATGTGCCTGAAACACCGCAAACTAAAAACCTAATTGGTAGCGCGGAAATTTCAGTGATGAAGCAAGGTGCAATTTTGATCAACGCCTCACGCGGCACTGTGGTTGATATTGACGCCCTAGCCGAAGCACTACATAACCAATCGCTTCGTCTGTTTGCAAGTATTGCGCGGCGATGTTGATGCCGTGCTGAGCAAACGCTTGGTTAATTTGAGTTAACACGCCTGGGCGGTTGTGGTGTACGTGCAATAAACGGCTACGGTTAGCAAGCTCTGGTAGTGACACTTCAGGGAAGTTAACAGCAGTAATCGTTGAGCCGTTGTCTGAGTATTTAGCTAGTTTACCCGCTACTTCAATACCGATGTTTTCTTGCGCTTCTTGGGTTGAACCACCGATGTGCGGCGTTAAAATGACGTTGTCGAATTCGCGCAGTGGCGAGATAAATTCTTCGTCGTTTGATTTTGGTTCAACGGGGAATACGTCGATGGCAGCGCCGCTGATTTTTTTATCACGTAGTGCTTCGGCTAGGGCGTCAATATCAACCACAGTGCCGCGTGAGGCGTTGATCAAAATTGCACCTTGCTTCATCACTGAAATTTCCGCGCT
>NZ_DRGM01000029.1 GCF_011050055.1 Pseudoalteromonas prydzensis | reverse complement strand
TCAGAACGAGCGCCAATAAAGCAGTTGTCTTCAATGATGGTTGGGTTAGCTTGTAGAGGCTCTAAAACACCGCTTATGCCATCTTATGTAAATATTGGCGCATACGTTGACGATGGCACCATGGTTGATACATGGGCGACTGTAGGCTCGTGTGCACAAATTGGTAAGAACGTACATTTATCAGGTGGCGTTGGCATAGGCGGTGTTTTAGAGCCTCTACAAGCTAACCCAACCATCATTGAAGACAACTGCTTTATTGGCGCTCGTTCTGAAATTGTGGAAGGCGTAATTGTTGAAGAAGGCGCAGTAATTTCAATGGGCGTTTACATCAGCCAAAGCACCCGTATTTATGACCGCGAAACTGGCGAAATTCACTACGGCCGCGTACCAGCAGGCGCAGTAGTTGTACCAGGCGCACTACCGTCAAAAGATGGTACTCACAGCCTATACGCTGCAATCATCGTAAAAAAAGTAGATAAGCAAACACGTGAAAAAGTAGGTATAAACGCCCTACTACGCTCAATTGATGAGTAATAGTCGATTGGGTTGAGTGAAACGAAACCCAACGATACGTTGAAGTTAAGTGTTTTAGCTAAACTTTAATTGTATATAAAAAGCTCTAAGCCCTTTGGTTTGGAGCTTTTTTAAATTCTTCTAAATGAAGTTTTAGTACTAGACACTTCTACATCAAAATTTAATGAACTCAAAAGGGACTTTAAGCCTTTAACAGCCAACTCATTATTTTCTGATGGTCCTATTATAATTTCTTCAATTGAATTTTTAGGAAAAGGTATCGCTCTATATGGGGCTATAATGCCAGATTTAAGAGTGCGATAGCATAAAGGAAAGTGCTTTCCATCTTTATCTCCTTGCTCTCCTTGCTCTCCTTGCTCTCCTTGCTCTAAAAAGTCGATATCAGAAGAATCTATGAAATCAAAGTAATCAATTTGGTCATTGTCATTTAGCATTACCGAACCAGGATGAAATAGGGTAAAACGATACTCTTCCTCATACTTAAATGCTCTATCTTTAATACTGGCAATCTTAAAAATAACTTCATTAAAAATTTCAATTGCAGCTATAGCACATTTTTTATCAAGTTCTTTCTTATCTAAATCTAAATCTAAATCTAAATTTGAATTTAAGATGTAACCTAAAACCTCTGGAAGGTAATGTTCCTCGAGCAAAGAGTGAAAAATATTCGTAGCCGGTTCGTAGTCAACATTATCATAGCCACTCAAAAATTTTCGTTGTCTGAAATACATATCATCAAATAGCTTTTCTTTGTTAAACTTTATACAGTATGAGGTTTGCTCTGACCCGTAGGTAAGCCAATGATTTAAACTATCATGCTTAGTTGTAAATGAAGTCGTGTAAATTTCATCAATGCTATTATTATCAATTATATCCCACAGAAACTTTAAAAAATGATTTGCGAGATGCACTTTTTTATTTTGCATTGCTTCTTGGATAATCTCTAAAGGCATATTTTTATGCTTGGCATAAATTTCTTCGAGTTTGATTTGTGAAAACTCAGACAAACTCCCTCTGAGTGATTTTATTCTATCAATACCTTGCTTTATTTCTCTAAAATCATTTAGATACTCTGCGTTAGTAGCCCATAAACTTTTGCTCTCTAAAATTCCCTTTAAACCATCTGCAGAAGTGTAATGATAAACATATTCCATATTTAAAATCCCAAGTAATGTTAATCTTTAGTTTAACCTTGATAAGTGGCAACAATAAAATTTGATAATCTTAAACAAGAGACTGAATTAGCCAACACACCCAAGATATAATAAGGTAGTAAAGCATAATTGAAAGTTAGCAATTAATATTAAGGATTAATATGACAAAAACTGCTTTACGCTCAACTATTTTGCTACCGGTATTTTTACCTGCAGTGTTTATTATTCTGCTCTTGGTAATTG
Organism: Pseudoalteromonas prydzensis; assembly: GCF_011050055.1. Classification (GTDB taxonomy): domain Bacteria; phylum Pseudomonadota; class Gammaproteobacteria; order Enterobacterales; family Alteromonadaceae; genus Pseudoalteromonas; species Pseudoalteromonas prydzensis_A. Next base: position 2,586 of record NZ_DRGM01000029.1, on the reverse strand, counting down.
GTACAATTAGCAACCCTGAACTCGCAGGGCAAGTATTCAGCGTTACCCTCAAGTGGATAACAGAAACCTTTGGTTGGTTTTATATGTTATCAGTCGCTATTTTCTTAGTTTTCATTGTTTGTGTAGCAGCCTCCAGCTGGGGAAATATCAAGCTGGGCCCTGATCATGCGCAGCCGCAATACAGTTTCGCTGAATGGTTTGCTATGCTATTTTCGGCCGGTTACGGAGTCGCATTACTTTATTTTGGTGTAGCAGAGCCCGTGCTCCATTATGCATCTCCGCCCGCAGGCGCAGCAGAAACCGTCGACGCTGCCAAGCAAGCTATGCAAATTGCATTTTTTCATTGGGGTTTTCACATATGGGCAATCTATGGGATTGTCGGTTTAGTCCTTGCGTATTTTGCATTTCGTCATGGCCTCCCACTGTCGATTCGCTCAGCGTTGTATCCACTTATTGGTGATAAAATATATGGTCCTATTGGTCACACTGTTGATGTGTTTGCCATATTAGGCACGTTATTTGGCATTGCCACAACGTTAGGACTTTCCGTTACCCAAATTAATGCTGGGCTGCATTATTTGTGGCCAAGTATCCCTATTAATACCACAGTACAAATTACTGCTATTGCCATTATTACCGCAGCAGCTACTCTCTCAGTAGTGGCTGGGATGGATAAAGGTGTAAAGCGCTTATCTATTGTAAACATGACTCTTGCAGTGTCGTTAATGGCCTTTGTATTTTTTATTGGCCCTACTATTCATATTCTTGAATCGTTTTTACAAAATACCGGCAGCTACCTTAGCGGTATTGTTGAGCGTACTTTTAATTTACAGGCGTATAGCCGTAGTGATTGGATTGGTAACTGGACCCTATTTATATTTGGCTGGACTATTGCTTGGGCACCCTTTGTTGGCATGTTTATCGCTAAAATTAGCCGCGGCAGAACCATCAGGCAATTTGTTGTTGGCGTGATGCTAGTCCCGACTATTTTTACCTTTTTATGGTTTTCTGTGTTTGGTGATACCGCGTTAAATCTAATAATGAATGAAGGGTTCAATACTTTAATTACTGATGTTCAAGCAAACCAAGCTGTTGCATTGTTTCAGTTATTTGAGGTGTTACCGTTATCATTTATTATTTCGCTACTTACCGTTATTCTAATCATTACCTTTTTTGTTACTTCGTCTGACTCCGGATCATTAGTTATTGATTCTCTCGCCTCTGGAGGTAATATTAATACACCCGCATGGCAACGCGTGTTTTGGGCTGTGCTAGAGGGCGCGGTGGCTGCTGTTTTATTAGTGGCAGGTGGGTTAAGTGCGCTACAAACTATGACTATAGCCAGTGCCTTACCCTTTGCGATTATTATGCTTATTGCAACCGCTGGGCTTTGGCGAGCACTCACCATTGAAGGCCATCGCGATACTAGTTTACAAGCACATGCGCTTAATGGCCGTAATATTAACTTATCTCATTGGAAGCGCCGTTTAGCCGCCATGGTTAATTACCCCAATAAAGAAAAAGTACACACCTTCATTAGTAGTGTGGTAGTACAAGCAATGCAAGCCGTTCAGGCTGAATTAAAAGCGCGACAATGGCATGCAGAGGTTGATTTTGATACCGACTTAGGCCGTGCTCATTTAACTGTGCTACGCCATGAGCATGTTGATTTTGTGTATGACATTCGTCTAACCGAACACCCTATGCCAAGCTTTGCCTATCCTGAGCTGAAACCTGAGATTGATAACATCGAAATGTATTACAAGGCTGATGTTTTCTTACGCCGTGGTGGGCAATCTTACGATGTGTATGGTTACAGTGAAGATGATATTGTGAAGGATATTCTTGATCAATTTGAGAATTACTTACACTTTTTAGGTAACAGCCCAGGTGAACTACCTTGGGATATGGCCGAACACGATGACATGTTAAATAGCGATAAACCTTAAATAAGCATCGTATTTAATACACAATTATTGCAATAAAAAAGGCACTGAAAAGTGCCTTTTTAGTTCGCTCAATTAATTTTTAACTACAGCGCGTTAAATACGTCGTCTGTTTTAGCTGCGCAAATAAAATCGTTTTTATGTAGGCCTTTAATTGAATGGCTCCACCATGTAACCGTTACTTTGCCCCACTCGGTTAATAAACCTGGGTGATGGCCTTCGTCTTCTGCCATGTCGCCTACTTTGTTAGTAAACGCGATAGCTTGCTTAAAGTTTTTAAATTTATAAACACGCTCAAGCTGCATAATGCCGTCGCGTACTTCTGGTACCCAGTCTGGGATTTTAGTAATTAATTGTGCTAACTCTTCGTCAGATACTTTTGGCGCATCTACGTGACAGGCTTCGCATTTTTGTGCACTTAATGAAGACATTCTAAATCCTTACTTTTAGCTTTTTTAGCATTAATGTTTAACTGGCTAATTTTTCTTTTGGTGGAAATTTTGGGTCGTGCAAGCCAAGCTCTTTAGCTCGTTCAACCAAAGTCATAATATCCATTTGCGATATATCAAACAGATCATGAATCGAATTTATGGTGTAGTACTGTGGCTGCATAATATCAATACGGTACGGCGTACGCAGT
>NZ_DRGM01000028.1 GCF_011050055.1 Pseudoalteromonas prydzensis | reverse complement strand
GCCAAGTTAACTAAATTTAATGCTGACAACCATTGCTTTCGATTTGTAACACACTAATGGCAATCTTAAATTGCTTTGCTAACAACTGCTCAACCTTCAATCGGCATGCTTCATCATGTTTTTCTTTGGTACAATGTTGTTTTAGCACCACATGGGCACCCACTACCAGTTCTTTGTCACGGCGGGTAACCGTAACATTATGCACATTTTCTACGTGTTCCACTTGGCCAATTGCCTGCTCAATATCAGCAACATCAGGCAATTTCGCTTTATTTAAACGCAGCCCTTTCACACATCCTACAATCACTTTTACACCGGTAAACAGCACAAACAGCGCAATCAACATACTCGACAAAATATCAATCACGCTCCACCCAGTCAGATAAATAAGGATCCCAGCGATAAAGGTAGAAACCGTTGATATTAAATCAAAAAATGAATGTAAAAAGACCGCATATACATTAATACTGGCCTTACGTCCTTTGTATAATACCCATGCCGCTGCACCGTGAAATAAAAAGCCCGTCGCAGCAATGACCGACATTAAATAGCTATTAACTTCAGGACCTTGCCCTTCATGATGGTGAACAAAGCGCTCCCCCCCTTCGAACAAGATCACTAAACTGATCGCTAAATACAAACAGCCGTTGATCAAACCACCGGTTAACTCCGCTTTTTGATAACCGTCATTATAATTTTTAGCCAAATGAATCGCCAAACTAGAGGCAATTAACGCAATGAATAAAGAACTATTATGAACAAATAAATGCCCGGCATCGGCCAGCACTGCTAACGAGTTGGCATAATAAGCGCCGATAACCTGAATGACCATAAATGAACAGGTGATAGCTAATGCAATTAATAATCTGCGGCGAGAGGCTTGATGCGTTGTAATGTCTGTCATGAAAGGCGATTTAACCTGTGCTAAGTGTGCTAAAAATCATCATTTTGATGGAATCAAGAAAAGAGTAATGATATACAGTATCAATTGTAGTACTTCCAAGACTTAAACGCACTATAAAACTTAATATTGCGCTAATTTCTCTATTAAACGCGCAATTAAAGTACCACTTTTTTAAAAATGAATATAAGCTTAATGTGTTAATATGAAGTTGGAAAGTCTGTGAAACAGTATTCTGTCGATGAAATTTGGCAATCATTACAAGCATTACCAGTTGCAATCATGCTGTTTGATGAGCAAGCAGATACGCTTCATGCTAATGCCTCAAGCCAGCGGTTATTTGGCTTAATGCCTGCAACCTGCCCAGTAAAAAATGCCTTTGCACATTTAGCTATTTTGCATTTAGATAGCAAAGAGCCTGTCGATTATAAATCGTTTTTAACTCCTAATAATAACGCTGAACACAGCTTCAATATAACAAAAAAGAATACGACTTTATGCATTAAAGTCACCTATAGCTTGATTGCGCCGCAATTAATGATGCTAGCGTGTGAACCACAATCAGCCACCTCACAACAGGCTGACTTTGATGAAGTAATCGCCAAGATATCAACCCAGCTAATTGATATACAGATAGATAATCTCGATCAACAGATCGAAAGTGCTTTAAAAACCATAGGTACATTTTGTGATGCCGATCGCAGCTATTTATTTCAATTTAGCGAAGACGGCAAAGCAATGAGCAATACCCACGAATGGGTAAATAAGCAGGTCAAACCTTTTAAAGAAAAACTGCAAGATATCCGACAAGATTTACTGCCGTATTTTTTTGCCACAATGAACGAAAAACATGTTTTTAATGTACCTGATATACGCAAACTCCCAGCAGCCGCGGCTGCAGAAAAGGCCGAGTTTGAATCGGAAGGGATTAAGTCGGTTTTATGTATCGGGCTGCGTTCAGAAAACGCCTTGTTTGGTTTTATTGGCTGTGATTGCGTAACACATATGCGCAATTGGACCGACACCGATCTTATGCGCATTAAACTCGTTGGTGAAATTATTACCAACGCCCTCAAAAATGTTTTTTATAAACAACGTTTAGAACATGCCCAACAACAACTACTGTTAGTGAATAAAGAACTACAATCACAAGCAAACCTCGACAGCCTAACAAATATCGCCAACCGCCGCTGTTTTGATCAAACCTTACTCAGTGAAATTCAACGAGCAACACGCTCACAGCAACCATTGAGTTTAATCATTTGTGATATCGATTATTTTAAACTGTATAACGACAACCATGGCCACAGACAAGGTGATCACGCACTCAAACAAGTTGCCCATGCATTACATAGTTTATGTAAGCGACAAGGTGATTTAGCAGCCCGCTATGGCGGAGAAGAATTTGCAATTGTATTACCCAGCATTGACAAAACCCACTGCTTAAAATTTGCCAAGTTACTGCAACAGCAAATAAGCCAACTAGAAATTCCTCATCCAAATTCAAACGTAGCCGACTACCTCACCATCAGCATTGGATGTTATAGCTGCAAACCAGATCAAAACACCACCGCAGATATGATGATCCTCGCCGCCGACAGCGCACTTTATATGGCAAAAAACTCCGGCCGCAATCAAATTCAAGTTTTTGACGAAACGCATTAACGCCCAATACCCCAAGCGCTCATTGGTAGCAGCGAGTTCACCTCGCGACAAATCAAAGCGTTGCATGTTGCTTAAAAACACCCCTCTTTATAAATTCAACAATACTCCAAATGCCCTGTGCTGTAGGTCGTGCTTTAGCGCGAAAGCATATTGTCGCCGTAAACATCAGCAGTATGGCGTGTAGAAGAGCGCTTTAGCGCCGAAGGGTTAAAGATAGCATCGCGCCCAATCCGCGGGATACGATACCTAGCACCTAATCACTTTCTGGAACCTAACAGCTTTTTATATCACTGCTCTAAAGCGCAGCGCCTCATAACCTCTTTGTGAATACATCACTTAAAATCATTTTGCACAAAGAGAAGTGAATGAGAGTAAATGAGAAGACAAAAGGTAACGAGCTGCGGCTTATCCTAGCACCAGTTCCTACGGTAGTAACAGGTGCTTCTTGGTAGCTTGGTGTTTATGAATGTAGTCGTAGAGCTTGCTCACGCGAAAAGCGAAGCTTTTAAATTGTAGGTCGTGCTTTAGCGCGAAAATGAACTGAATTTCAAACAAACTATAGTGTTAATAATCCATCCATGGAGCTTGGTTACATCGGTCATTGCCTAAATGGATTTAGGTACTTAGATTTTGTCGGGAACAAAAATCTGTCATGACCTCACTTCCTCAGGCTGCACTGTTTACTAGATATGTCGTTTACTTTAGGCGTCCTGCCCTTCGCCATAAAGGCCTGCTTCGCAGTTCAAAAATATTCCCGATATTTTTGTCACTCCCTCGTCACCTAAGCTGCCTGTGTTGTAGGTCGTGCTTTAGCGCGAAAATGAACTGAATTTCAAACAAACCACGGTGTTAACAATCCATCCATGGAGCTTGGTCACATCGGTCACCCATGACCTCACTTCCTCAGGCTGCACTCTTTACTAGATATGTCGTTTCGATTCACCGTCACCTAAGCTGCCTGTGTGGCAGTGAACTGTTGTTAAATTAACATCGGCGTTTGAATCCATCCATGGAGCTTGGTCACATCGGTCATCCATGACCTCACTTCCTCAGGCTGCGAAACTCCGTTTCGGTCCCTCGTCACCTAAGCCGCCTGTTCGGCGGTGAAGGAAACAAATCGACTCTGGTAAAAAAGTCACACTTTCTAAGCCGCCTGTTCGGCGGTGAACTGTTGTTAAATTAACATCGGCGTTTGAATCCATCCATGGAGCTTGGTCACATCGGTCATCCATGACCTCACTTCTTCGCACTGCGAAACTTCGTTTCGGTCACTCATCACCTAAGCTGCCTGTGCGGCAGTGAACCCAAGTTAGACCGCCTTGAAATACCGTATTTTTTTCTAAGCTGCCTGTGCGGCAGTGAACCAACCGAGGATCACGAAGTAGTCAAGGTATTTTTTCTAAGCTGCCTGTGCGGCAGTGAACAGACGCATTGATAGAAAGCGGTAAGCTAGTGTGTTTCTAAGCTGCCTGTGCGGCAGTGAACTGTTGTTAAATTAACATCGGCGTTTGAATCCATCCATGGAGCTTGGTCACATCGGTCATCCATGACCTCACTTCCTCAGGCTGCGAAACTCCGTTTCGGTCCCTCGTCACCTAAGCT
>NZ_DRGM01000027.1 GCF_011050055.1 Pseudoalteromonas prydzensis | reverse complement strand
AGATGTGTATAAGAGACAGTGCCAGACCAATACCGACCAAAAAGAAAATCGCTAAGTTCGCTAACAAGCCTTGCGAGGCCAGTTTTTCAGTAAAATTTAACTCTTTTTCTGGCTCACTCTTTACAGTGCTATCATCAGCTACTGGAGCTGGTGACTCTGCGCTAAGTGCAGCTAACGCATTGCCAGCGGTTGCATTATCAGTTGCAGGAGTTTCACCGGCAATCGTGCTCAATGGAATAGTAATGATCTCTGGCGGGTAACATAGTCCTGCTTCAGCACAGCCTTGATAGCGTACTTTGATTACGCCATCTTTAACAACATTCCTTAACTTGCTAACCACACTCAGTGAATCAAAAAACACTTCGGTTTTGCCAAAGAATTCATCTTCAATAACCACGCCCTTACCGAGCTCTGGCACTTCAATATCGGCACCTTTACCAATAATTTCCAGCTTGTTTTTATAGAGGTAATAACCCGGCGCAATATCCCAGCCAATAAAAAGTGTGCTGCCTTGCTGATCAAAATCAAATGAAAATGCTTGATCAACCGGTAAAAATGTTTGCTCTGCGGGCTGTAGTAAATTACTCAATAAGTCTTTATTCGCAGCTTGAGCCGGCAACAGTGAAAGCGCGCAAAGCAATAAAAGAAAACAACGCATTAATTAAGTACCTCATCCATCCAATTAAAATAGGCTAAATTGCCAGTGGCTACGTCAACAACCTGAATTTCAGGGATGTCATAACTATGTAATTGCTTGATAGTTTGAATCACTCCATTCATTTTTTCTGACTTCGTTTTAATCAATAATTTACACTCGGTTGCATAAGCAACCTCTCCTTGCCACATATAAACAGATCCCACATTTGGCAGAATGTTCACACACGCTGCTAGCTTAAGCTTAACTAATTGCTCAGCCATGGAGCGTGCCTCACTTACATCTGCGCAAGTGGTAAAAATAAGTCGAAAATGAGTCGTCATATTGAACCTTTGGTTGATTGCTCTGCCCAACGCCATAGTAGCTGATAGCTAAGGCAAAGTGTAGTTAACCTAAACTGCGGATAATAAATCTATCTCCAGCGTTCAGGTTAGTTTGCTAGCAGCTTTACCACTAGCCTTGAAAAAAGACCTTGGAACCCATATTTATATTTCATCAACTCACTTGAGTGATCATTATTTAGAGAGCTTTATGTTTAGATTTTTGTTTTTATTATTTATTCTCGTGCCAATTATTGAAATTGCGTTGTTAATTCAAGTAGCTGATGTGATTGGCGGATTTGCCACTATTGCACTGGTTATTATAACCGCGATATTTGGCGCAAAATTAGTTAGAACACAAGGTATGAGTGCACTGCAAAATGTGCAAACACAAATGGCGCAAGGGCAAATGCCTGCCAAAGAATTATTTACTGGTTTATGTGTGATTATCGCCGGCATATTATTGCTAACACCGGGCATTATGACCGACGTATTCGGCTTTTTATTATTAACCCCGGCCATTCGCAATAAACTAGCTGCAGGCCTTGCCAGTCAAGCAACGGTACGTATGAGCGCAGGTATGCAACAAGGTCCAACAGCATTTGATCAGTCCACTCATTCAGAGCCAGAACCTCGCAAAATGAGCGAGCCGACCACTATTGACGGTGAGTACGAGAGAAAAGATTAAATATTTTAAATTTTTTCTCTTGGATTTTGCCACAACACCCCCATTAATGAGTACAACTAACTATAGTGATTAAGCGTCAATGGTTTAATCAACTTGGTACACACAAAACTTTTTTCTGTCCTGTTCAGAAACTGTTAGGAGAACTAAAAAAATGAACATTCGTCCTTTACATGATCGCGTGATCGTTGAGCGCCTAGAAGAAGAAACCAAATCTGCTGGCGGTATTGTATTAACTGGTTCTGCGGCTGAGAAATCAACCCGCGGTAAAGTTGTTGCAGTGGGTAATGGCCGTACTCTAGATAACGGTGATGTGAGAGCACTAGAAGTTAAAGTCGGTGACACTGTGTTATTCGGCTCATATGTTGAAAAAGCTGAAAAGATCGAAGGTCAAGAGTACCTGATCATGCGTGAAGACAATATTTTAGGCATTGTAGGCTAACACTACTTTTCGTTTAACAAACATTTAGAATTCAAAGGAAATTAATCATGGCAGCAAAAGAAGTACTTTTTGCAGGTGACGCACGCGCTAAAATGCTAGCTGGCGTAAACATCTTAGCAAACGCAGTTCGTGTAACTTTAGGTCCTAAAGGCCGTAACGTAATCCTAGACAAATCATTTGGCTCTCCAGTGATCACTAAAGATGGTGTATCAGTGGCTAAAGAAATCGAACTTGAAGACAAGTTTGAAAACATGGGCGCACAAATGGTTAAAGAAGTTGCATCAAAAGCAAACGATGCAGCTGGCGACGGTACAACTACTGCAACCGTATTAGCACAGTCAATTGTAAACGAAGGCTTAAAAGCAGTTGCAGCGGGTATGAACCCAATGGACCTTAAGCGCGGTATCGATAAAGCAATCATCGCAGCCGTTGCTGAGCTAAAAGAACTTTCAGTACCCTGTGCCGATGCAAAAGCAATCGCACAAGTAGGTACTATTTCAGCTAACTCTGATAAAGAGATTGGTGACATCATTGCAGAAGCAATGGAAAAGGTAGGCCGTAACTCTGGTGTAATCACTGTTGAAGAAGGTCAATCACTGGAAAACGAACTAGATGTTGTTGAAGGCATGCAGTTTGACCGTGGTTACCTTTCTCCGTACTTCATCAACAACGCTGAAAAAGGCGCAGTTGAGCTAGATAACCCATTCATTCTACTTGTAGACAAGAAAGTATCTAACATCCGTGAGTTACTACCTACATTAGAAGCCGTTGCGAAAGCAAGCAAACCATTACTTATCATTGCTGAAGACCTTGAAGGTGAAGCGCTAGCTACATTAGTAGTTAACAACATGCGCGGCATCGTTAAAGTATCAGCAGTTAAAGCACCTGGTTTTGGTGACCGTCGTAAAGCTATGCTACAAGATATCGCGGTATTAACTGGCGGTACTGTAATTTCTGAAGAAATCGGCCTAGAGCTTGAAAAAGCCACCGTTGAAGATTTAGGTACTGCAAAGCGCGTTGTTATTACTAAAGATGATACAACAATCATCGACGGTGCTGGCGAAGAAGCTGGCATCAGCGGTCGTGTTGCACAAATCAAAGCACAAATTGAAGAAGCAACATCAGACTACGATAAAGAGAAACTACAAGAGCGTATGGCTAAACTTGCCGGCGGTGTTGCAGTAATCAAAGTAGGTGCTGCGACTGAAATCGAAATGAAAGAGAAAAAAGACCGCGTTGAAGATGCACTTCATGCAACTCGCGCTGCGGTTGAAGAAGGCGTAGTGCCTGGTGGTGGTGTTGCACTAGTTCGTGCAGCAAGCAAACTTGTTGATTTAGTTGGCGACAACGAAGATCAAAGCCACGGTATCAAAGTAGCACTACGTGCTATGGAAGCACCACTTCGTCAAATCGTTACCAACGCAGGTGACGAAGCGTCTGTTGTTATTAACGCAGTTAAAGGCGGCACGGGTAACTTCGGTTACAACGCAGCAACTGGCGAATACAACGACATGATTGAAATGGGCATCCTAGATCCAACGAAAGTAACGCGCTCTGCACTACAATTTGCAGGCTCGATTGCTGGCCTTATGATCACCACAGAAGCAATGGTAGCTGAAATCCCAAAGGATGAAGCTGGCGGCGCTGATATGGGTGGCATGGGCGGCATGGGTGGTATGGGCGGAATGATGTAATTCATCCCCTAACCATCTAGCTCAAATAAAACCCAGCTTCGGCTGGGTTTTTAGCTTTAAGGGCAACGATAAAGTAGTAAATAAAATGACTCCAGCGTATTGCAGTACCTGAACTGCGAAGCAAACCATACTCAGAGTTAATTTTATTTATAAGACATAATTAAGGATATTAAGATGAATAAAAAGCCTGAACTGATCATCTCATCACTCGATGCAGATAGATTGTATGATTTAATGGAATCATTACCAGCTGGAAGTTTTGCTGACCAAAAAGAACTTGAAGCTGAGCTTGGTCGTGCAACAATCGTTGAGCCAAAAGATATGCCTTCGACAGTGGTTACTATGAACTCAACCGTCAACTTTATCGTTGAATCGACCCAAGAAGAATTCACTAAGACCTTAGTGTATCCAAAAAATGCTGATGCAAGTGCTGATAAAATATCAATTTTAGCACCAGTAGGTAGCGCCTTACTTGGTCTATCGCAAGGTGATGAAATCGAGTGGCCAAAACCAAGTGGCGGTCTCATAAAAGTAAAAATAAAAGCAATCACTTATCAGCCAGAACGAGCCGGTGAGTTACATCGCTAATAGTTAGTATCATTAAAAACCCAGTAAAAACTGGGTTTTGTTTTTAAAGATAATAAGTTTAAAACCTAGCGCCAGTCACTCGTAAGTCCGGATTTATCCGGAAAAGCTGCCTGATTAAAGTCAGAGCGACTGATAAATCTAGCACCGCACTTAACGTACCAGCCTTTTGTCCTCGGGTTATATTTCCTGCTATGCTAAAAAGTACCTTTCAGCACGGCATTATTGCAAGGTAGGACAATGACCAATATAAAACAGCATATAGGTAGCATCGCATTAGTTGTAGGGAACTATGATGATGCGATTGCATTCTACACTCAAAAACTGGGGTTTGATTTAATCGAAGATACTGATCAGGGTAATGGCAAACGCTGGGTATTAGTATCACCACCGAACTCTAATGGCACTAATTTATTACTCGCACAAGCAAGCACTCAACAGCAGTTAGAGGCTGTGGGCAACCAAACTGGCGGTCGGGTGTTTTTATTTTTACATACCAATGACTTTTGGCGAGATTATGAATTGATGCAAGAAAATGGCATTACCTTTAACGAACAGCCCCGCGTAGAAAAATACGGCACAGTTGTGGTATTTGAAGATTTGTATGGTAATAAATGGGACTTACTGCAATTGAATTAAAAAAGTTTCGTTGTCGTGATAAATCACGACCTACATGAAGTTATCAGCGCCTATTAACTTGATATTGTTCAATTAACCCACATTAACTAACTATTAGTAACCATATTAAAAACAAATGGATTTATTAGCTAGGGTTGGTCTTGGAACAGTACTGCTGCATTGGCTTGTAGTAAGCATATTATTGCTGCTTGTATTTTGGGCCATGATGAAAATGGTCGCTTGGGGTAAAACCATGTCACGAGGGGCTTTTTTATTTTTGTCGTTCTTTCCGCTGATTTCGTTATTCCCTATTCCACCCCCGCAATTTGAGAATGTACAAAAAGCCAAACAAGAGCAACGTAAACGCAAAGAAGACTCCGGCGATCCACCTGAAGAGGACGAAGCTGAAGCATCGCGCTGATATTCTCAGCTAACGATGCTTGAAAAACACTATCAATGAATCACATTATTGCTGACTAATTTGATATAAACGTTGTGCTTGGCTATTTGAATCTTTGCTGACGCTGCGGAACTCTTCAGCATCACTGGCATTTTGCACAGAGATCTCACGAATTCGCTCTGCCAAGTTTTTCACGTTTTCGGTTACCTGTGATTGCTCTTCAGTCGCTACGGCGATACTTGATGAGCGCTCTTTAATATCATTAAACGCGGTAACAATACTTTCATATTGTGCACGTGTTGTTGCTGAGCGCTCGTTCACTACTTCAGAATATTCACGGCATTGCCCAATAACGTTAACCCCTCTACTCGCGGCTTCTTGTAATTGGCTGATCATGGTTTCAATCTCACCAGCCGATTGCTGAGTACGATGTGCCAAGGTTCTCACTTCATCTGCCACTACCGCGAAACCACGTCCTGATTCACCAGCTCGAGCGGCTTCAATGGCAGCATTAAGCGCCAGTAGATTCGTTTGTTCAGAAATATTCATGATCACATCAAGCACCGAGCCCACTTGTTTTGAGTCTTGTGCAATCCGTGAAATGGCATCTGATGATTCCGTTAATTTATCAAATAATAACTGGATTGATTCGGCATTTTTCTCAATTACATCAAACCCAGAATTCACTAAATCAGCCGATTGCGTAGTAATATCTGCAACGCTCAATACATCTTGAGAGGCTGATGAGGCTGCTATCGACATTTCGTTAATTGCCTCAGCCAACATATTGTTTTCTTCCATTAACTCTTGTGTACGAATTTGGCTGTTATTACTTAAGTTATCCATCGCTTCAGCATTATTTTTAACCGCAGCGGCTTCTGCTTGGATCTGTTCTAAAATCTTAATCAAATGATCGCCATAGTCATTAATTGCCACACATAAATGGCTCATTTCATCACTGCCACGCACGGCCAGTTTTGAATTGGTGCGCCCTTGTACTAACATCCTAACTTGCTCTGTGGTGGTGTTAATTTGCTGCACCAAGCGATTACCAAAAATCAGTAATACGGATACAAAAGCGAGAATAAGGGCGATAAATGAACTGTATAAGTAATAAGTGAGGGTATTAACGGTTTTCTTAGCAATTGCCGCGGGAATAATCACCCCTGAGCGCCAATTCTGCGCTGCCAATGAGTAAGTTACCAAAATAGATTGATCATTCTTAACCACCCCACTGGCAAATTCAGCAACGGTTGTATTACCGTTTTGTAAAGCGCTGACCAACGGCTTTAAGCTACTGTCTTTACTGGCGACCTGAGTAAGGCTCATCATTGCTAAATTAGTATTGCGTATTGATGGAATCGATACCAGTTGCTCGGCGCTATCTAAAATAAAGTTATAGGTGCCTGTGGCATTGTTCTCTGCAAGCAATGAGCTTTCGATAGATGCCAGATCAACGTCTAAAGTGGCAACTCCCCAAAATTGGTTATCACGGATTATTTTTACGGAACAGGTAACCATAGGTACATTCGATACCGTGTCTACATAAGCTTCTGACCAAACGCACTCACCTCGGTTAGCCTTGATGGCATTTTTATACCAGCTTTCTTGTTGATACGCGCTGCTGTCTGGCTGGTTGTAATCATCTAAAAGTTTATATTGGCCATTGCCTGTTTTTGCCCAGAAAAGAGACGCTTTTTCTGCTGAGGGCAGCATTTTATTTGGCTCAGGCCAAATACCACCACCCGCAATACCTTTGCCACTTGCAATCAAAGGAGCAATATTTTCAATAAAAGCCGCTTGCTGCAGTGGCAACGTCTCTGCTACCACGGCTAAGCTTTGCGTTAAGGTGGCACTTTTAGCTAAATCTTTTGCTAATGATTCGCCGATCACCTTTGCTTGTAATTTTGCGCTGGATATAGCGTCATTTTTAATGATTGGCGTAACAACTAGCTGCATTATTCCTGACAGAATAATTAAAGCAAACAACAGCAGCAGAAAACTCCCTAGGTACATTTTTTTTTGTATCAACATCTTCTTTTTACCTCAGTAGTAAATAATAGCCGCGCAAATTAGAGTATAGGGACTGTGCTGTATTTAGCAAAACGAGTTCCGAAAAATAGTGAGTAAAAAGTATATTTAACCGCTATTTACCATTAATAAGCTGCCTGACAATCGCAAATAAATCACTTGGCAACATACCGCGCTCCCCTTCGCGTTCGGCCAAAATATCGGCTGCTTTAGCGTGCAATGTCACACCGTAACATGCGGCTTGATCAGCGGCTAAGCCTTGAGCAAGTAACGCACCAATGATGCCGGTAAGCACATCACCACTGCCACCCACAGCAAGCGCTGGATTACCATTTTCGCACAGCCAAGTTTGCTGCCCGTTGGCGATCAGGCTACCCGCCCCTTTCAGCACGCAGGTACTGGTATAACGTTTAGCTAAAGCAGTGGCAGAATGAAAGCGATTTGCTTCAATCTCAGCAATTGAGACTTGCATTAGCCGTGAGGCTTCCCCAGCATGCGGGGTTATTATGCAATTTTTAAGGCGATACTCTAAACTATGTTTAGCCAACAAGTTTAAGCCATCAGCATCAATAACTAATGGTAAATTATTTGCTAAGCAATATTGTATAGCCTGCTGAAATGTCGTTTGCGCCCAACTATCCTGACCAAGACCTGGACCAATAATGACACAATTAGCCCAATCAAGAGCTGCGGATAAACTGTCGCAACTGACCATTAATTCAGGGCGACCACTACTAACGACGTGTACACTGCTTTGATGAGTATAAACACGCACCATTGCAGCGCCTGTACGAAGTGCTGCTTCACTTGATAAACGAATGGCCCCGCTAGTACCTTGATTCCCACCGACGCATAACAGCTTGCCGTGGTTCCCTTTCTGGCTATTGCGACTTCGTGCAGCAAGTGGTTTAAAGCTAGTAATATTGATGAGTGTTGCGCTAGCATTCGCTAACTTGGCAAATGGTTCTGCAATTCCTAGATCATTAAAAACGAGTTTGCCTGCAGCACTTCGCCCAGCACCGGTTACTAAGCCTTGTTTGATCCCCACAAAAGTAACGGTAATATCAGCTTGGATAGCGATGCCAAGTGGCAGCCCGGTGTCGGCGTCTATGCCTGAAGGTAAATCAATTGCCACTATTGTGCTAGGCTGCGCGTTGGCATCTTCAATCATCGTTAAAAATGGCCCACGAACTTGACTATTAATTCCGGTTCCTAACAAACCATCAATAATAATATCGGCATTATTAAGACGACCTTGCGTGTAACTTTCAACTTCGCCCCCCAATGCTTGCCAACGTTGCTGAGCTGTAAGCGCATCCCCACTGAGACATTTACCGGTATCGGCTGCAAGTACTACAACTTCTTTACCGGCTTGCTTGGCAAGGCTTGCTACGATATAGCCATCACCCGCATTATTACCATAGCCGACCAGAATAAAGTAACGCTGGGCATTCGGAACGTGCTCGATACACTGCGAAAATACCGCATGCCCTGCGCGCTCCATCAAAGTGAACATACTAACGCCTGCCAAGGCCGCAGCCTTTGCTTCATGCTGTCGCACTTGCTGTGCCAAAAATAGTTGCTGTGCCAGGCCTTGATTCTGCATATTGATCCATAATAGGTGACGGGCTGTTTACTTAGACTATTAGCCACGGCTGCTAGCGTCAAGGAATGTCGCCATCAACATTTTCAGGCTAATTTAGGAGGTAGATTTAGGAAGGATGGTGTTTTCATTTGCTTTCGTAGCAGTATTTAGCAACTTTAATAAAAAACGGCGCGCAATGTAAATTGCACGCCGTTTTTTAAAACTAGCTAATTAAGCGAGCTTATTCTGTTTCTGGCAAGTTACGGCCGTAGAAGATTTCTTGCATTTCACGGGTTAACTTAGAACGAATTTCTTCTTCTTCCTGTTCAGATAAATCGCTGGTAGTGACACCAAATAAATAAGTATTTAGATCGGTTTCTTTTAGCATCATCTTAGTGTGGAACAAGTTTTCTTGATACACATTCACGTCCATCATTTGGTACGCTTCTTTGGTATCTTCGGTCATGTAGTTTTGAATTGAATTAATCGCGTGATCGATATAGTGTTTAACACCATCTACGTCACGGGTAAAACCACGAACACGGTAGTCAATTGTTACAACATCTGACTCTAAGCTGTGAATTAGAAAGTTTAACGCTTTTAATGGCGAGATAATGCCACAGGTTGATACTTCGATATCAGCACGGAAAGTACAAATACCATCATCAGGGTGCGCTTCAGGATAAGTATGAACACAGATGTGGCTTTTATCTAAGTGAGCAACCACGGTTTCAGGTAATGGCCCTGGTGCTTCATCAACTTCATAGGTCTGCTGCTGCTCAATTGGCTCTTCTGAGATCAGAATTGTTACACTGGCACCTTGTGGATCGTAATCTTGACGCGAAACATTTAAAATATTCGCACCGATAATGTCCACTACTTCACCTAAAATATCGGTTAGTCGATCAGCACTGTACTGTTCGTCGATATATTCAATATATTCTTTACGTTGTTGCTCAGTCTTTGCGTAGCAAATATCGTAAATACTAAAGCTTAAACTTTTGGTTAAGTTATTAAAGCCATGAAGTTTAATTTTATCGAAGGGTTTGTTCATGATAAACCAACCTATAAACAAGTGAAATCTGCCAGAGCAGAATGAAAAGTTCGCGGATTTTATACGAATTTCACCGCAGGAAAAAGCGTTATTTTCCCTGTTCTTGGATAACTTCGTGCGTGTGGGTAATTTCTACTGTTTTATCAAGCATTAATGCCACTGAACAATACTTCTCTGCCGACAGTTGCACGGCACGCGCAAGGTGCTTTTCAGAGACCTTGTCGCCAGTCACAACAAAGTGCAAGTTAATTTTAGTAAATACACGAGGGGCGGATTCAGCACGTTCAGCGCTTAATTGTACTTGTACATCGGAGAAGTTTTGTTTGGCTTTTTTTAAAATACTCACCACATCAACCGATGAGCAACAACCAACGGACATTAATACCATTTCCATTGGGCTTGGTGCAGCGCTATCGCTACCAGCATCAAACACAACATTATGACCAGAATTAGAACGACCCAGGAAGGTATCGCCTGCAACCCATTTTACATTCGCTTGCATTTTATGACTCTCAAAGAAGTTATTTCCCTGATTGTAAGGAAGTCACACGCAGTTGCAAATTAAAAACGATAATTGGAATGGTTAGGCACTTTCAACTACGGCGCTATCAAAGAGGTTTTTTACCAATGCGGCAAATTCATCAATAAATGCATGTTGCTCTATTGTCACTTGATTACTGGTGACGCTGCTGAGGACTTCTTGTAAGTCGTATACAATGCCATCTACTTCACGCACGATTTGGCTGCGTTGCTCGGTGGAAAGTTCTGTATGTTGCTGACATAACAACATGACATTTTCAGCAATATCATCTTCAATCAGCTCCATAATTGTAGGAGCGCCTGGTTTTATTTCGCCGGACTTCTCAAATAATGCTAAATTTTGAGTAAGATACATGATCAAATCATCATATCCTTGCCTATCTAAAACCATAATTACTCACACCTAATTAAAACGACTGTATTGATTTAAGCAGAAAGTGCTTTTAATTGCTACCTTTGAGCATTAACCAATACAAAAAAAGCAGCCAAGGCTGCTTTTTTAGTTATTTATTACTATTTGACCAAAATCGATTAATCGATTTTTAAGCCAGGGCTTAATGTTGCCGGCATTGCTACTTTTTCAAGTTCAACAGAGGCAACAGGGTATGCGCAGTAATCAGCTGCATAGTAAGCACTTGCACGATGATTACCCGATGCGCCAATACCACCAAATGGTGCAGCACTTGACGCGCCAGTGATTGGGCGGTTCCAGTTAACGATACCGGCACGAATGCGACGTAAGAAATGGTCGTAATCTGCCGCATTATCACTGAGTAAACCCGCCGATAAACCAAAGCTAGTGTCGTTGGCTTTATCAATCGCGCTGTCAAAATCAGTAAAACGGAATACTTTTAATAACGGCCCAAAGTGCTCTTCATCTGGGAAGTTAGCAACATCAGTACATTCAATAATACCTGGTGTTACAAAACCCGTATTTTCAGTGTGCTTAAGTTCAACTAACACCTCAGCGCCAAGCTCAACAAGTTGTTGCTGTGCTTTTACCATACCCGCAGCCGCTGCTGATGAGATCATCGAGCCCATAAACGGTTGCTCGGCATCATCGTAGTTGCCCACTTTGATGGCTTGCGTCGCACTAATTAAACCGGCTAAAATTACATCGCCTTGATCACCTGCTGGTAAAAACAGCTTGCGTGCACAGGTACAACGTTGACCACTTGAGATAAATGCTGATTGAATAATATCGTGAATAACCGCTTTGGTATCAGCAACCTCAGTAATAATTAGCGGATTATTACCGCCCATTTCTAATGCTAAGATTTTACCTGGTTGACCGGCAAACTGCTCATGCAGAATATGGCCGGTGCGTGATGAACCGGTAAAGAATAAGCCATCAATACCTTTGTGAGCAGCAAGAGCCTTACCTGTGGCTACTTCACCTTGCACTAGGTTGATTACACCTGCTGGTAAACCGGCCTTTTGCCATAACTTAAGCGTTAGCTCAGCAACCGCTGGCGTTAGCTCCGATGGTTTAAACACCACGGTATTGCCCGCTAATAACGCAGGTACAATATGGCCGTTAGGTAAGTGACCAGGGAAGTTATACGGGCCAAACACCGCCACTACACCGTGAGGCTTATGGCGGATCATCGCACGACCTTGCGGCATTGGGTTTTCTACTTCGCCAGTGCGCTCTAAAAAGGCTTTTTCAGAAATCGCAATTTTACCGACCATAGCACCCGCTTCAGTGCGAGTTTCCCATAACGGCTTACCCGTTTCTTGGGCTATTACTACAGCAAGCTCTTCGCTGTGCTCTTTTAGGGTTTCGGCAAACGTTTTTACAATCGCTAGGCGCTCTGCAAATGATTTATCAGCCCAGCTATAAAATGCTGCACGCGCAGAATTAACAGCGCTGTCTACTTGCTCACTGGTGGCTGAGTTTGCTTGCCAAATAATTTCGTTATTGGCTGGGTTTACTGAATTAAATGCATCGCCTTGGCCTTGCGACCATTGACCATTAATAAATTGTGCAGGATGAGTCATGTACTTTCTCCTAAATTATAAACTTACCGCAGTAACGATATCGCCCGCTTGTAAGTGCAGTGCATCTGCCATTGCTTGCGACAAGGTGATATCTTCACTCGTTGCAGCAAAGTTTAGTTGTGCAACGGTTGCTCTAAAATCATTAAGTTTTTCATTCGCTAGCATCACAGTCGTCTCGCCGCTGTTTTCACCGATTTTTACGGTAAAGTTTTTAGCATTACGAATAGTTGCAATATTATCTACTTTTGCTTCTACCGTTGGGCCAGCGTCAAAAATGTCAACGTAGCCATTAAAGGTGAAGCCTTCACTTTTCAGTAGTTCAATCGCAGGGCGGGTATTATTGTGCACCTTGCCGATCACCGCTTGCGCTTCTTTACTTAATAAGTTGACGTAAATTGGGTACTTTGGCATGAGTTCAGCAATAAACACTTTTTGGCCAATACCGGTTAAGTAATCAGCTGTTGGAAAATCCATCGAGAAAAAGTGTTCTTCTAACCATTGCCAAAATGGACTACTGCCCTGCTCGTTAGAAACACCGCGCATTTCTGCGATTACGGTTTCAGCAAAGCGTTCTTGGTGCTGCTTGATGAACATAAAACGTGCTTTTGAAAGCAGCTTACCGTTATTGTTTTTACGGTAACCATCTTTTAAAAACAGCGTACAAAGCTCTGTAGCCCCTGTGTAGTCATTACACAAGGTTAAAATATCAACCGCTTTATATACATTCAATGTACGAGATGAATGAATGGCTTTACTTAAATGATAGTGATAAAACGCATCATCTAAACCGACCGCAGCTTCTATTGCAGAGGTACCAACGACCTCACCAGTTTCGCTATCTTCAAGAACAAACAAGTAACCTTCATCACCTGGGTGAGATGCACTTTTTGCGAATGAGCTTATCGAATGGTCAATCTTCTTTTGTAATAACTCTTCGTTATTAGGTAAAGAGGTAAAACCATGCCCTGATTCGTGGGCAATTTTCAATAAAGCTGGGTAATCACATTGCTGGATTGGGCGAAGGATCATCATGAGTCCGCTTGCTCCCTTATAAATAACGGTAAATTAAGAATAGTAGGGCAAGCTTGCTACTTGCCCTTATTATGATCAGAGCTGTTGCTTAACCGTTCACAACGTTGGCTACGGCTTTTTCAAAACGTGCCATCCCTTCACGGATATCCGCTTCTGGGATCACTAAAGATGGCGTAAAACGCACCACATCGGCACCGGCTACTAACGACATTACGCCCTCAGCGGTACCTGCTACTAAAAACTCTTTAGCACGACCTTTAAACTGCTCATTAACCACGGCACCAATTAATAAACCTTGACCACGAATTTCCGAAAATACGTTGTACTTATCGTTAATTGCAGTTAATAGTTCATTGAATAATGCAGCTTTAGCTTTAACACCAGCTAATACTTCAGGCGTATTTACAGTATCAAAAGCCGCTTCACCAACAGCACATGCCAACGGGTTGCCGCCATAAGTAGAACCATGCGTGCCCACTTTAAGGTGCTTAGCAATCTCAGTCGTGGTGATCATTGCACCAATTGGGAAACCGCCGCCAAGTGCTTTAGCTGTAGTTAAAATATCAGGTACTACATTTAAACCTTGGTACGCGTAAAGATCGCCAGTACGGCCAACACCAGTTTGTACTTCATCAAAAATAAGCAATGCGTTATGTTTAGTACATAACTCACGTACACCTTGAGCAAACTCGTCAGTAGCAGAGATAATGCCGCCTTCACCTTGTAATGGCTCCATCATTACCGCACAGGTGTTATCAGAGATCAGTGCTGCAAAGGCCGCTAGATCGTTAAAATCACAATGTACGATATCGCCAGGTTTTGGACCAAAACCATCAGAGTAAGCAGCTTGACCGCCCACGGTTACAGTAAAGAATGTACGGCCATGGAAACCTTTATTGAAAGCGATGATTTGCGATTTTTGCTCACCAAAATTTTCCAGCGCAACACGACGCGCTAATTTTAGTGCGCCTTCATTTGCTTCTGCGCCTGAGTTAGCGAAATAAACTTTTTCAGCAAATGTCGCATCTACCAATTTTTTAGCTAAACGTAGTGCTGGCTCATTAGTCATGACATTTGATAAGTGCCAGATTTTTTCGCCTTGCTCTTTTAATGCTTTAACCAATGCTGGATGACAATGACCTAGACAGTTAACAGCGATACCACCGGCAAAATCGATATATTCACGACCTTGCTGATCCCATACACGTGAGCCTTCGCCACGAACAGGAATAACGCTTGAAGGTGCGTAGTTAGGAACCATTACTTGATCAAATAATTCGCGATTGACTGTCATTTTATATCCTCTTAATTGTGATCCTACAGAAAGTTTAAAAAATAGGCTTGATGATGGACTGTTGTACCATCTCCTTTGGCGTAAATCAGCATAGCTCACATCGCCAAAAAATACTCTCTGGTTCAATTTTCAGATAATCATTATTTCAGAGTTTTTCGTTATTGTCTCTTATAAAACTTTCATGTAGCCCTTGTTATTAAAGGCTTTGAGATATAATTTCAGAGATAGTGAATAACTATCTGAATAACGAATTATGGGGTTGTTTATTCGATATCGCTGCCCCACCACCCACCAAGCAGCGCTTTGCAAGATAAAATATGGGTGAGAGTAGATATTAATGATGAATGAATAGTCGTAAAAAAATTAACAAAAAATTTATGAAACTAGTCAATTTTAATATGAAAGTGCTGCAAATTGGTTTTTTCAAGCTGCTCTAGTTCCTGTTTTGCTAACCCAACGTAATCAAACCAGAGTGATTTTTCATCACTTTCTAGCAACTGATGGGCATTCAAACTAACTGCTTGGCTATAACAGCGTGCTTTGCGTATTAACATTGTTAGCGGCAATGCTGAGTCACCTTTGGCCACACCATTAACCAATTGCGATAGCACGGCATTAAATGGCAAATACCGAAACGCCATTTTCTCAATCACCGTTGCTGTCACTTTAAGCGCATGCTGATTCAGTAAAGTACTTAAAAATAGCGGATCAGGTTTTAACTCTAATAATGCAGTGTGTAAATCTTTGTGTTGTTCTTCTCGGGCAAGGGTTACTTTGCGCTGCCAAACTCGTTCGAATGTACGTAGATACAGCCTGATCAAAGCAATCTTACCCACATCGAGTAGCATACCTAAGGTAAATGCGTGAACTTCATTAATGCCATTGAGCTTTGCCAACTCTTGCGCAGCAATCGCACAGGCCATCGAGTTATCGCGTAGGCGACGTTTTAATAATGGAAATGGTTCGGTGCTGTGCGGCATCCAATGACGCACCGCAAAGGTAGGCACAACAAACTGCAAGTTATCTAAACCAATATAGCGCAGCGCTAAAGCTGGGTTATCAACTTTGACCGAAGTATGTTTATTGCGCTGCGCGCGATAATAAGGCAAGTTCACAAAAGTGACTAACTCACGTCCTAACCAAGTTAAATCTTTAACTAATGGCTCAAGGCGGCCTACCGATGCTGACTTTACAGCAAGGATGTCTAAAATTGCGGGGACATTATCTTCAATGCCAATCGTTTCATGCAGTACCGTGTCTATATCGGCTAACTGCTTGTTCATCGCGGTATCAATAACTTGATGTAACTGCTGGCTGGCCTGAGCGCGGTACTTATGGTGCGAAGTGCTGGAGAGTTTACGTATTTTCTGCGCCGCAACTTCAACCTCAAGTAAGGTGCGCTGCTTTATCGCTTCTCCATAATTTATATCTAGAGTATGAATATAGCCAATTTGACGTTGCGCAAAGCTATGTCCAAGCAACAAATCATGGGCTCGTTGCTCTAATGCCTTGGCTGTCCTTTGTTGGCGTATTTCATCTGTCATTCATTATTATCTTTATATAAAAATTAAAGGAGTAATTACGCTTATTAGCATAAGCCTAGAACCGAGTTAAAAAGTTAGCAAGTAATTCGAGCCCTCGCTCGGTTAAAATAGCTTCGGGATGAAATTGTACCCCTTCTAACGCTAAGCTGTTATGAACTAAGCCCATTATTTCATCTAACTGGCCATTTTCTGTTTCCGTCCAAGCGGTGATCTGCAGCTCATCAGGAATGCTATCTTGTTCAACAACCAACGAATGATAACGGCACACTGTTAATGGATTTGGCAAGCCGGCAAATACACCTTGGTTGGCATGATAAATTGGCGAGGTTTTACCATGCATCACTTGCTTTGCCCTAACAATGTTCGCACCAAGTGCTTGTGCTATTGTTTGATGACCTAAGCAAATACCTAAAATTGGCAACTGACCTTTTAATTGCGCAACCAGCTCTAAAGATATACCCGCTTCATTCGGCGTACATGGGCCGGGAGATATCACGATATGCTGAGGGTTTAACTGAGCTATTTGACTAACCGAGATCTCATCATTGCGCTTTACTAGCACCTCTTGATCTAAACGTTGAAAATACTGTACCAAGTTGTAGGTAAACGAGTCGTAGTTATCGATCATTAAAAGCATGTAATAAAGCACTCAAAATAGTAATTGTTTGTAGGCAACTGCCTGCGCCCACATTCTAACTTAAGCCTGCACGAGTGTCAGTGTTTTGTCTTCGGGCAAAGATAAATTACTTTAATAACGATAATGCTGCGCTTGATGTTGATTTATTTTAAATCAGCCCAAGCTCTATTGTATTGGCATAACGCCTCAGAGCATTAAATTTAACTTAAACCCATGCGTGTTTATCTATCGAGATTAATATGTAACACGCTTTAATAAGGAGCGACCAATGTTAGGCGAAGATCATTCATTGACTAAAGATTTTCCTGAATACCAATGCACTATCACTCAGCTCAACACTGATAATGCAGAGTTCGCAGCAAGGGCAAAGCAATACAATGCGATTGATAAAGAAATCCGTGTGTTGGAGTTACAAGGTGCCCCTATTGATGATGAAGCAATGCATCAATTAAAACACGATAGAATGGCGTTAAAAGATTGGCTGCATCAGCAATTAACCGATGCTGCCAAATAATTATAGCTGGCGCTTATTTAACACTAAGCGCCAGCACCAGCACTGAATCATAGTTTCTTTTCACTCATCCCAGTTGCTTATAATTTCATCCATTATGGTGCAAAAGCGTTGCTATTCGTTTAGCTTAGAGCCAAGCTATCTTTATCTAAGTTAAATACCATTATATTTTATGTGCAAATACATACTCTCGATTGATCAAGGAACGACGAGCTCTCGTGCCATCTTATACAGCAAAGATGCCGAGGTTTTTGGCACCGCGCAACAAACCTTCCCGCAACATTTTGTGCAAAATGGCTGGGTTGAACACGACCCTGAAGATATTTGGCAAACCGTACTCAGTAGTTGTAAAACAGTATTAGCCGAGCAACATGTCAGCGCCAAAGACATTATTGCCATCGGCATTGCGAATCAACGAGAAACCACCTTAGTGTGGAATAAAAAAACCGGTCAAGCTATTTATAACGCCATTGTGTGGCAAGACCGACGCAGCAGTGAGTACTGTGATAGTTTGCGCGATGCTGGGCACAGTAAAACCGTCAATGATAAAACCGGTTTATTACTCGATCCGTACTTTTCTGCCACCAAAATTCGTTGGATCTTAGATAACGTCACTGGCGCTAAAGAGCAAGCACAAGCAGGTGAACTGGCGTTTGGTACGGTAGACAGCTACTTACTATGGCAATTAACCGATGGTAAAGTACATCGAACCGATGCAACCAATGCCTCTCGCACCTTACTGTTTAACATTCACCAGCAATGCTGGGATGAAGACTTACTCGCCTTATTTGATATTCCAGCCTCGATGCTGCCTGAAGTGATGGACTCAGCGGCTGACTTTGGTGTTACTAGCAGCGAGTTATTCGGTGGTGAAATTCCAATTAGCGGCATAGCGGGCGATCAGCAAGCCGCTTTAATTGGCCAAGCGTGTTTTGAAGAAGGTATGGCAAAAAGCACCTACGGAACAGGCTGTTTTTTAATGCTGAATACCGGTGATAAAGCACTAAAGTCAAACAATCGCTTATTAACCACTATCGCATATAGGCTCAACGGCAAACCTACCTATGCCATTGAAGGCAGTATTTTTATGGCTGGTGCCACCATGCAGTGGATTGTAGAGGGCTTAAAATTATTAGAAAACGCGGGAGAAAGTGAAGCCCTCGTCAAAGGAGTGCCCTTAGATCATGGGGTATTTTTAGTGCCCTCGTTTACCGGCTTAGGCGCCCCCTATTGGGATGCCAATGCCCGAGGCGCTATTTTAGGGCTTACTCGAGATTCAGGTATTAGTACGATTGTCGCGGCAGCTTTGCAATCAGTGGGTTATCAAACTAAAGATTTACAAAAAGCGATGGAAGGGGATGGCTTGCGCCCCAGTATCTTGCGCGTTGACGGCGGCATGGCTAATAATAATTGGGCTATGGCGTTTTTAGCTAATATTTTAGGTGCGAGTGTTGAGCGCCCTACCTTAACTGAAACTACTTCATTGGGGGTTGCTTACTTAGCAGGGCTACAAACTGGCGTGTATGAATCAACGGCACAGCTTGCCACTATGTGGAAAAGCGATCGTCGTTTTGAACCGACCATGAGTAGCGACGAGCGCAACGATTTATATGCAAAGTGGCTACATTGCATTGCACAGGTTAGACTTTCTAATAGCTCTGACGACGAGAGTGAGTAAACACTGAGGGATCTATGAGCGCACACGACAACGAATATGATTTACTCATCATTGGCGGCGGTATTAATGGCGCCGGAATAGCAGCCGATGCCAGTGGTCGCGGCTTGAAAGTATTATTATGTGAGCAAGACGATTTAGCGTCAGCGACCTCCTCTAATAGCAGCAAACTTATCCATGGCGGGTTGCGTTATTTAGAGAATTATCAGTTTAGGCTAGTAAGAGAAGCATTACGTGAGCGTGAAGTACTGTTAAAAAAAGCGCCGCATATTATGTGGCCACTCTCTTTTAGACTACCTCATCAAGCACATTTACGATCGCCATGGATGATTCGAGTGGGATTATTTATTTACGATCACCTAGCCAAACGTAATACTTTACCTGCTTCAAAAACAATTGAATTTAACAGCGACAGCGTACTGAACAGTAGTATTACCCAAGGCTTTGAATATGCTGATGGCTGGGTAGATGACGCGCGTTTAGTGATCTTAAACGCACAGGCAGCACATAATTTGGGAGCCACCATTGCAACACGTACACGCTGCATTAAAGCAACGCGTAATGCCAATGACTGGGATGTGATTTTAGAGCAACAAGCGAGCAAACAGCAACTACACATTAAGGCCAAAAGTGTTGTAAATGCCGCAGGCCCTTGGGTCGCGTCATTATTTACAGATGTATTTACCCAGCCCACACCACACACCATTCGCCTTGTGAAAGGCAGTCACATTGTGGTGCCTCGAATCCATAGCCAGCCAGTTGCCTATATTTTACAAAACGAGGATAACCGTATTGTCTTTGTCATTCCTTATGAACAGGATTACTCTCTGATTGGCACCACCGATGAAGAGTACACAGGCGATATTGCTGATGTAAAAATTAGTGAGCAAGAAGTACAATACCTGATCAGTATCACTAATCATTACTTTAAAAACTCAATAAGCGCGGCCGATATTGTGCACACGTTTAGTGGTGTGCGCCCGCTATTAGATGACAAATCAACAGATGCTCAAGCAGTCACCCGCGATTACAAGTTGATATTAAACAACGACACTGATCACGCTGCTTTATTAAGTGTATTTGGTGGTAAAATTACCACCTATCGAAAGCTTGCAGAAAACGCCGTTAATAAGTTAGCCTCTTTTTACCCACAAATGAGTCGCTCATGGACGAAAGATGCCCCTTTACCCGGCGGTGACTTTAGTAACCAAGCATACCTTATCGCACAGCTAGAAAGCAGCTATCCTTGGCTGGCAATCGACACCTTAAAGCGTATGGCTCGCAGTTATGGCACGCTTAGTTATCAATTACTGGGTAACAGCCAAGCTCTGGGCGATTTAGGCTATCACTTTGGTCATGGCCTGTATACGCAAGAAGTTGATTACTTAGTCAATCATGAATGGGCAAGAACCAGCGCAGATATATTGTGGCGCAGAACAAAACTTGGACTGCGCTTTAATCAAAAACAAGTGGTTGCACTGGGGCAATATTTAACTAAACACCCAGCTTGTCAAAGCTAAGCTGCGATTAACTAGTTGCAATAAGATGATCGCTCAATGCGGCCTTTTCATCAGCCGAAAGTGTTTGCTTTGTTTTGCTTGCAAAGTCATAACGTACCAGCACCGTTTTACCAGTGGCGCAGCATTTATCTTGCTGCCACGCCTCTTGGCGAAGCACAAATGAGCTATTACCAATCTGCTCTATGCTGGTGTTAATCGTCACTTCATGGGCATAAAATAGCTCGCCGACGAACGACACCTCAATCTTAGCAATAATAAGCTTCCAGTCGTGCGGGTTTAAATCGGGGGTAAAAAATTTAAAAATAGGCGCACGTGCGGCTTCAAACCAAACAGGGAGTACGGTATTGTTGATGTGTCCGAGTGCATCCGTTTCGCTAAAGCGCGGCATCACTTTTTCAGTAAACATAATAATCCAATAATAATTAAACAGGTAACTCATGACGGACTTTATCCGCGTGTATGACAACGCGCTCAGTAATGACTTTTGCGATAACTTTATCACCACCTTTTCGCAAAGCCCGCATATAAAACAAGGGATGACATCAGGCGGCATAGATCTTAATAAAAAAGATAGCCACGACTTACACTTAAACAATCATCCTGAATACGCTGAGCAATTAAAACATATTCAACAAACCACTGCACAATATGTTTTTAACTACATTGAAGAACATATTTTTATGATGATTGGGGCGTTTGGTTTAAAAGTGTACCACCCCCAAACAGGGCAACCGGTTGATTTAACCCACGCTAATTTTGACGAGATAGGTAAACCGCAATTACCTTTATTGGTACAGCAAATTTTTCGACTCGGTAATATCCAAGCGCAAAAATATGAGGTAAATAAAGGCGGCTACCCATATTGGCACAGTGAAGTGTACCCACAGTTACAGCATAACGAAGCACTGCATCGAGTATTGTTATTTATGTTTTATTTAAACGATGTTGAAGAAGGCGGTGAAACCGAGTTTTATTATCAAAATCGTAAAATAGCCCCGAAAAAAGGCACTATGGTGATTGCCCCTGGCTACTTTACTCATACTCATCGCGGTAATAAGCCAGTGTCGAATGATAAATATATTTTAACGTCGTGGGTGCTGTTTAACCGCGCAGAGCAAATATACGGGCAGCCACAATCCTAAGCGGTAAGCGGTAAGCGGTAAGCGGTAAGCGGTAAGCGGTAAGCGGTAAGCGGTAAGCGGTAAGCGGTAAGCGGTAAGCGGTAAGCGGTAAGCGGTAAGCGGTAAGCGGTAAGCGGTAAGCCAAAAAGTTTGAGTGTTGCAAATTATTATGTCAACACTTAAAAGT
>NZ_DRGM01000026.1 GCF_011050055.1 Pseudoalteromonas prydzensis | reverse complement strand
TTTAATTAATAGTTTTACATCATCAGAGAACGATATTTTAGGTTTTGTTGTTACGCTATTGCTATACATAGGTGTGTATTTGCTTATTTCTATTGCTGGATGGTTAGTAATTGGATTCCCTCTCCATTTTGTAATAAGCAAATATACTAATGGTTCTTATTTATACTACGCTGCTTTGCCAATTGTATTTGTTATACCGTGCTTGTTTTATAAAGGTTCGTTGTTGCTTGGTCTCGCAGCATTATTTCAAGCTTTAATATTTCGTTTTTTCGTTTACAAAAAAGCCTAATCGGGTAGCCGGAGATCTCTAACCTCCAGGGCCTACATCACCCATCAAGCACTTTTTATTAAATATAAAGTGCAATGGGCGGTTCATCTTCCGTAATAAATATTTATCCAAATATCTCTAAGTAACGTTAAACCTCATGAAGCTAAATAGTCATTACCTAGAGCAATATTAATTCCTTTTGTTTTTGAGCTTCTACAAGGACCTCACTTCCAACGCTTACTTTTGGTACTTTGATACTAGTGCTCCCACATGCTATGGCTCGTTGCTCGCTGGCACCCAGTTTCATTAAACCATCACACATGGCGAGATAATTATGAAGTGTAAAACAATACGCCAAGCGGTATCTTAATACATTGAAGTTGATTACAACAAATCAAGAAGGCATAGTACTTCTGGGCTATCTCAGCTCAGAAGTATTTTAACTAAAGAACATCGCTTAGTGCTGTGTTCAGTTTTAGTGCAAGGGACTAGACTTTAATTAAGATGGTGTTGAAGGAAATCAAATTTAGTGGATGATGTGACTTATGAGCAGAATTAATGTAACCGTCGATGAAGTGTATTTATCTTATAAGTTTAAGGGAGCTATTCTCTGTCATTTTACTCTGGTTTTATTGGTAAGCACTTTTTGTTTTTTGTTATTTGAGTGGAGCTATTTGTCAGTCGATTTGATTCAGCTATTAAATAGATTGCCGATCTTTATAAATATCAATAATGCCTCTGCAAAGCCCGACTTTTATAATTGGCTTGCCTTTTGTGTGCTGGTTGATATGCCAATATACGTGTGTCAGTTATTTTTTTTAACGAAAGGGTTTGGCTTTGTTTATTTTGGCCCTAGCAATTGGGTTGTTCGCCTCAAGATAATCCTAGCTTTTGTTGTTCTATTGAGCATGTTGCTTTTTTGGGTATTTGGCTGGGTTTTTACCTGGGACTTTAAAGGCCACAAAACGGATGACCTCTATAATCAAAAAGGTGCCTTCATCTTATTAAATGTGTTGAATTTTTATTTATTTTGGTTACTGGTTTTTAGTTTAAAGACGGCGAAAAAGTATTAATAAATGAATACAAAGAAGACACCCATCATAAAGTTTTTTTAACATTTTTTTCTTAATGGGTGACCAAAATCACTGTACCATTACAAGCCCGCTATGGCGCTTTAATACCCGGCGATTGGCAGGCTTTTACCGTAAAACTGTAACCGTAAGGTTTGCTGTTATCTGGTGCAATTTCAACAATTTCGTAGTCGTTAATCTCAATTGCTTTACTGTCGTCTGATTTTTTGCAACGGGAGTACTGATCTGCTTCGTAGGTGTAAGCAAACATAGCAATTAAGCGTTTGCTGCGTTCAAAGTAACCTTTTGTGTTAAAGAATAATCGCACGGATTGAGTGGTTTCATCTTCTTCCATGTTGGTTATGGGCGGCGCGGGAGGTGTTTCTGTAATATCCTCACTTGGCAGTTGTCCATGTATTTTTTGGCTGAGCTCTTCGACAACTTCAACTTCTTGTTGCTCTGTTAGTGATTGGCTTGAGAGCGCTTTGCTGCTAACGAAGTTGCTTACAATGTCATCAATAACGGCATCGGTGTCTTTGTCGTCAACAAAAGACATTAGATTGATTATTACAATGGTTGATAAAAAGAACCGTATAGAAGCGGTAAGCAAAGGTGAATAGCTTTGGCTAATAAACTTTACCCGCTGCGAACCAAATGGCTTGATTATTAATAGCGCAAAAATGTAAAACGGTAATATCAATTGCAATAATAGTAATGTCGATAAAGAGATACCCAGCGCCCAGGGCGGTAAGTAAAGTAGTGTGGCGAAATTGTGGGTGTAATTAAAATGTGTTGCAGAAACATGAGTAACATTATTGACGATGCCACTGGCGTCGGCCAGCACAAAGTTGGCGATACTGGCATAAAATATCAGTATAAGTGCTTTGCCAGCCAGTGAATGCCAGAGCTTATTGAACTTAGGCCAAAACTCAATGGTAAGCGCTACTATGGTGATAGCTGCGCACAGCCACCCACTTTGAAATATAATTAGGCAGAGCAGTGCCAATAAATAGAGCTTTTGTGCGGTGTTAAGATTAAACCAAATAGCTTTACCTTGCTCATAAAAGCGCAGCTTATGAGGTTGCAAATTTTGCTGTTGTTTCCTCAGCTGTTTGTTTGCATGCCATCTGGCGATTTTCATATATCTTAACACCGGCCAACCTTAGTACTTAAAGGGAAAGCCCTATTTTAATAATAGGGGTTTCAAATAGTGACCGGTATGTGAACGCTCACATTCGGCTACTTCATCTGGCGTGCCTGCAATGAGGATCTCACCGCCGCCAGCGCCACCTTCAGGACCTAAATCAATGATCCAATCGGCTGTTTTTATTACATCAAGATTATGCTCAATAACTACGATAGTATTGCCATGATCGCGTAGGCGATGCAGCACTACTAATAATTGCTCAATATCGGCAAAGTGCAAGCCTGTAGTTGGCTCATCCAAAATGTACAAGGTTTTACCTGTATCACGTTTTGATAGCTCACGGGCGAGTTTAACCCGCTGCGCTTCACCACCGGAGAGCGTAGTCGCTGCTTGACCTAAGCGAATATACGACAAGCCGACATCCATTAAGGTTTTTAGTTTGCGTGCAATGGCGGGTATCTTATCAAAATAGTCGTGCGCATCTTCCACTGTCATCTCAAGCACTTGGTGAATGTTTTTACCTTTGTACTGTACTTCGAGCGTTTCGCGGTTATAACGTTGTCCTTTACAGACATCACACGGCACGTATACATCCGGTAAAAAGTGCATTTCGACTTTAATTACGCCATCGCCTTGGCAGGCTTCACAACGACCACCTTTAACGTTAAAGCTAAAGCGACCCACTTTATAACCACGCGAGCGTGATTCTTGCGTACCCGCAAACAACTCACGGATACCAGTAAAAATACCGGTATATGTGGCTGGGTTTGAGCGTGGCGTACGGCCAATGGGGCTTTGGTCAATATCGATTACTTTGTCAAAATGCTCAAGGCCACTAATTGATTTGTATGGTGCAGCTTCGGCGGTGGTTGCGCCATTTAGTTCGGTATGCGCGAGTTTGAATAAAGTGTCGTTGATAAGCGTTGATTTACCAGAGCCTGATACACCAGTAATACAAGTCATCAAACCAAAAGGTATTTTTAAATCGACATTTTTCAAGTTATTACCGCTAGCGCCAAACAGCTCTAACCACTTGTCGTTGATTTTATGACGCTCTTTGGGAACTTCAATTTTGCGTTTACCCGACAAAAACTGCCCTGTGACAGACTCTGCACTGGCCAAAATATCATCACGGGTACCTTGAGCTATTACATAGCCGCCATGTACACCAGCGCCGGGGCCAATATCAATAATGTGATCGGCGGCGCGGATCGCATCTTCATCATGCTCAACTACAATCACGGTATTACCGAGATCACGTAAGTGGATAAGGGTTTTTAATAAGCGGTCGTTATCGCGTTGATGTAAACCAATCGATGGCTCATCAAGCACATACATTACGCCAACAAGGCCAGCACCAATTTGGCTGGCTAGGCGGATCCGCTGCGCTTCACCGCCAGATAAAGTATCGGCACTGCGCTCTAATGAAAGGTAGTTAAGGCCGACATTGATCAAAAACGATAAACGATCGCGAATTTCTTTTAAGATTTTTTCAGCTATTTGGCCTTTTTGACCGGTTAAGCTTAGTTGCTCAAAAAAGCTCATCGCTTCACCAATACTCATACTGGTGATAGCGGGTAAGTTAGTTTGGCCGATAAATACACTGCGCGCTTCTTGGCGTAGGCGCGAACCTTTACAACTTGGGCACGCTTGGCTGGTTTGGTATTTAGCCAGCTCTTCGCGCACTGAATTTGATTCGGTCTCACGATAGCGGCGGTTCATATTATTGAGCACGCCTTCAAACTCATGGTTACGAGTTATTAAGTCCCCTCGATCGTTGCGGTAGTTAAAAGCAATTTTTGTCTCGCCAGAACCTTCTAAAATGATTTTTTTAGCGTCTTTAGACAGTTCCTGAAAGGGCATTTCTAAATCAAATTTATAGTGCTCAGCAACCGCTTGCAGCATCTGAAAATAGTAAAAACTGCGTTTATCCCAGCCTTTGATTGCCCCACCAGATAAACTTAACTCAGGGTTTTGAATCACTCTATTTGGGTCGAAATATTGACGAACCCCTAAACCATCACAACTTTGACATGCGCCCGCCGGGTTATTAAACGAGAACAACCGTGGTTCGAGTTCGCTCATCGCATAGCCACAAGTTGGGCAAGCAAAGTTAGCAGAGAGCAGTAACTCTTCGGCGCTTGAATCATCCATCGAGGCAATTGTTGCTACACCAGCAGACAGCTCTAACGCGGTTTCAAACGACTCAGCTAAGCGTTGTTGTAAACCATCTTTAACTTTAAAGCGGTCAACTACGACTTCAATAGTGTGTTTTTTATGTAGTTCTAAAGTCGGTGGATCAGAGAGGTCGCATACTTCGCCGTCAATACGGGCGCGAATATAACCTTGACTGGCAAGTTGCTCTAACAACTTAACGTGCTCACCTTTGCGTTCTTTTATCACAGGAGCCAGTAACATCAATTTACTGCCTTCAGGGAACGCTAAAACAGTGTCGACCATTTGGCTCACGGTTTGTGCAGCGAGTGGCAAATCGTGAGTAGGGCAACGCGGTTCACCAACACGGGCAAACATTAAGCGTAAGTAATCATAAATTTCGGTAATGGTACCAACGGTGGAGCGAGGATTATGTGACGTTGATTTTTGTTCAATTGAAATTGCTGGCGACAGCCCTTCAATATGATCAACATCCGGTTTTTCCATTAAAGATAAAAATTGTCTGGCATAGGCCGATAAAGATTCTACATACCGACGCTGCCCTTCTGCATATAAGGTATCAAATGCTAAAGACGATTTACCTGAACCAGATAGCCCGGTGATAACAATTAATTTATCACGGGGAATGGTTAGGCTGATGTCTTTTAAATTGTGCGTGCGGGCGCCTCGGACTTCAATGTTTTCCATGCTATCTCGTTTCATTACCAAATTGATTTACTGAGTATCTCATAATACGTGCGAAGATTAATCCTTGATCAATGAAAAATCATCAGTTTGAAACGATTATTTCTTGTTAAGCTTGTGCTAGAATCCCTGCTCGAATTTTAATAGACAGCAAGAACACGCGAATCATGACAGCATCTTCACTTAATTCACGAGAAAAACGCGCCGCAGTATCGCTCGCGAGTGTGTTTGCATTTCGTATGCTTGGCTTATTTATGTTAATGCCAGTGCTGGCTATTTATGGACAAGATTTAGCTGGGTTTTCACCGTTATGGATTGGTATTGCTATTGGTGCTTATGGTTTAACACAAGCGCTGTTACAAATACCTATGGGTTGGTTATCAGATAAAATAGGCCGCAAAAAAGTTATTGTTGGTGGTTTATGTTTGTTTGCTGTGGGCTCTGTTATTGCAGCCACTGCTGATTCCTTGCAAATGGTCACTGTAGGACGTGCATTACAAGGAATGGGGGCGATTGCCAGTTCATTACTTGCTTTTGCCTCTGATCTAAGTCGTGACGAACAACGACCAAAAGTGATGGCCGTAATCGGCATGAGTATTGGTATGAGCTTTGCTGTCGCCATGTTGCTTGGGCCTATGGTCGCCGCGGCTTGGGGCATTGCGGGTATATTTTGGTTGACGGCGGCATTGGCTATCCTTGGTATTTTTATCGTGCTATTTTTAGTGCCAAAAGCCGTTAATAAGGCGCCCAAAGGCGATACGCTAGCCAGCTTTACTGATATTAAAAAGCTTATTAAACACCCACAATTAGCACGTTTAGATGTGGGCATTATGTTGCTCCATTTAACCCTAACCACTATTTTTGTTGCGCTACCTGGGCAATTGATTGCCAATGGCCTGGTCGCATCAGCACATTGGCAAATATATATTCCGGTGTTGATCTTTGGCTTTTTGTTAATGGCACCTATGATGATCATCGCCATTCGCAAAGAAAAAGAAAAGCAGGCCTTTATCGCTTCAGTTGCGTTATTGACTATGAGTATGACGGCAATGGCGTTATGGGTTGATAGTATTATAGGCATGGCGTTATGTATGTTGGCCTATTTTGTCGCGTTTAACTTTTTAGAAGCGACCATGCCGGCATTGGTATCGCGCTTTTCACCTGCCAATCAAAAAGGCTCGGCGATGGGAGTATTTTCGTCTGGGCAATTTTTTGGTGCTTTTTTAGGTGGTATTTTAGGAGGTTACGTTGCGCAATCAACAACGCCGCAAGCAGTGTTTGCCGCGGCCGCAGTTGTTGGGTTAATATGGCTTATCCTTGCGTGGAATATGCAAGTCCCGCCAAGAAGTAAAATGATAAGCTTAATGACAGAATTAAGTAATGAGCAGCAAGCGCAAACCCTTGCGTCTCGTTTAGTTGCTTTACCAGGTGTAATAGAAGCAACGGTAGTATGCGATGAAAATCGTAGCTATTTAAAGATTGATGATAAAGAATTTGACCTAGACCAAGCCCGCAAAGCGGCTGGTTTAATATAACGTTTATAGGAGAAAGGTCCATGGCACGCGGTGTGAACAAAGTAATCTTGGTTGGTAATTTAGGTCAAGATCCAGAAGTACGTTATATGCCTAACGGCAATGGTGTAGCGAATATTACCTTGGCTACGTCAGATAGCTATAAAGACAAAAACACCGGTCAAATGGTTGATAAAACAGAATGGCACCGTGTTGTGTTTTTTGGCAAGTTAGCTGAAATTGTAGGTGAATATTGCCGTAAAGGGTCACAAATTTACGTTGAAGGCAAACTTCAAACCCGTAAATGGACTGACCAACAAGGCCAAGAGAAATACACCACTGAGATCGTGGTAGACGGCTTTACTGGCCAAATGCAAATGCTAGGTGCCCGTGGTGGTGATCAGCAAGGTGGCGGTTATCAAGGTGGCCAACAGCACAGCCAAGGCGGTCAATCTCAAGCTGGTTACGGCCAGCAACAGAGCGCTCCACAGCAAAGCGCACCACAACAAGGTGGTTACACTCAACAGCAAAGTGCACCACAGCAAAGCGGTGGTTATGCGCCAGCACCACAACAAGCGCCAGCTGCTCGTCAGCAACCTGCTGCAGCACCACAGCAAAGTAATCAATACCAAAGTGGCGGCTATGCTCCACAAGGTGGCGGGCAACCACAAGGTGGTTTTGCACCTAAGCCACAAAATGCTCCACAAGGCGGCGCATCAAACCCAATGGAACCACCAATCGACTTTGATGACGATATCCCGTTTTAAATTATCAGTAATTATTTTCAAGGGTCTGTTTTTACAGGCCCTTTTTTTATCTTTGTTGGTAAAAAATGCATGCCAACAAATTTAACTTGCCACGCACTTGCTCCGGTTACATTTTTTATTTGAAATTTGCAAATTCATAGGTCTTTAAAAAAACGCCAGTTTTGGCTTTTTTGCTCGATTTATCGAATCTAAAATTATCTTTAATCATGCTGTAGCCTTGTGTTTATAGGGATCTTGAACAACACTTGAGCTATTAGTACAAACAGCGTAACAGCCATGGTGACTCAATTTAAAAATGCACAAGTACGGATGCTAAGTATTTATGTGATTGCTTTTATGCTTTTACTGACGGTATTTAATCTCTTATTAGGCGAGATATTGCATCAAAAAGTACACATCGAAGGCAGTCAATTAGCAAAGCAAGTATATAACTTAAAACTGGAGCAAATCGCAGATAGAGACATCATTGCAGCACTTGCTGGCGAGCATGGTTTTATGCTTGAGCCAGAGAGTATGCCGTTTCATTTTTCTGCTTTTATGGCCCAAGAGAGTGATATCTATAAATATAAAACGGTTAGTTTAAAGCTTTACCATTTGCCTTTTTGGGTTATAGAAAGCCCGCTATTTATTTTATTGAATTTAGTGATGATTGGCGCTATTACATGGGGCTATCGCTGGTGGCGGGTGCTTTTCAAACGACGCGATACGGTTGCTGAAATCAGCGATTTTAAAGCATCGCACACTCAATTGCCCGTTAACTTACCCCTTCATAATATTACGATTGGTGACAGCAATGCCGTTGCGACTAAGCACCAACAGGTAGCTAGAGAAGATGCTGTGATCACGGGCATGTACGGCATTCAAAATAATCACAACCACCTCTTTGCTCTACTTTATTGGGCACAGCCATTTCCAGCTAATGTGGACTTAGAAAGTCATTTTAAAGTTATTATAGTCAAAGGCTTTAAAGAGTTATCTCGGGTATCTGTGAAGTTACTATCTTCAGGTGGCTTGGCAATTACTTTAGAGAATATACCGCAGGCCGATGTTGATACTTACGCCAAGCGGTTACATCAAACGATTTACCAAGCATCTTTGCTTTATCGCGGTGATCTATCCCGTAAAGAAATTAAAATAGGGGTATGTAATTACCGTGATGGTGCTGACCAAACGATAGTTTATCAATTAACAAAATCAGCATTAACACTCGCAAAGCAAAGTGCTTGGCAGCATATTCACCGTGTGCCATTTAACTACACACGGTCAACAGTGCTGGCAAATAGTTCTGAGAATCTGTCTGATTACATTGGCAAAAAGAAGTTTATGTTATTTTTTCAACCGCTGTTTGAATTTGCCAGTGGTGATATATTACAGCATGAAGCTTTGATCAGAGTACGTCATAAATCACTAGGCATGCTGTCGGCTAGGCAATTTATCCCGCAATTGAAAAGTGATGACGCAATTACCTTGTTGGATAAAACAGTATTGGAGCAAGTTATTAAGTTATTAAAAAGTGAGCCAAGTTCTTTGACGGTTAGTATTAACTTACATGCTTTTAATTGGTTTGATGATGGCTACTGGCATTGGTTTGGCGAGAAAATGAAAAACCTAAAAGGCGCTGCTAAACTACAGTTTGAAATATCTGAAGTGGATTTTTATCAACACCAACAGCTTTTGAAATTTGCTTTTAGTACGATTAAATCAGTGGGTAGCTCAGTATTAATTGATAATGTTGCATCGCACGATAAAATCGCTTTATTGGCGTCCTATAAAGGGATAAAAGGATTAAAATTAAGCTACGATTTAATTCACAACATTGATAAAAATGTAACGCAGCAAAAAATGGTGCGTCAAATTGTCGTGAGTGCTGAGCGAATAAACTTACCTGTATACGGTGTTGGCGTGGAAACGCAACAAGAGCTCAATATGCTTAAAAAGCAGGGCGTCATTGGTGCGCAAGGGTTTTACTTTACAGAGCCTTTGCAAGAGTTTACTAATGTAATGGTAAATTAACCTATTAACTGACGGTAACGCAGTCCATTTAACCCTTGTAGGCCGCCGGTATGAATAGCAATGATCCGGCTGCCTTCAGGAAAATAACCCTGAGCTATTAGCTGCCATAAAGCGTACATCATTTTTCCTGAGTAAATTGGTTCGAGCGGTAGTTGATGTTGAGTTTGCATCATTTGGCAAAACTGCCAAAGTTCAGGGCTAAACTTGCCATAACCACCACCATGAAACTGGGTGAGTAATTGCCAGTTTTGCTGCTGCATAGCAATTGCACTAAGAGATTTGATTTCATCCACTAGATAATCAGCTTGCTTTAATACCGCAACCCCTAAAACCTGAGTGGTGTTATCGCAACCTTCAATTAATCCAGCTAGCGTGCCCCCGCTACCGGTTGGGCAGATAACATAATCAGCGTTAGGTAATGACTGCGCAAGTTCTTTACAGCCTAGCAGAGCGGCTTTGTTTGTGCCGCCTTCTGGCAGTATGTAGGCGTTAGGAAAACGTGTTTGCAATTGCGCTAAATAATCAGGGTTGTGTCGCTCACGATACTCTAAACGGGTAACTGGGTGCAGCTGCATAGCGCATTGTTTGGCAAACTTTAAGGTCGGGTTTTGCTGATCAAGTTCAGGGCCACGGATAATGCCATGGGTTTTCAAGTTGAACTGCTTTCCTGCGGCAGCACAGGCATGAATATGATTTGAAAAAGCACCGCCAAAAGTAACTAATTCTGTTTTTCCCTCTGTTTTCATTGCAGTTAAGTTATATTTTAATTTTCGCCATTTATTGCCGCTTATTAACGGATGTAGAAGATCGTCACGTTTTACTGATAAGGATATTTTTTTTTCATTTAGCATGGGGCAAGTGATTCTTTGCAGTGCAGACTCAGGTATTAAATTCACAGTGACAACTTAAAATAAATGGGCCATAAGTTTAACAAATTAGCTATGAACAAGAAAAGGGGCTATTTTCATACTATGTGATGGTAATTTACTGGCATGAAGTACGGTAATAGTTGTAAACTCAGATAATTTTTGAACAAAGCTTGTGTTTTGCCTTGCAAGTACATAGCATAAGAGTTTAATTATAAAAAATAAATAATGACCAAATAATTGCCGCTTTTTGGGAATGGAATATATGCGAATTGCTCCTTTGTCTCTATTAATATCAGCTAGTTTGTTTGCATCGAGTGTATTTGCACAAGATACAGCCACAGTAACTGGAATTGAATCTGAGATCAGTATTAAACAAGCTGAATACGATAACGCTACACAGATACTTGAAAAACACTTAAAAGAAGAAAGTCAGTTACAGAGTCAACTAGATTTATTACGAACTCGTTCGACCGAGCTAGACAAAGAAAAAAATCAAGCACTTGATGCCATGAATGAAATGTATCGTCGTTTAATTGACGATCCCAGTATTGATATTAGTGCAGCACAAGCGCGCTATCAGCAGGCTGTGGTTGATCATAAACAAAATAAAGATGATATCGCGATGCAGTTGGCGGCAATTGCATCCCACCGCAAAGACATTGAACAAATTCGCGTAGCAAAACATACCCAGCTAAATACACTCGAAAGCTTAAAAGAACAATTAACAACAGCCCGAGTTGAACGCTTACGTAATGAATTTACCCGTGAAGGCACATTAGAAGTTAACCATACTATCAACTGTAAACGTACAGAAACGTTAGCAGCGTGTGAGCAACGTGGTCAGCAAATGGGTTTGCAAAAAGCGACCAAGCGTTTTGTAGACCAAATTTTTGCTAACTTAACTGAAGAGCGCCTAGTAGAACCTAAGCGTAATATGGCGGGTGCACAGGTACAGGTTTTAAGTAGCCATGTGGTCAATAGTGCGTTTAGTGGCCAAGGTAACTACAACGTAAACTTAAGTGTCACTATGCGTGGCGATGTAAATAGTAGTCGTTTGTGTAGCTTATTAACTGTTGATAACCGCTATTGTTCAGAGTACGGCACGCCGCTTAGCACTGGATATCAAAGCAGTTACGATACGACTTTTACAGATAGTCAGTTAACATTCAGTGATAGTAAGGATAATACCAACGTTTCGGTGTCGCGTATGAGCGAACAACCGATACACGATTATTCAGTTAAACCTATGCCAACGGTGAAGCCGCAGCTAGATGCAAATAAAATGATTGAACTTACGCTGCGTTCAAATGTTTATGACGATGAAGTGTTTATTGATGGTGTAAGTTTTGGCTCAACTCGTTTAGCAACGTCTTTACCAAGTGGTATTCATGATGTTGAAGTGCGTAAGCAAGGGTATCAACCTTATCGCGTGCGTGTTGACTTGCGAAAGCCGCAGACCATTCATGCTAAGTTGGTAAAAAAGCCTGAGTCGATTGCTGCACCGACATACACTAGCGAGCAACGTAATACGACACCAGTAACCAGTACTGCGCTAGGTGATAACGCTGCTGCGGCAATGGTTGTGATCCCTGCTGGTAAGTTTGAAATGGGCGATATCAACGGTAATGGTCTTGCCAATGAACGTCCAGTTGTAGAAAAAACCATTGCAAGCTCATTTGCTATGCAGAATAAAGAAGTGACCGTGGGCGCTTATCAGCAATTTGTTTCTAATACCAATTATAAAACAGAAGCTGAACGTAATCGTGGTTGTGCTTATTACTTAAATGGCGAACCAGTTTGGGAAGTTAATTTAAATTGGCGCAATCCAGGTTTTGAGCAAAACAGTGATTTTCCTGCTGTGTGTTTAACTTACAACGATGCAAAAGCATATGCTGATTGGTTGTCAGGTCAAACAGGTCAACAATATCGGTTACCCAATGAGGTTGAGTGGGAGTATGCAGCACGCGCTGGCACCAAAACTGAATACCCATGGGGTAACGAAATAGGTAAAAATTTAGCCAATTGTGGTTGGTGTGGTAGTGAATGGTCAAACAAAAGTGCAGCGCCAACTGGCTCGTTTGCACCTAATGCGTTTGGTCTTTACGACACGGTAGGAAATGTATGGGAATGGACTCATAAGTCGGCTGATCAAGCGGATGTGACTGTTCGCGGTGGGGCGTGGAATTTTGCGCCTAGTTTAGCTCGCGCCTCAACTCGTTTGATTTTGGCGCCGGACTTTCGTGCAAATTATATCGGTTTTCGTCTAGTACGCGAACGATAAAAAATAATTTAAATAAGGAAGCAATGCTTCCTTTTTTACCCAATTAACAAAGGTAGCTACGCTTTTTATTGCTGAACTGATTCAGCATGTTAAAGTGCATAAGCTAACATAAGAACGTTTTTCAAAGGTCATCCAGCCTCATGTTTAAAAAGCTCCGTGGTATTTTTTCAAACGATCTATCGATCGACTTGGGTACAGCCAACACCCTAATTTATGTCAAAGATGAAGGCATTGTCCTTAATGAACCATCTGTAGTTGCGATCCGTCAAGAACGCGCTGGTGGTCCAAAAAGTGTTGCCTCTGTAGGTACTGAAGCTAAGCAAATGCTTGGCCGAACGCCTGGTAATATTAAAGCAATTCGCCCGATGAAAGACGGTGTCATTGCTGACTTCTATGTAACTGAAAAAATGTTACAACACTTTATCAAGCAAGTGCATAACAATAACTTTATGCGCCCAAGCCCACGTGTGCTTATTTGTGTGCCGTGTGGTGCAACGCAAGTAGAAAAGCGTGCCATTCGCGAATCAGCAATGGGAGCAGGTGCTCGCGAAGTGTATTTAATTGAAGAGCCAATGGCTGCTGCTATTGGTGCTGGCTTACCAGTATCAGAAGCAACCGGATCTATGGTTGTTGATATTGGTGGTGGTACCACTGAAGTCGCGATTATTTCACTTAACGGTGTGGTGTATTCATCATCAGTGCGTATTGGCGGTGATAAGTTCGACGAAGCAATCATCAACTATGTGCGCCGTAACTTTGGTAGCTTAATCGGTGAAGCAACTGCCGAGAACATTAAGCATCAAATTGGTTCAGCGTTTAAAACGGATGAGCCGATTGAAATTGAAGTACGTGGCCGTAACCTTGCTGAAGGTGTGCCGCGTTCATTCACGCTTAACTCGCATGAAATCCTAGAAGCCCTACAAGAGCCATTAATGGGTATTGTTAGCGCAGTGATGGTTGCCCTTGAGCAATCACCACCAGAGCTGGCGTCAGATATTTCTGCTAAAGGTATGGTGTTAACGGGTGGCGGTGCATTGCTTAAAGATTTAGACCGTTTATTAATGGAAGAGACTGGCATTCCTGTTGTGGTTGCTGACGATCCATTAACCTGTGTAGCACGTGGCG
This sequence comes from Pseudoalteromonas prydzensis, assembly GCF_011050055.1. GTDB lineage: Bacteria > Pseudomonadota > Gammaproteobacteria > Enterobacterales > Alteromonadaceae > Pseudoalteromonas > Pseudoalteromonas prydzensis_A. Next base: position 39,548 of record NZ_DRGM01000026.1, on the reverse strand, counting down.
GCGGTAAAGCATTAGAAATGATAGATATGCACGGTGGTGACGTATTTAGTTACGACTAATGAAATTAATGTTTGGGCGTGCCATTTCTTTACAACTGCGGCTTTTTGTCGCAGTGGTATTGAGTGTTATGTTGATCGTCGGCGATCGTTATACCCAAGGTGGTACTACAGTACGCACGAGTTTAAATACTTTAGTGAGCCCGTTACTGTATTTAGCCAACTTACCTTATGAAGTATTTAGCCTTGGCGCTAAAAGCTTGCACACGCGCGATCAATTACTTACTGAAAACGAAGCGCTAAAGAAAAAGCAATTACTGCAAAGTGAACAACTCCAGCAATATCAATTCTTAAGCAAAGAAAACCAAAAGCTACGAGCTTTATTGGGATCCTCTGCTAAACATTCTAATCGTAAAATAATCGCGCAAGTACTCTCTGTACACTCAAATCCGTATAGTCACCAAGTGGTGATCAATCGTGGCACCATTGATGGTATTAGTGAAGGGCAAGCGGTGATTGATGAAATGGGTGTCGTTGGGCAGCTTACCAAAGTTGGTTCAACAACCTCTCGTGTATTACTGATGACCGACACAACCCATGCCACGCCAGTGCGTATTCTGCGTAATGATGTGCGTACAGTGGTTGAAGGCATTGGCAAAATTAATTCAGTTAAACTCTCCCATGTACCGCACAGTTTAGATGTACGAATTGGCGATGTGTTGGTAACTTCGGGACTTGGTGGTACGTTTCCTGAAGGCTATCCGGTGGCTGTAGTGACTGAAATTAATCGCGATGAAGGCCAGCCATTTGCACAAGTTTACGCAGAGCCAATAGCTCAGTTAGATCGCATTCGTTTATTAGTGGTGTTATGGCGCAATCAGCAGGAAACTATCAGCAATGAATAGCCGTTATTTTTTATTGATTGCCGTGAGCATCTTTTTTGCTTTGATCATGGCATTGATGCCATTACCATTTTCGTTTGAACCATTTCGTCCAGACTGGGTGTTATTGGTGTTAATGTACTGGTCGTTAGCAGTGCCGCATAGATTAAATATTGGTACGGCTTGGGTGGTTGGCTTATTGATAGATTTAGCCACTGGTTCGCCACTGGGGGTCAATTCACTCACTTATTCAATTTGTATTTTTGTGACCGCCAGTAATTTCCAGAAAATTCGTAATTTTTCAATTTGGCAGCAAGCGATACTGGTAGGCTTATTTTTAACCTTGTATCATTTAATGCAATTTTGGTTGAACCATTTTTTAATGGATGTGTATTTTAACCCGCAGTATTTATGGCCTGTCGTCACTGGCATGTTAAGTTGGCCTTGGATTTTCTTATTGCTACGTAAATATCGCCGTCATTTCAGGATCAGATAATGCAAACCGCCATTTATTTAGCGTCAGCTTCCCCTCGGCGCAAAGAGTTGCTAACTCAGCTTGGTGTCGCATTCTCACAATTTAGTGTTGATGCTGATGAAAGTCCGCTAGCAGGCGAAACCCCGCTCGAACTTGTTGAACGGTTAGCACGTTTAAAGGCCCAAACGGGTGTTGCGATGGGATATACAGATCGCCCCGTACTTGGCAGTGATACTGTGGTGGTTATTGATAACCAATCCCTTGGTAAACCTCGTGATAAAGCCGACTTTATGGCAACCCTAAAGCGTCTATCAGGGCGCAGCCATGAAGTGTTTACGGCGATCGCTTTTGCTACTGAACAACAGGTAATGAGTTGTGTTGTAACCACTAAAGTGAGCTTTAAAACACTCTCAGAACAAAAATTAGAAGCCTACTGGCAAAGTGGTGAGCCACAAGATAAAGCCGGAGGCTATGGCATTCAAGGATTAGGCGGGCGCTTTGTTACTCATATTTCGGGTAGCTATTTTGCGGTTGTCGGCTTACCTTTATATGAGTGCGAAAAATTATTAAGCGAATTCTTAAGTAGGTAACATGAGTATAGAATTACTGATCAACGTCACCCCAAGTGAAAGCCGTGTTGCCCTGATTGAAAACGGTGTATTGCAAGAAATTCAACTAGAACGCATTGGTAACCTCGGTATTGTTGGTAATATTTACTTAGGTAAAATAAGCCGCGTGTTGCCGGGGATGCAAGCCGCGTTTGTGGATATAGGTTTAGATAAAGCCGCTTTTTTACATGCCTCGGATATTGTTAACAGCGCTTCTATTGTTGAAGGGGTTGATGAGCAGCCAATCAAAAAAGTACAAGACATTCGCGAACTCGTTCGCCAAGGCCAGTACATTATGGTGCAAGTGGTTAAAGACCCATTAGGTACTAAGGGCGCACGTTTAACCACAGATATTACCATTCCTTCGCGCTATTTAGTGTTTATGCCCGATGCCACCCATGTTGGTGTGAGCCAGCGTATTGAAACCGAAGAAGAGCGTGCTCGCTTAAAAAGCATTGTTGGTGAATATGGCGACGAAGACGGCAGCTTTATCGTTCGTACTGCCGCAGAAGGCGCCAGTGAGGCCGAACTACGTCACGATGCTGAGTTTTTAAAAAAGCTCTGGAAAAAAATCGTCACTAAACGTAAAAAAACCAGCAAAGAAAGCATCCTTCATGAAGATTTAACGCTGGCATTTCGAACCTTACGTGATTACGTCGGCGAAGATATGGAACGTATTCGGGTTGATTCAAAGCTTACCTATGAAGAGCTGAAAAGCTTTACTGCAGAGTTTGTGCCTATTCTTTCCGAGGCGTTAGAATACTACCCAGGTGAGCGTCCTATTTTTGATTTGTTTGATGTTGAAAACGAAATCCAAAAAGCGCTGCACCGCAAAGTGACCTTAAAATCAGGTGGCTATTTGATTATCGATCAAACCGAGGCGATGACCACGGTTGATGTAAATACGGGGGCATTTGTAGGCCATCGTAATCTCGAAGAAACCATTTTTAATACCAATGTTGAAGCGACCTCGGCGATTGCCCGTCAACTTAGGTTACGTAATTTAGGCGGTATTATCATAATCGACTTTATTGATATGGTAAGCGAAGAACATAAGCGCCGGGTATTACATTCATTGGAATCGGCATTAGCTAAAGACCGCGTTAAATCAAATATTAATGGTTTATCAGCACTGGGTTTAGTGGAAATGACCCGTAAACGTACTCGTGAAAGTCTAGAGCATATTTTGTGTGATGTGTGTCCGGCTTGCTCTGGGCGTGGCTCGCAAAAAACAGTGGAAACGGTATGTTACGAAATACTGCGCGAAATTGTCCGCGTAAACCGCGCTTACGCTGCAGATAAGTTTATGGTTTACGCTGCCCCTGCGGTCAGTGAGGCTTTACTAAATGACGAATATCATAACCTTGCAGAGCTTGAGCTCTTTATTGGCAAGCAAGTAAGTATCCAAACCGAAAGTCTCTACAGCCAAGAGCAGTTTGACGTGGTTATGATGTAATGAAAGCCAAGACGGTCTGTTTTTTTTGTATCCGTAAGTTATGGCAAGTGTGTGCCATAACCCTGGTATTGCTGGCCGTTGTTGTTTCAGTTCTTAAATATACGCTACCTTACGCCAATGACTACAAAGGTGACCTTGAAGGTTACCTGCTCGATAAGTTCGCTGTTAATTTATCAATTGGTGCTATTTCTGCTAGTTGGCATGGTAAAGGCCCTGCCATTGTATTGGAAGAGATAAGCTTTGAAGATAATAAAACCTCACCTATTGCACTTACGATTGCCAAAGCCAGCCTCGAATTAAATATTTGGGAAACCATTAAAACGTGGCAATTAAAATCAAGTTATTTTGTGATCAACGGCTTTCATGCCAATGTTGATATGCCGAGCATGTTGGATTCACAAAGCGGTGACGTATCGTTTGAGCAAAAAGAGCTGATCGAAGGATTGTTTCTTGGTGAAACCGGGCATTTTGCGGTTGAAAATAGCAGCCTTAATTTTATGTTGGGTGATGGTAAAGAGCGCCGTTTAATTCTTGAAAATATTGTTTGGCAAAACCAACCAGGGCAACACCTAGGCAGTGGCTCGCTCGCTGTACCGGGTATTTCAGTGGGCAGTTTCGATGCGCGCTTGGCGTTAACAGGTTCAACACTTGAGACCATGCTGGGTGATATTTATGTGCAAGCCAGTAATGTTGATGTCTCGAAATGGTTAGCGCAATACATAAATACCGATAAAGAGCAGTTTAATTCAGATATCAATTTAGAATCATGGTTAAGCATTGAAAATGGCTTGATCAAAGATGTCACGGTTAAATGGTTGCCGAGTTTTATTCATTGGCAGCAAGATACCGAAAGTCACCAATTTAGTTTAAGTGAAGGTGGCTTTGAGCTTTACCCTTGGCAACAAGGTTGGCGCTTAAAAAGTTCGGGGCTGGCGATCGCAAATGATCAACAACAGTGGCCTGACTTTCAATTTGAAGCACAGTTAGATCACAACCAGCAGCAGTTTTGGTTACAGCAGCTGGACTTTGAGTTAGTGACAAAGTTGGCGCAACTCAGTGATTTTTCAGCATTAGAGCCGCTATTAACTCGACAGCCCAGTGGCCAAGTTAAGCGTGCATATTTGCAATTTAGCTCAGCGCAGCAATGGCAGTTATGGTTTGAAGCACAGCAGTTAGGTTGGCTTGCTGAGCAAGGTGTGCCGGCAGTACAAGGGTTATTGGTTGATGGACTGCTTAACCAAGATCGTGGCCGGATCAACCTGTTTGGTGAAAATAGTGAACTACTGACAGGTGACACCTTTAGTCATCCTATTAAATATAATCAGCTTAATATGCAAATTGATTTAGCCAATAGCGAACAAGGTTGGCAGCTCAGCAGTGATAATATTTGGCTTGATAATGAAGAAGTCACCGTTGCAGCTGAAATGAAACTAACCTTAGGCGAACAGCCGCGGCTAGATTTATACGCAGAAGCATTTGCAGCCGATGCCAGTATTGCCAGCCATTACTTTCCACGCCCAGTGATGACGGAAAACTTAGTTGATTACTTAACTGGGGCAATTAAAGGTGGCGAACTCAGCCAGGCACAAGTGTTGTTTTCAGGGCCATTAACGGGTTTTCCGTTTGCTGATAACTCAGGGCAATTTGAAGTGTTAGCGCAGGTCGATAACGCGCACTACCAGTTTGCCCCAGATTGGCCGGCAGTGACCAATGCTAGCGCCAAATTACATTTTGAAAATCAGCGTATGGACATTTATTCTCAGCAGGGGCAATTAGTTAATTTAGCCGTTGCTGATGCCGTGCATGTCAGTATTGCAGATCTAATGAACGCAGATCTACTCAGTGTAAAAATTAATAAACGTGCTGATGCGCAAAAGTTACTACCGTTTTTTCAAGCAACGCCGATTGCAGAACCACTAGCAAATGTATTTGCGGTGATCCAAGGTAAAGGCACGGCCAGCGCTGATATTGAGCTACTTGTTGATTTAAACGAGTTAGATGTAACAGCTAAAGGCACCGTTAATTTAAAAAACCTGCCAGTGTATTTAGCGCAGCCAGGACTACAGCTTGAGGGCGTAACGGGCAAGCTACATTTTAATGATGATCAGATCACCTTAAAAAATGCGCAAGCCAGCTGGTTAGGAATGCCGCTGAAAGTTAATTTTAATGGTAAAAACATTGACCAAAATTACCGTGCTGACATTGATATAAAAGCACAGTTAAATGCTGATAGCTTAATTTCGCATGGCCAAGGTTTATTAAAAGGTTACTTACAGGGTGAAAGTGAAGTTGCCATCAATGTTGCGCTCAACTTTTTAACTGATGGCTTTAACTATCGCGCCAATGTGAGTTCACAACTTGAGGGGCTCAGCAGTGAATTACCGGCACCCTATAGTAAAAGCGTCGATCAGCTCTGGCCGTTAACGGCTGTTGTTCAAGGTGATGAAATTTCTAATTTGATTACTGTGAATATCAATAACAACGCATATTTTAATGGCATTTTAGCGAACAGCAGCGGCGCTTTAAGCAATGCGCATATCATCTTAGGTAAGCAAGATTTAGGGCTAAACCAGCAAGACTTAAGTGTTGCTATTAATTTACAACAAACAGATTTATTACCTTGGCTTGATTTGATCCAGCAGATCATCACCATTAGCCAAGCAGAGTCAGATCAACCAGGTGTGTTGCCACCATTAAAAGAAATTGTCGGTCAAATACAGCAATTAACCATAGCCGATATTGCCTTTAATGATTTTGAAATGCGTTTAGCGCCTATTGGCAGTGATTTGAGCCTGCGTCTTAATGCTAAAGAGCTGCGTTCACAAGTCCTTATACCACTTGATAAATCAAGTCGACCAATTCATATCGCCAGTGATTATTTACGTGTTAATTTTATGCCAACTACGGGTGAACCGTTGCCAGCAGACACGCCTCAAGATTACACTTGGTTAAGTGACTTACCGGCCATTGAGTTTGAATGTGCTGATTGTAAAGTGGCAAGTTATCAACTCGATAAAGTCAGTGCATCACTCTATGGTGATGGCCATAAACTCACAGTGTCAGAGCTTGTGGTTGATAAAGGTGAGCATATTTTACGCGCCAAAGGTCACTGGCAAGATAGCATCAGCCAGTTTAGCGGTAATATGCAAAGTGATGATATCGGAGAACTATTTGATGAATTTGATATTACCACTACAGTTAAAGATTCAACTGCTGATATTAAATTTAACCTCGCGTGGCAAGATGCGCCTTACTTATTTGATGTAGCCAGTTTGTCGGGTGATTTAGATTGGCGTTTAGGCGAAGGACACTTAGCTGAGGTAAGCGATGGTGGTGCGCGGGTATTTTCGTTACTTAGCCTTGATTCATTAGTGCGCAAGTTAAAGCTCGACTTTAGAGATGTGTTTTCAAAGGGATTTTTCTATAACAGCCTACAAGGTACGATGCAGTTAGAGCAAGGCATTGCCTATACCCAAGATACGAAAATGGATGGCGTCCCTGCAGATTTAACTATTAAAGGCCACACCAATCTCAACACCATGGAAATTGATTATGATTTAGCGGTTGCGCCACAAGTTACCTCAAGTATTCCGGTGATCGTGGCGTGGATGGTTAATCCGGTAACTGGGCTTGCTGCATTGGCGATAGATAAAGTGATTCACTCAGCGCGGGTTATTTCAGAAATTAATTTTAAAGTGACTGGCAGTATGAATGACCCTGTGGTGAAAGAAATCGATCGTAAGAGCCGTGAAGTGACACTGCCACAAGCGGCACAAAATCAACCTCAAGCGTCTAGATCAAATGAGCTAACACTCAAAGATGCCGCCGTTACAGCCACGCAATAAGGAGCAAGCTATGATAGTCGCACTACAAATGTGCTCCGGACTGTATGCTGATGCTAACATTGAGCAACTTAACCTGCAGTTACAACAACTCCCTGCAACTCGGCCATTACTGGTGTGTTTACCTGAGAGCTTTTTAGTCTTTAGTAAAAGTGGCCAACAAACACTCGCGATTGCTAAGCAAAGTGACGTTTATATACAGCAATTAAGTGATTTATGTCGTCAGTATGATATTTGGCTTGCGGCAGGCACTGTGCCGATTGCCACTGCACATGACAAATACTTTGCTGCCTCTTTGCTTGTTAATAACCAAGGCGATGTGGTTGCCCAATACAACAAGATGCATTTATTTGATGTAGATGTGGCGGACGGTACAGGGGCATATCGCGAGTCTAACTTTACCCAAGCGGGCAATGATATCGTGGTAGTGGATTCGCCGTTTGGTAAAATAGGCTTAACAGTATGTTATGATCTGCGCTTTAGTGGCTTATTTAGTGCCTTGCAACGTGCTGGGGCTGAAATTATCTTAGTGCCTAGCGCTTTTACCACCGTAACCGGCGCCGCTCATTGGCAGCCGTTACTAACAGCGCGGGCAATAGAAACACAAAGTTATGTGATTGCCGCTGCGCAAGTAGGGCAACACGAAAATGGCCGCGCAACATATGGCCACAGTATTATTATTTCTCCTTGGGGCGATGTCCTCAGTGAGCTTGCAAATGGCATAGGGTTTATTGGCTGTCAGCCAGATTTAAACCGCTTGCACGCCATTCGTCGAGATATGCCAGTGCAATCTCACCAACGATTTAGAGAGCATTTATTATGAATTCGGTTGAACAGCATTTATTACACGACAGTCAGCTAAATCGAGAAGAACTCGAAAAAACGCTTGGTTTTATTCATCAGCATAACGTTGATTACGCAGATCTGTATTTTCAATCAAGCCACCATGAATCCTGGGTGCTTGAAGACGGTTTAGTGAAAGAAGGCTCATACAACGTTGAACGTGGCGTAGGTGTACGTGCCGTGAGCGGTGAAAAAACCGGTTTTTCGTACTCTGATGCGATTAACCTCGAAGCCCTAAATAAAGCCGCCACCGCCGCGCGTAGTATTGCCGAAGCAGGCGAAAGCAAAGCTATTCAGGTATTTAGTGATGTGGCAGCAAAGCAGCAGTTTGCACCGCTACAACCAATTCAAAGTATGACAGATACCGACAAAGTAAATTTGTTACGTGAGCTTGAAAACTATATTCGCGAACTTGCACCCGATGCAGAGCAAGTGATCAGCTCTATGTCAGCGGTTTATGAGGAAGTATTAATTGCCGCCAGTGATGGTACCTTCGCTACCGATATTCGCCCATTGATCCGTTTAAACTGCTCTGTGTTATTAGAGAAAAACGGCCGTCGTGAACGCGGTGGTGCAGGCGGCGGTGCGCGTTTAGATTATGGTTATTTTAAAGAATTAGTTGAGGGTAAACCACGTTGGATGGAATACGCCGAAGAAGCGGTACGCCAAGCTAAAGTAAACCTAGAAGCCATTGATGCTCCAGCGGGCACTATGGAAGTGGTATTGGGTAATGGTTGGCCAGGGGTATTGTTACACGAAGCCGTAGGCCATGGTTTAGAAGGCGACTTTAACCGTAAAGGTGCCTCTGCGTTCAGCGGTAAAGTAGGGCAAAAGGTGGCTTCTGAGCTGTGTACTGTGGTTGATGATGGCACTATTGCTGACCGTCGTGGTTCACTTAACGTAGATGATGAAGGCACGCCTGCGGCCTATAACGTACTTATCGAAAACGGTATTTTAAAAGGCTATATGCAAGATAAAATGAACGCGCGTTTGATGGGGGTTAACCCAACTGGTAACGCGCGCCGCGAATCGTACGCTCACTTACCTATGCCACGGATGACCAACACCTATATGTTAGGCGGCGAACACAGCCAAGCAGATATTATCAGCACGGTTAAAAAAGGCATTTTCGCGCCTAACTTTGGTGGCGGCCAAGTAGATATCACCTCAGGTAAATTTGTATTTAGTGCCTCTGAAGCCTACTTAATTGAAAATGGTAAAATTACCCAACCTATTAAAGGCGCCACCTTAATTGGTAATGGCCCTGAAGTAATGCAGCAAATTTCGATGGTGGGTAACGACCTTGCACTTGATAAAGGTGTGGGCGTATGCGGTAAAGACGGTCAAAGTGTACCAGTAGGCGTTGGCCAACCAAGCTTGAAGATAGACAACCTCACTGTAGGTGGCACGGCTTAATAGAGCTCTGCGTTAACGTAGGAGCTCGGGAAACGAGGTTCGAGCAACGAACCTCGGGGCCTATTTTCGGCGCTAAAGCGCTTTCCTACCATAAATTAAACGGCGCATATATCCTCTACCAAGAAAGTGAGCAGCAATCTATCGCAGTAACATCCAACAGCCTGCGCCAATCATCAACAAATTCTCAGTCAATGAAATAAAGCCCAATGGCACATTACTGTCACCCCCTACGCAGGCACACTTGAGTTCACGTTTATCGATATATACCGCTTTAAACACCGAAATAGCGCCTATCGTGCCGATAAATAACGAGATTGGCGCAACAATATAAGCCGTTAAGTTTGCTATCATACCCACAGCCACAAACGCCTCTAAAAATGGATAAACATAGGCATAGGGCACTACTTTCATCGCCAATAGATCGTAAGTAATAAACGAGTTTGAAAAACTGTATAAATCTTGCAGTTTTTGAATTGCTAACACTGCCATCGACAGTGCAACAAACAGCATTAAATTTTGCATCGAAAATAAACCGCTGTTGTTGGCATAACTAAACCCACAGCTTAGTAATATAGTTACAGCAAAAATAGCCAGCACTGGTGTGTAGCTCGTACCATGTTGACCTGCTTTGGGCAGCTCAAAATAGCCACGCAAATCATCGTAACCGCCAATACGTTGCTCATCAATAAAGGTTTGTGGCGTGGTGGCAACATCATGTTTGGCTTTAAATGCATCGGTTTCTTGGCGTGAACTAAGGTGGCGATCATCCACAGTAAAGCCGTTTCGCTGTAATAGATCTTTTGACTTTAAACCAAACGGGCAAATATGCTCATCGGTTACCATGCGATATAAAATTGCTGACTTAGCCACACTACCTCCTGACACTTTATGAGTAAATGATGGCAATACCCTGTAAACTTTACCGGTTTAATGCCATTTATCTATTTGAAGCGTTTGTATTTAGTAGTGTAGCAAGTTCTATGCTCGCTTTAATGGTTTAGTGTTGAGTGGCACTTTTTTCAGCTTCAGCGTACCAAAGTGTCATAAAATACTCGGTTAGTTTGTGCTCTATTGCGAGTGCTTGGTCGGTTGGTCTGAATAACGTGAAGCTTGCTTTAAATTCACCAAGCTCAGTGGTGCTAAAGTGTATTTCAGGTGCAGGGCCAGAAATCTTTGCGTCTAACTTTCCTCCATTTTATATAACCTTTATGTTCTGGTGACTTTTTAGTCACATTCGCTTTGCTAGACTCCTTGCATTCACTACAGCGCTAAGTTGATTTTTTTGTAAGGAGAGTAAGATGAGCAGGCAATTGAAAGAAGTCGTGCGGTTAACAATTAGAGGGATAGCAATATGAACGGGCAATTAAGACTGCTATCGTGGTTGACCTTGTGGGCACTGTTGATTGGCTTGCCACTACTTAGCCATGCAGCAGAGGCGCCAGGGGCGCTGACCTTTATAGTCAAAGAGCAAAATATAAATCGGCCACTGGCAAATGTGCAGATCACTATCAAGAAACGAGAAACCTCATCCACGCAAACTTTAGCAACCGATCAACAAGGTCGCGCTGTTGTTGCACAGCTTGACCCAGGCCTTTACTCGGTCAACGTCACTAAAAACGGATTCACTTCATTGTATGAACCAAGTGTACGTGTGGTGACGCGAAAAAATATCAAAGTAGAATTTGAACTTAGAGAGCAAATAATTGAAGTTGTGGAAGTGCGGGCGCAGCAAGCGGATGTATTTTCTTCAGGCTCTAGCACCTACCTCGATAGGGAAGCGTTGCGAAGCGCTGTGGGCGGTGGTGCAGATCCGCTGCTATCGTTGGATGGATTGCCAGGTCTTGCATCCGACAGTGAATTTGCAAGCTTTAGTGTTCGCGGTCGTGGGCCAAGAGATAATTTGCTATTCGTTGATGACTTTCCTTTTGATAAAGCGATTCACTTTGATGCGACACTAGGTGAAGAGCAGGATGTTGGCGGTGGTGGTCGTTTCTCGATTTTTGCACCAAACGTTATCAGCGGCGCTGAATTCTCCCCAGGTGGCTGGGGCCCGGCTTATGGCGGCCGTGCAGCATCGCTACTGCAACTCGATGTTGCCGATGGTAATCCAAGCCCGTCAGCAAGTTTCCGCTATGATCTTGCCGGTTATGAAGTAGGTTACGATGGGCCTATGGGTATTACTGATGATGCAACTATGCTTTTTTCTGCAAGACGATTGGACTTTGGCGCTTTGTTTGAAACCATTGAAGAGCTAGATATTGGTGAACCAGTGTTAAGGGACGTGATACTAAAATCAGTCATCCCCATCAATCAAGATAACACCGTTGAAATTCTGCTAATGGATACTCACGAAGACTATACTCGCGGTGTTAAACACGTTGCCGAGTCGCCCAATTTCGAAGACACTGCGCTGCAAGACTCTGAGCAAGACAGTGATTTATATGGTCTAACTTGGCGAACTTTGCTTGGTGAAACAGCAGTTTGGACCAATAAGTTTTACTATCGCAACAGTGACAAAGTGAGCTCAGAGGGGGAAGCTTATCCTGATCTTGTACCAGCAGGCACAGCTGCGTCTGATTATCCGGTGCGGGAGGATATTATTACCATCACTGAAGGTGAAACAGAGCTTGGCTGGCGAAGCGATTTTGAGACAGTAAACCAATGGGGATTGTTCAGTGCTGGTGTGCGAGTGACGCAAATTGAGCTGGACTACAGCACCGTTTTAGATGGTGATTGGAATCGCTATGTCTACGATGAGGATGATTTTAGGCCAGATCCTGAGCAATACTTTATTGTACTGACGCCTGAGAGCATCGACTCCACAATGAACCAGAAAGAAACCAGTTATGTTGGCTACGTAGATCAAATTTTTGAATTTGGTGATTGGGATTTTGGTACTGGACTGCGCCTCGAACGGGACGGTTTTGCTGACGAAAGTTTTGCATCACCAAGATTTAACGTTAACTGGCAGCCGAGCAAAACAGTTAGATATTTTGCAACAGCAGGACTCTTTCATCAGTCGCCACGCTATCTAGAGCTTGCAGCGAACGACTCAAATGATCTTAAGACCGAAAAAATCACCCACGCTAGTGTTGGTTTCAAATACTTTCCGAGCAGCAATTGGTCACTGTTGACCGAAGCTTATTATCAAACTCTCGACGATTTAGTGGTTGATCTTGATCGAGCCAGCGGAACTTATGCAAATATTGGTGATGGCACCTCGTATGGTGTTGATTTTGTCCTTAATGGTGCAATCTATGAAGGCCTTTACGCGAGTGCAACCTATTCTTACAATGATGCAGTCATTGATCGTAAAGATGGTCGTGGTGACGTGGCCGCAGAATTTAGTCGCGAGCATGTCGCTACCCTAGGTTTGACTTGGGAGATCAGCGATCGCTGGAAAGTCGCAGGACGCTATAAATATCTTTCCGGTAGACCAGACGACGAATTTATAATTCATTCAGACGTATTGGGGCCAGGACAACCTTTACGTTACTCAAAAGAGATCACTGAGCGTAATGTTGGTCGCAAAAGTGGTTCCGGTTCGCTGAATCTTCGCGTTGACTATCGACGTGCGTTTGGCCCCATAGATGTAACTGCTTTTCTCGATGTTATCAACGTAACGGCAGCGTCATCAAGTGACGACACTGAGTTTGACTACCGCCGAGGCATTGAGGTCGTAGACGATAGCGAAGCAGAGCCACTCATAGGTTTGCGATTAGATTATGCCTGGTAAGGGAGCATAGAAGATGGTTAACTCGCACAGTGCAACGCCGATCAGAGCTTTGATTGTCGAAGATAACCGCGACATTTGTGAAAACATTGCCGCCTATCTTGAAAGGCACAGTTATATACTGGATTTTGCCTATGATGGTATCAGTGCGATGCATTTAGCGTTGACCAATCCATTTGATGTGATTGTACTCGATTTGATGCTGCCAGGAATGGATGGCATAAGTTTTTGCCAACAGTTGCGAGCGGACGCCAAACTAGAAATCCCAGTACTTATGCTAACGGCCAGGGATACGCTGGACGATAAACTTAAGGGGTTTGCGGCGGGAGCCGATGATTATTTGGTTAAGCCATTTGCATTACAAGAGCTCCATGCACGGCTGCAAGCGTTGTACAAACGCAGTCATGGCAAAACCGATAACCTGTTAATTGTGGGCGAACTGACTCTAAATAAATCCACTTTACAAGTTCATCGCGCGGGGCGACGTGTCGAACTCAACCCAACAGGTATGAAACTACTGCAACGATTAATGGAACAGGCACCCTCTGTAGTGGCTCGCGATACGCTTGAAACTTTGTTGTGGGCTGACGAACGTCCCGATGGTGATGCGCTTCGCTCGCATATGTATAAGTTACGCCAGGCTATCGATAGGCCGTTTGACAGCCCGCTGCTTCATACTGTGCATCGGATCGGCTATCGAATTGCAGAGGATACGCAATAATGTATCGACACAGTTTACGCAAACGTGTCGCTATTGCATTTGCATTATGTGTTGCTGTACTTAGCATTGTATGGGGCTTTGCTTTCTTCGCAGCAGTTAGGTTAAGTGAAGACCGTGTGCTAACACAACAGCTACAGGTTGCAGCTGATAACTATCCAGCTGCGACGACAAACCTGCGTGGTTATGACAAGCTTGATAATTTACCCCAATCACTCAAACAATGGGCGCAAACAAATCCTGAACTAGGGTTGTATGAGTTCGATAGCGAAGAATTACATGTTGCAGTGATAGCTGTCGAAAATCAGCAGTCACCTGCCTTTGTGGTTTTTGATGTTGCTGGCATCGAGGCTTCGTCGTCAGAGGATTGGTGGTTACTGCTTATTATTAGCAGTGTTGTAGGTACGCTAGGAATACTGGGATTCGGACTGGGAATAGTAGTGATGCGGCGGGCTGTTGCCCCTGTAACACAACTAGCTGAAGTCGTCGCCGATATCGACCCAGAACAACTATCAAGCGAGGACCATAAGCGCATAGATTCCAGCCGCTTCAGCGAAGATGAAGTTGGTATGCTCGCCAGAACCATAGAGCTGACGCTTGAACGTATCAGCGCATTTATAGCCAGAGAGCGATACTTTACCGATTCAGCTAGCCATGAGTTACGCACGCCGATCACGGTGATAACAGGCGCACTTGAGCTGCTAGAGCACAGCAATTTATCAGTAGCCGATGAAAAGGCGCTAGACAGAATAAGGCGCGCAACACTAGACATGAAAACCACCATTGACATGTTCTTGTGGCTTGCTCGCGAGTCAGATAACGGATTGTATGACGAGCAGTTTTTAGTGATGCCGTTAGTGAGTCAAGCGATAGAGCAGCAACGCCACTTGCTCAGAGGGAAATTGGTTGATGTTGAAATCGAGCAACTCACAAACCCCATAGTTCATGGACATCCACAGGCTTTTGCTATCGCGCTCAACAATCTAGTACGTAATGCGTTCGAGCACACGCTCGCTGGTCAGGGAGCAATTATAATTCGTATTAAAGAGCGTGAACTGTTAGTTACTAATCAGGCGCACAACAACATTGAAAGGCGTTGCATATCAACAGAGACGTCATCGTCTCACGGCTATGGATTAGGTTTAGGTATTGTGAAACGGCTGTGCGAGCGCAATGGTTGGTCGTTTTCACTGCTCGCTGATGAAAAATCTGTAGTGGCTCGTCTCTCATGGTGACGAGCCACTGCTATGCTCTAATGGTTCGAGTATAAATAAATGAAGGTGGATTTAAAGTACGTTTTTTAATTCACTTTTTTCAGCTTCAGCGTACCAAAGTGCCATAAAATACTCGGTTAGCTTGTGCTCTATTGCTAGTGCTTGATCGGTTGGGCAGAATAACGTGAAGCTTGCTTTAAATTCACCAAGCTCAGTGGTGCTAAAGTGTATTTCAGGTGCAGGGCCAGAAATCTTTGCGTCTAACTTTCTTTCGATAATTGCATTATATCGACTCGCTACATCATGAAAGTCTTCACAATAATGCTTCGCTTTATCGAGTAGCGTGGCGTAAATGGGATACGGGTTAAAGCTTTCTTTACGCACAATCGCAAAATGGTGGGTGGTAAACCGTTTCACAAAGTTTAAGTTTTTAATTGGGCTGGTGATCAGCTTATTATTTGGTATGTATATGGTTTTTCTAGAAAATTGATAAGAGTGCATATCAATTTCATGCATGGTGGTTTTGATCCAATCTGTTTCAGCAATTTCACCGTAATACTCACCAACTTGAACCCAATCGCCAACTCTAAATGGCCGTGTTGTCACCAAGTAGAAAAAGCCAATTACACATTGAATAAACTCTCTGGTGGCAAACACAATTGCTACCGCAAAAGCCGCGACAGACAGCGCAAAATTCTGAATTTCAGTAGACCAAACAAACAGCAGCAACAAAACCACCATTAAGTTGATAAAGTGCTTAATGTTGTGGGAAATGTACCTTATATCTCGTTGCTTTTTTTCGGCGCGATGTCGCGCTAATTTATCAACTAGCACCTTTAGGCAAAACGCAATAACGAAAATTGCCAATGAAATTAAAACCGGGTGTAGCAGTATATCTTTACTCATAACTTCCTAATGGGGAGTGCGTTAATCAAAATAGCTCGTAGCCATACTAACTAAATTTTGCTGATTCCACCACGCTGGAACACTAATAAAGTGGTAAAACCGTTATATGTTTTATCAACTAACTAGCATCCAAATACCCGCTGTTATCATAAATAGATTCTCGGTTAATGAGATAAAACCTAGCGGTACATTGCTGTCGCCACCCACGCAGGCGCACTTGAGTTCACGTTTATCTATATACACAGCTTTAAATACCGAAATAGCTCCAATGCCACCAATAAATAACGAGAATGGCGCCACAGCTAAGGCTGGTAGTTTGGCTACCATCCCGATGGCAATATAGGCTTCAACAAAAGGATAAACATAGGCATAGGGCACAACGCGCATGGCAAATAAGTCATAGGTAATAAATGAGTTTGAAAAACTGTATAAGTCTTGCAGCTTTTGAATAGCTAAAACAGCCATCGATAGTGCAACAAACAGCATCAGGTTTTGCATCGACAATAAAGCATCGCCACTGGCATAGCTAAACCCGCAGCTAAGTAATAGAGTGACTGCAAAAATAGCTAACACCGGCGTGTAACTTGTGCCTTGTTGACCGGCTTCAGGCAGATTGAAAAAATCGCGCAAATCATCATAACCACCAATACGTTTATCATCAATAAAGGTTTGCGGCGTGGTTTTTACATCATGTTGCTGTTTGAATTCATCGGTTTGCTCGCGGCTAGTCAGGTGGCGATCATCAACATCGTAGCCATTACGATCCAACAAATCTTTTGATTTTAAACCGAATGGGCAAATATGCTCATCGGTTACCATGCGATATAAAATTGCAGACTTAGACACAGTGCCTCCTTGTAAAAATGCCTTGTTTACTGCGTAATAATTGCTTAATTACACAGTAAATAAGGGCAAATTGTTGCAATAAATCAATAGTTACAAGGTTTGTGCCAGCTAATAAGGATTACTTGGTCATGTTTAAAACACGGTAATATTAGTTACCAGGCATAGGGATATAGCCTGGTAGCTGCTCAATTCTTTTCATCCACTGTTTGATATGCGGGTATTTATCTACGTCAATATCTCCTTCATGGGCGATTGATATATAAGGATAAATTGCACACTCGGCGATAGTCGGGCGATTCGCTGCTAACCAATGGTTATTCATAAGGTGAGAATCGATTAATGTAAGTATTTTATTTGATTGCAGCACGTATTGAGTATGATCATACTCGGCCGCAAACTTTTTAATTAACCGAGCTTTATTCGGTCCATGTTGTATTTCATTCGCCGCGACAGACAACCATTGCATAACGTCTGCTTGTAAATGCGCTTCACTAGGCCACCATGCTTCACCGCCATATTTATTGGCAAGATAAACTAATATCGCTTGCCCATCTCTTAACACTATATTGCCATCTTCAAGTATTGGGATTTCTCCCCAAGGGTTTAATTTCATTAATTTACTTTGCTTATGCTCACCTTGCATAAAGTTAACAGGAATAATATTTAATGGTGTATGGATCAGTGAGGCAAATAACCTTACTTTGTAACAGTTACCTGATAACGCTAAATCATATAATTTCATTTTTTGTCTCCTCTGATAATAATTGGTTGAACTCAAGAACATTTCCATCTGGATCACGGATAAATAAAGCGATTCTTCTCGGGCCGAGTTTTTTCGGTCCTTCAGTGATTGTGATCCCTTCTTTAGATAGCCAAGCTTGAAATTCATGGATGTTATTAATAATGAATGCAGGATGCGTGATCCCTGGTTTCTTTATCGGCTCATCAAGTAGTGTGTTCTTTTGCCCTGTTATTTTTGCCCCATTAAAAATAAGATTAATGCGAACACCGCCCAGTGTAACCATCTCATTCGCTTCGCCTTCTGCAATGCGATAGGTTTCTTTGAATCCAAGACGTTCATAAAAGTGGACTGATTTTTGTCTATTGCTGACTCGAATACCAATATGATCATAGGCAAGAGCTGCTTGAGGGTTTACAGGAGATAAAGCGTGCATAGAGTATGTTTCCTATCTTTATTTGATAGCTGCACTATGACATTTTGTTATTTAAAAGATAATACGGTAAATTTGATAAGGATATTTTCAATAAATGAGATAATTAATGGACAAGTTACAAGCAATGTCTATGTTAATTAAGGTTGTGGAAGTTGGTAGTTTTTCTGCGGCAAGTAAAGAGCTAAGTGTTCCTTTGCCAACCCTAAGCCGAAAAATATCGGAACTTGAGAACCAGCTCGGTGTGCGTCTGTTACATAGAACAACAAGAAAGTTATCGTTAACGGACTTTGGGGCAAATTATATTCGTGCTTGCAAAGCAATTATCGAGCAAGTTGAAGAGGCCGAACAAGGGGTAAAAGGCGAATATTCAGAGCCTAAAGGCGAGTTGGTCATAACCGCGCCTGTGATGTTTGGCAGGTTATATGTATTGCCAATTGTTACTGAGTTTTTGTCCTTATATTCCAGCATAAATGTACAGTTAATTTTGTCGGATGGAAATATTAATCTGTTTGATAATGATGTTGATATGGCTGTTAGAATTGGTGCGTTACCAAATAGCTCAATGATAGCCACTCAAGTAGGAAAAATTCGGGTGGTAACCTGTGCAAGTCCATCGATTTTAGCTGCCCATAAAACGTTAAAAACACCGGCTGATTTAACACACTACCCGTGTATATCACTAAATACGGCGATGACAACCCCACCTTGGAGTTACCTTGTTCCGGATTCTAAAATTGCTTTTAATGTAAATATATCCTCTCGATTAACGATTACGGATAGTAAATCAGCTGTTACTGCTGCTATAAATTCAGTAGGGGTAACCCAACAACTACATTACCAAGTTAAAGATGCACTAGATAAAGGCGCGCTTGAGGTCATATTAGCTGAATTTGAACCCGCGAAAGTTCCTGTGCATTTACTGCATAAATCTCGAAAATATATGCCACAAAAAATGAAAAGCTTTTTAGATTTCGCATCACCAAGATTAAAAAACAAAATTGATGAATTAGCTTTGTAGCTATAGATAGTAAGTAAAGTCACCAGCCAAAACGAAAAAACCTTGCAGTGTTAAGCAAGGTTTTTAAATATTTGCCCGAAGCCCGAAGCCCGAAGCCCGAAGCCCGAAGCCCGAAGCCCGAAGCCCGAAGCTATCGCATCGTCCCACCATACTCTGTACATCCAAATCTGGAAATACTCTGGAAACCTACACTTTACCTAGTCTAGAAGGCTTTTCCAGAAAAAGTGAAAAATAGCAAAGAAATTTGGACTTTTTTGAGGTCTGGAAAATAGTTTTCCAGATCTATTCATATTTAATATATCCTAATTTTGACAGTAGCTTTGTCTATCTTTTGATGATTAATTTTTATTATTTAAAGAGTATTTCTTTAGGGGAGCTAGTAAGTATTTCAGCACCCCAAATTAATTGTCATCAGGGAGTTTCATGTTGCGCATATGGTAAATTTGGTTTGCCATTAAGCGTGCCATTTCATTTACACTCAAAAAATCAATTCGTCCATTTGGTAGCTTTCTCATATTTTTTAATCCATCCATCGTTATATTCCCATTGAAATGACATTTACCGTGTTTCATTTGAACACTGAGATAGTGAAATCTCAACTCAAACTCTTCTCTAGTATGGGGAGTATCATATGTCTCAAGCTTCATAACTTCTCCAGTGTTAATTGTAGGTTATATGTGCAACAGTTTTGAAATCAATTTCTAACCGCCAAATAATGTTAGTGTTAATAGCGCGATAGAAAGACTTTTCATTTATAGCAAGGAAGCACCCTTCATTCATCGGTGCTCCTTTATAGTCATCCAATACACGACCTGACTTCCAGTAACCTCTTGTGATGTCAGAGCTATTAATATTGGTAATTTGCATAAAATGATATGCGGGGTTTGCAGGTGTAAACCCTCCAAAATATGCAGGATTGGCTACCACATTAGCGCAGGTGTCAAGGTCACTTACACTGGATTGATTGATTTGTTCGGTAGATAAAAATCTGCCAGAAATCAGTGGGATGCTTTGTTGTGACTCTGCAATATATGCTGTTAGTCTAACAAACTTTAGCTCACCTTCTAACAATAGTCTCTCACAGTAGTCTAAATAAACTTTTCCTTCATGAACTGGAGTAATTTTATTAGATTTAAACCATTTATCAACAGGAGAGTTAAAGTTGATGATGCGTTCTTTGGTTAGTGAATTAGGATTATATTGTCTAAATAGACTCCCTATGTATTCATAGTTCTTTTCAGACGCATTATCAGTAAGCGCTACTTGGAATACATAAAATACTTTATCCTTCCAACGTTGGGGAGGAGTAGTGCTACTAGAGTAACCTTCAGCCAATAACTCTTCCAACTCTAAAGCCTTTTCAATTGGTAATGGTGAGCAGATCTCCCTCATCATCTTTTCGGCTTTAGCTACGACTTCATTATTTATAGCACCATATTGAACAAGTTTATCCCACTCATACTTGATAGTCTCAGCCCATTCTGGTAACTCTATTTCATCATGATTTAAAGAATTATATTTATTAAAACGATGCCTAAGTATGTTTAATGCATCTTGTGCTGATTGAGATTCCTGTATTACAGCTTTATTAGCTAGTTTAGTTAAAACAGAATACCTCCCTGTGTGTCTACAGTTGTTTAATATAGATTCAAAATCTAGCGTGTCCGCAAGTTGATCCCATAACTTTAGATTAAAAGGTATTAGCTCAATTGCACCACAAATAATATCTGAGTGTGATCCTGAGTCCATAGAGAATGCTTTTGGGCTGAAAAATTTAATAAAAGAAGGATAAGATTTTGATAGCCAAGATGTTAACTCAGCTGCTTTTTCTCTTCTTAGCCAAGCAGGGTGGTTAAGAGTATGGCATAAAAGTTGTGTTAGACTTTCCTCAAGACTACTCCCCACTTTATTATTTGATTTTTCCTTTGTGTAGCTAGTAATGTATTCTGAAGTATCTCCGACTATTATATTGATATGCTCAATAGTATACTTTAGTAGTTTATTTTGTATGTCATGTGATGACCGCTTCCCCAGCCAATCAACTAGCCCTTCAGCTATTTGCCAGCGCTGAGTGTTTGTTTCATTTAAAATAAGTGAAGAAAATAGTTTTACTATTTCTGGGACTGAGTCGGTGGTTTGTGCCAATAGAAAACGACTTCTGCTAGTTGTTGATAGGCTTTCTCCCCAAATAGTCCAACCACCACCTTGCATTGCCTCCATCCCTGCTAAAATTTTACTTGTTGCACTCGAGAAATTATTTCGGCGAAGTAAACTCTCAGCGTTATCTAATAACTTCTCTGCAATTTGGGTTACTGACTGTTTACCAAATATACCAGGAATAACCATATCATCAGAGTTACGGCCTAAGTTTTCATCTTTATGCACATCAGCATTTGGAGCTAACGACTCATCATTATCTGTAATTTCCTCTTTTTCAATCTCATTGATCAGAGTTAATTCAGTTTGAAACTTTGTTTCAAACTGCTCTCTGAGTCCCTCGGAAATAATTGAAAAAATTGTATTAATAAACTGAGCTTTACTTAATTCGTCATTAAATTCTGACTCACAGATTATTTCTAATCTATCAAAAGCTTTACTCACTGAACTTTGGTCATCTGAAATATTATTTAAGATTAATCCATATGCTTGGGTAAAGCTGCTATAATGGCGATCGTCTCCAAATTGAAAACATTCTAGAAGAGCCCAGCAAAGCTGCCAGTCAGCAACTTTATAAATATTTTTAACAATCAATACTATGCAATCTTGCTCGTCAAGAGCATTGCCAGGAAAGCGAGATCCCCTAAGTTCATTGAGCCGGTCAATGTTATCTCGAGTGACTTCGATGTGCATCTGTTCTAATGTGCCATATGTTTGTGTAATAAAGTAATCTACAGCAATTTTATACTTACCTTTTACACACAAGGCACCAATAAGATCTCTTTTGGCGTATCTAACAAATCTTTGAAAAGTCATTTCTCCGCTAGCTGCGTCAAGTATACCTGCAATATCTTTGATAACTTCATGTTTTAAGTTCGAAGTAGTACTTAAAGATTCGAGTGCGGTAATGCATAAACCAAATTGGTCCTCTTTATACCAGCTTGGCCCCATTGAAAGAGATAAAACTCTCTCATAGGTTCTTTTTGCTTCCTCTTGTGCGTCTAATTTTTTATATAAAGCAATTATTTCTAAAAGCTCAGGGATCAGTTCATATCTATTTTTAAGATTTTGACTTACATACTTGTTCCATTGATGAACTAAATTGAAAACAAGATCTTCTGATTGAGAATCTATTTTTTTTCTCGTTAAACACTCAATCGTATTCTTAAGTATTCTTCTAAATCCCTCTGAATATATTCCATATTGAGTATCAAACTGAGTATTAAGATGGTTTATTAAATAGCTAATTTTGTTTTCAAAACTTTGAGATATCGTCTCAGCTAATTCCTTGTAAATTAGCGGGAAAATACCCTCAGGTATGTTATATGAATCTTGCCATTGCTCTCGCTCTGACAAAACAAACTTTATATTATCAATAACGCTTTTATTGAGTATATCCCATACATTTTCTAGCTCTTTAGCATCACTACTTTGATTGTATTTTCTTGCTTTGCCACTACACCAAGCAACTATTTTACAGATGGAGCTTATGCTTTCTTCCCAGTTGTTATTAGTGAATGGGATAAAATTCGGACATTTAAAGCAAGTTTTAGCATATGCTTTTAGTCGCCAGTCAGACATGTTTTGAATGAAAAGGTATTCATCACTCGTGATTCCGTCTTCTCCGATGAAGGTAAAGGAGCTCAACTCTTCAATTTCTTTACTAAAGGTTTCTATAATTTCTTTTGGCGCATTGAGAGTTAAAAGAGCGCTAGTAGCTACACTATTTAGTTTATTAACTCCACCACCACATTCAGCAATGATGGTTAGAAGGTCATTAAAAACTACTGTAAGTATACTTCTATTGGCAGTTAAGCCGTAATAGCGACATAACTCAAAATAAATAGGAATCGAGGATAAAATAATTCCTGTGTAGTCACTGATAGGACCTCGATAGATCTTGCGTAGCTCTGAAATAGGCACGTAGTGTTCCAGTAGGCACATTGCGGTTGCTTGGGAGTTAGCTACCATTTCGTTTTTGAACGCATCGCTATACTCTTTATTTTTTGCGTTGGATGAAATAACTTCCGACCAATAAAGTTGAAAGTTCACGAACTTCTTATAAGCGGATTCGTCACCAAGTCGAGTTTTAAGCATGAAAAGTTGAGAGTACAAGCTAAAGAAGTTCATAAATTCGTCATATGGAATCCCATCTCCACTTAATAAATTTTCAAACTTGTCCTCAATAAACATCTCTGTAGTTCTTGTTAGATTGAGAGCTTCTTGATTAGCTTCTTCATTCGAGAGGTGTAAAACTATTTTGAAAGATTCTTGAGGAGGTATTATTAACTGACCATACCTAACTACATGTTGCAAAACTTCTTCTTGTTTCCCAATAGAAATAAGTGCTCCAGCTGTCAAACTAGCTGATTGAGCAAATAAAACGCTATAGCGGAAATTAATTCTTTGGGACAATAATAATATTCGAACTGTTTCAGCTAAATCACCTAACAGTGTTGCAGCCTCTAAGGTTTTATGAATATCAATTTGCAAAGTGTCAGGCTCTACTCCTTGTAGGACACATTTATCTACCCAACTTTGATTACATAATAGAATTACATGAGATTTATCATCATTCTCTATCTTGAGGCCGTGATAAATTAAATTAAGTAAGCCGTATTGACTCTTTTGATTTTTTTCACAAAACTCAAATAGTCTCAGTTGAATACTCTTCTCAAGCAATTGAGTTTTTTCAACCAAAAAGTCTGAAAATGATGAGTGATAGACGGTTGTTTCATTCTCATTTAAAAGTAAGTGTTTTATTCTACTATGAGTACTTATTAGAATAGCTTGTTCGCTTTTATTTAAAATCTCCGAAAAGAAACTAATAGGAATCCCCCATCGTAATCGAGCAACAATTGCTAATAGATTTACCGCAGCTTCATCGTTTTTTAACTGTGACCAAAGTAAATCGTAGTAATTTCGGATTGTTCCATCAATCAGGGGGAAATCAGATAACTCTTTTTTAGTTAATCCTGAGTTTACTAGGTCTATTAAATAGCGAAGGTATAGAGGGTGTCCTTGAGCTCTTTCACAAATTAAGTTTACAGTTTTAGGTACTGCAAATTCATTATATAGGTTGGTATAGCAGAAACTTTGGGCTGAATTATATTTCAGGGGAGGGAGCGAAATACATAAACTTTTATTCAACCTTTGTCCCAATTGAGCTTCAAATTGTTCATAGTTAGGGGCTGCTAGAACAATAATCAAGCCTTTAGGTAGTTGTATTGGTAAAAGCCCAATGAACTTACTTAATAAAGCAGGGTCATGCCGAGAAATTTCGTCAAGCCCATCAATAAATAAAATACCTACTTTTTTATTTAAATCATATTTATTGCAAGCTATGGAAAGGAGCTGTTCTGTTTCTTTTATTAACCTGTGGTAATCATAGTTATCTGTCCTTATAGGAGTCCCGTTTATTAATTTTGATACTTGCATATTTAGCCAATTAAAGAACTCTATAGGCTGTGCTAGCTGTACTGCATTTTTGGACTTCTGACTTTGCGAAAAGCAATAAGTAGCGAAGTGTTCAAGTGAGTCATTCAATGGGGAGTAAGTATCACAAAAAGTGGATTTTCCTATCCCATGAGCGCCGTTAATGAACCTATAACTATTGCAATTTTTGGTGAGTAGTTCATCAAACTGCTTCACGAATTCAAATCGTGAAGCTATGGTTTCATTATTAGACAAACTTTCTTCTTGTGTTATTGGAATATCATTTTGAGCTAAAAAATGTCGTAGTGTGAAAGTTGAAATGACATGTAATGTTTTCTCAATTGAAACTCGAATTATTCCAACGCAAGCTTCATCGCATATTAAAGCAGCTCCAGAAAAGCCTTTATAACTACTTAGAGATAATTCTTGGTTAATACTAATTTCGATGTCAGATTTTAGTTTTGTAGCTTCAAAAGTTTGGATTATTTTTCCTTCTAAACGGTGACCGATTGTTAGTTTAGCTACTGGCCATCCATAAGAGTAGAACTTTGAACCATCTAGTGGCATCTGACAACTGATAGTTAACGGAGTTAAGTCGGGTTCTGAGTCGAGCTCTAATAGAGCTACATCTAAGCTCTCATCATAATCCAGCACTTTTGCTTTGTGAGGTAATTTGGTTGTGCCATATTCAAAAACAACATCAACCTCATTGTTACTCTCAGTCGGATCTTCCAAACAATGGCTTGCTGTCAATACTAATTTTGAAGACACAAGAAAGCCAGTTCCTGACTCCTCACCACATTGAATTCTACATGTCGCTGATTGTGCTGTTTTATCTAGCATCTTAATCCTTTTTGATATTAATCCAATTTGTAGCATTTTCTACAACTGTGAAAGTTGCTCCAGTGGTTGTTTGATAGTTTTTAAGCTTCCTAGATGCTGAGGTTGAATAGTTAAAGTAAATAGTTCTCATAAAATTCGCTTCTCTATCAACGATTGCACAAAGGGGTTCTAAATCGGGGTGATTATGATTTCCACTACCATTAGTTGAAATAAAAAATGCCGGTGCATCTATCAATTTTAGGAGCTCTGGGCTGGTGTTGTGGATACTACCGTGATGAGATATTTTTATTGCATCAAACTCTAAGTTATCGCCTTGAGCTTTCATTGCATTTAATTCAACTATAATATCTTCGGCCCAAGCGTCAGCTAGCATAAGTACTCTAACACCGTCTAACTCAATTATAGTTGCAATTGAACTTCCATTTGTTTTTGACTCATCAGGTGAGTATATATCCTCAAGCTTTATATTTTGGCCAGAAGATGTTAATTCTGGGAGCTTGGTATTTTCTTCTTGCCTATGTTCTAAGCTTAGCTCAAATGCATCATCGACAATTGTATTTGATGTAACAGATTCAGTAAGTCCATAACGCTTTAGCTCTTTTTTCCATGAGTGTAGAAGTTCTTGTAGTCTTAACTTTGTAGGGGTTATAACTTTTATTGAACCATTAGGAAGAGATGTGTATGAATTCTCTTCTACGCATATGTTTTTTAAACCATGTTTCTCATTCCAACAATATCGACCTTTATTTATCAAAGTTGCTAGTGTACTGCCTTGTCTAGCGCTAATTTCTTCTACTTGCTCAGTTTCTGCAATTAAATTCTTGGGGTGACCTCTTCTTATGAACGATTTCAGGATTTCTAAGCTTTCCTGTGAAATTTCAGAACTATTTGGTAATGAAAGGCTTCGAAGACTATTGTGCCAAACTTTTTTGATCGAGATAACTTTACTTAATATTTTACTTTCGTTCAGTAATAAAAGTCGGATAATTCCGCCAATATGATCAGCATCAATATGAGTTACAATAACTAAATCTAGAATATTACCTTTACTCGCTAAGTTATCGAGATCTTGTTTTATGTGTTTATCGAAGGTCTTTGCATAACCGCCATCGATCAAAATATTAGTATCGGAAGAGCAAATCAAAAATGCATCTCCATTTTCGGCTGGGTACATTTTAATTTTCACATTAATTTCCCTTTATTGATTTTTTTAATTCTTGTTTGTTAAAAATATACTCTCAGATCAATTGTTATAAAAGTTAATGTGTTGGCGCAGCACTTAATCCAAAAATATCAAGTTAGTATCAGGTTGTTTATTCTTAAACTTTAGTTATTTAGTTGATTTTTTGAGTTCCTTGATTAGCTCAAGCTTTTTCTCCGTGTCTAACTTTGATATTTCAATTACTAGCTCTGCTGTTGTCTCATCTTCACAGAAAAAATAATTCAATGGAACATTTAGTTCATCAGCGATCTTTTTTAGAGTCGTTAAATCTGGAATATGACGGCCTTTTTCATAGTGGTTCATGCGACCACTCGCTGAGTTTTCATCCATACCGATAAGTATCCCCAGCTGCTTTTGAGTAATACCTGACTTAGCGCGGGCTTGTTTGAGTCTAATTGGGATTGGATTTTGGAACACAAAAGTATCATTTTTTCAGTCTCTAATAGCTTAGATTGTCTAAGTTTTACAATAGTTTGTACACTTAGGAATCCTAAGTCTGATTTGTGGGTATGTTCTTAAAATCACTCTCAAGCATAAAACTTAGTATTTCTAAGTTTTGCATTGTTCTATATACTTAGCAACCCTAAGTTTTCTTAATTGTTGTAGTATAAGAAATGCCCCACGTTATCAAATTAAACCAACATATTTATTCCCTTTTGATCGAAAAAGAGTGCAATGGCTTTACAATTGTCGAGCTCAGGGATGAGTTATTAACCGTAACTGATACATATCAAGATATAGATGAGGCACGTAAATTCATTTATAGACAAACGACAGCTCTTGAGCGGAAGGAACTCCTAAATTCAAAAGGAAGTGGCCGCCATAAAAAATATTTTAAAACTGAGCTGTTTAATAACGTTACGTTTGTGGCGAAACAGGTTGTAATTGAACAAGAAAAATCAATTAGCAGTAATACTGATAATCAAGCATCACCGCTTGTTGAAACCTTATTAAATGAAAAGAAACACTTTGAGGCTGAGCTTGCAATTTTATTAGGGGAAGTTGATGAATATAAAGCTCTACAAAAGCGATTCCCTGAGCACCTTAGCTTGTTCTACTCTGCATTAGATGATGCTAAAAATAATTCAGCTAAGTTATTAGGAAAAGTTAACGCTTTAACTACTGTATTGGCCTCTTTGGATAATGGTGCACGGCAATGTTGAGAAGTTGGCAAAAAGAATGTGTTGAGTTAGCGGTAAAGAAATACGCTGTTAGTGATAAGCACTTTCTATGTCAGGCTACTCCAGGTGCTGGTAAAACAATAATGGCAGCATCATTGGCCAAAACGTTATTTGATAAAAAAATGATAGACAGAGTGATCTGCTTTTCACCATCGGTTGAAGTGGCTAATAATATCAAAAGAACATTTGGAAAAATAATTGGGTGTTCATTTGATGGCTCATTTACGGCTGTAGGTGTTTCAATGACTTATCAAAGTTTATGCTCCATTCCTCAAAGTACCTGGGATGGGCTAAGTAAATACCGTACATTTTTTATTTTTGATGAAATACACCATTGCTCGTTCTCGCAAGATAAATCTAAAATCAATACGTGGGGTGAGAGAGTTGTTTTCCATTTACAGGATATTGCAACTTACACGCTTGCGCTATCAGGCACTCCTTGGCGCTCAGACGCTCTTCCTATCGCTTTAGTGAACTATTCTGCAGAAGGTGAGTTGATATGCGATTATCAATACAGCTTGAGTCAGGCCATTAGAGATAATGTGTGTAGAGAGCCAAAAATAGTTTTAGTTGATAGCAATAATATTTCGGATGGTCACGATACATATGGGTCTATAGCTGAATTTGTTAGGCAAGCTCACTCAACGTACCAAGAGGTGCTTAATAATGACTCTGCACTTAGATATTTACTAAAGTTAGCCGTATTAAAATTGTCGGAGATAAGAGCTTCAAACCCAACTGCCGGAGGCTTAGTTGTCGCGTCTTCAGTTAAGCACGCTGAAATGATAAATAGTTTATTAATTGAAGAATTTAATCAAACGTCAACCATAGTTACTTACTTACACGATAATTCAACACAGAAAATTAATTTATTTAAGTCATCTACTGAACAGTGGATTGTTAGTGTTGGTATGATCAGTGAAGGGACCGACATACCTAGGCTACAAGTATGCTGTCATTTAAGCTCTATAAAAACAGAGTTGTATTTTAGGCAAGTTCTAGGGCGCATTCTTAGGTCTGGCAAAGGTAAAATTGAATTCGCATGGTTATTCACATTTGCAGAAACAAGCTTAGTTGAGTTTGCTGAGCGTATTAATATTGATATACCAGATAGTTGCTCTTATGTTGATATGGAATGTGACACAATCTTGGTGAGAGAAGATATATTTAGACCTTTAACATCGCCAAAGATAAACAGGGATAATAAGTTAAAAGAAACCCTTGATAAACTCGTTCTAGGGGGCCTAACTTCAGAACGCGGTATAGCTTATGATGAGCTGCTTTCAGGTTGTTCATTAAGCAGTATACAAATTAAATCACTTAGAACTAGAGTTATAGAAGCATTTTTATAGTTCCATAAAATGAGCCATATTCTGTTTATATTATCACTCTTAGTACATAAATAAGGCTAGCTTTTATTTGACTCTGCTAAGTAATGGGAAATTTTTTAGAGATAAGTATCGAAATTATTGCCTCAGCTACATCCTTGATTTCACCATATTATTAATTTCAGAAACAACTTTTAGGGTAATAAATTTATTCCAAATTTACTAACGACGAATGCAAACACTCCAAAAATAAAACAAGTTATTAAGGCGCTGAGGCCGAGTGATGGCCAAAAACCAAATCGGTGTAGTAATGATGGAAATATTAAAAACATCGGTAAGGTAGGCACAACATACCAAAATGTGTACCAGGCATGACTCGCAATTTTCTCTGGCGGCTGTTTTTCAACGTACAACCAAATCATCGCTAAAATGGTTACCAATGGAAGTGCTACAATTAGTGCTCCGAGTTTATCACTGCGCTTTGCGACCTCTGAAACCGCTACAACAATTGCTGCTGTCACTAAGTATTTAAAAATTATCCAACCCATGTATTACTTTCCTTTTTAAATAAAAAATAAAAACCGATTGCCTATCGGTTTTTATTTTGCCATGATATGGCTATGTTGTTAAGAGATATTTGATTATGCAGTTAGGCGAATTAGAAAAACTAGTACTTCAATATTTGTGGTCTTCTAAAGAAGCGGATGCAAAGCATGTGCACAGTCGTTTAGGTAAAACACGTGGCTGCACTCTCAATACTATTCAAAGCACCCTTGAAAGACTTTATAAAAAAGGCCTTCTTAGCAGAACTAAGCAGGGTCATGCTTATAATTACCGAACTAAAGTTGATCGTAACTCGCTTATAGCTACTTTAATAAATGATATTACAGCTGACTTTGTTGAAGAGGGTGAAAACAGTTTAATTGCTGCATTTTCTTCTACTTCGACTAATTTTAATGATACACAATTAGATGAGCTCGAAAAGCTTATAGAGCAACAGCGAAAACTACGAAGCGGAAAAGTGTAAACATGATTGTTGGAAATTGGGCCGTGTTTTTAAATCTAGCGAGCGCAGCGGTGACCGCTTTTATTTGTGTGATCATATTGATTTCCTTCTTCCACACCTCGCTTTGTAAAAAACTTACTATTTTCCAGTTTACCGAGCGTAAGTTCATGCTTTGGTTAACTATTAGCAGCCCTTGGTGGATCTCATTATTGTGTGCAGCTGTATTTTGGCAGGCACATCAAAACCAAATGTCTAATTGGTTGCAAGGGGTTGCTCACTGGCATCACCTAGAGGTTTTCTCTGTCTATAGTTGGCATTCGGTATTACTTATATCAGCAGCTTGTTTGATGACAAGCGCTAGCGTACATGCATTTTTTAGTCTTAATAGACATAGTTCAGCAATGAGCAGTCTGTTGGCTTTATCAAATACTCAACCTCACAAAGATTATCCCAACCAGTCTGTACACGTTATTGACCACCTTGTACCAGAGGCATTTACTGTTGGTTTTTTCAATCCAAAAGTGTATATAACCAGCGGATTACAAGCACTTGATGAAAAAACAGTACACATAGTCATACAGCATGAACTAGCACATTTAAAAGCCCGAGATCCGCTTTTTAAAACACTGTTTAGTCTATTTGGTTGGTGTTTTCCTGCGTCAACGCGCGCGGCGTTACAGCAATCTTATACGGCTTTAACAGAACAAATCGCTGATGTCGGTGCAACGCAAAGTTTTGATGGATTAGATGTGGCTCAAGCACTTATTAATGTTGCTCGATTTCAACGACAACAACATATTACGAATGACAATATATACATGAGTCATTTTAGTAATGAACAAATAACTCAGCGTATACAAACATTGTTAATGCCAATCTCCACTACGCCTAAGCTACTTTTAATGATCACCTTGTTTAGCTTTGTGGTTATCACTTTATTCACACTGTCGACTGTCGATAGTGTCCACCATCTTATCGAAACTTTTTTCATCCACTAAGTAAGGATTAAAATGAAATCATTTAGTAGTCATTTTACCCACAAAAAACCGATTGGTAGTCGGTTTTTTGTGGGAGTATTGATGGCTTTTACAGCACTGCCGTGTTTTGCAAGTGCTGAGGCTTATCAAACATTAAATCTAAAGCAAGCCATCTCATTTACGCTTGCTAACAACCCGCAATTACAGGGCTTCTTTTATCGAGATAAAGCCCAGCAAGGCAAAATAAAGCAAGCAAGTATAGGCCAAAGACCACAAATAGGCTTAATGGTTGAAGATGCTTTTGGGACAGGTGAGCATAGTGGTTTGCAAAATATGCAATCAACCTTAACTTTCTCTTGGCTGATGCAACAAGAGCAAATTGATAGTCGCGTAAAAGCAAGCCAGTCTGAACTTGAGCAGTTACGTTTAGATAAACAAATTATTGCACTTGATTTAGCCGCGATGACTGCGAAGCAATTTATTCAACTACTGGTGAAAGAAGAGGCACTAAAGCTCAATAAAATGGCAGTAAGACAAGCGAATGAAGTTGTAAATGCAATAGATAAACGAGTTCGTATTGGTCAGTCGTTGGCTATTGATAAAAATTTAGCCAAAGCTGAACTAATTAAACAAAAATTACTTGTCGAAGATCTTGAGCATGAAATAGCTAGCGGAAAATATCAGCTTTCAGCCTTGTGGGCAGAGCCTCGCACTGACTTTACACTTACAGGTAACTTATTGCAGTTACCTAAAATTGTAGATTTTCAGTCACAGTTCGAGCGCTTTAAAAATGCGCCTCGTTTGATGCAGTTAGCAAGTCAAAAACGTATTGCACAATCACACATTGAATTAGCTCAAATTGAAGCAAAACCACAATGGCAATTCACAACAGGCTTACGTCGCTATGAATCTACGGATGACTTTGGGCTCGTGGCCGGTGTTTCTATTCCGTGGGGAGCATCTGGCAGCAATGCCGGAACGGTCGCTAAGTTACGTGCCGAGCAAGATGTATTAACAGCGCAAGCGAAGAGTTTAACTCAACAAGCTAATAGCCAGCTTTATGCTTTGCTTCAAGAAGTTAAGCATTCTGTTCATGTAATTACCACCTCAAAAAATGAAATCATTCCCACGCTAGAAACCGCGCTTACCCAAGCAAAACAAGCATTTAACGTTGGTAAATTGAATTACAACCAGTGGAGTAGCGTGCGTCTGGCGCAATTAAGCGCGCAATCAGAACTACTTAGCGCTTATGAAAGCTTACATTTACAGCATATAGAAATTCAGCGTCTTACTGGCGCATCGATAGAACAATGAGATTATTTATGAAAACGACAAACTTTATTCCCTCCATAACCGTTGCCGTATTACTCGGCCTCAGCGCGGGGGTACATTTACCCGCTAGCGCAGTATCAACACCTACTACAGAGCAAGCAGAGCCTGAAAAAGGGCCGCATAATGGTCGTATGCTTCGTGAAGGAAGCTTCGCATTGGAGTTAGCGATTTTCGAAACAGGCGTACCACCTGAGTTTAGAGTATGGTTAACGGATAATAAAAACCCAATTAATCCCGACGATGTTGAATTAACGGTTACGTTAACCCGATTAGGTAATGTGATTGATGATATTAAGTTTATTAGCCAAAGTGACTTTTTACGTGGGGATATGGAAATTTACGAACCGCACTCTTTTATTGTCACAGTAAATGCGAGCTACCAAGGAAAAAAATATCGTTGGCAATACGATAACCTAGAGGGGCGAACAAAAATCGAACCCGCAGTAGCAGATGCAATGGCGATTGAAACTGCAATTGCAGGGTCTCAAAAGCTTCATCAAACGATCCCTGCTTATGGACAGGTTTGGTTACCGCCGAGTGCGCACCGCACTGTTTTTGCACGTTTTGAAGGTGTTATTACACACTTAAATGTAAAGCTTGGCGATAAAGTAAATAAAGGCCAAACTTTAATGACGATTGAAAGTAATGAAAGTTTAAACCCCTATGAGATAAAATCGCCTATTGCTGGTTTTGTCGCAAAACAAATGGCTAATTCAGGTGAGCAAACGAATAACCGAGAACTGCTTGTTATCACAGACGCGAGTCAATCTGTCGTTAAATTAGCAGTCTACCCGAGCGATTACAGCAAAGTATCTCAAGGCACTCTAGTGAGCATTAAGGCAGAAGGTAGTCTTGTGAATATTGCTGGTAAGGTATCATTTATAGAGCCAAAAGTTAGAAGTGATCAGGCAAGAATGGTGTGGGTTACGTTGGCACAACAGGCTGAGCCTTTGTTGGAAGGGAGTTTTGTTAAAGCCGATATTGAAACTGCTTCTTTTGAAGTTCCTTTAGCGGTAAAGAAAATAGGCTTACAGAGCTTTCGTGATTTTACGGTCGTGTATACAAAAGTCGCTGATGAATATGAAGTCAGGATGCTTGAGCTGGGTCGTTCAGATGCAACATGGGTAGAGGTACTAGGTGGACTGCCTGCTGGTACTGAGTATGTTACTGAAAATAGCTACATCATCAAAGCCGATATTGAAAAGTCTGGCGCGTCACACGATCACTAGGAGAGCGTAATGTTAGAATCGATTTTACGCTTTGCTATAAAGCGAAATATCCTCGTTCTTGTCATGGTATTAGCCATTGCAGGATTAGGCTTATGGAATTTTACTAAACTACCTATTGATGCAGTACCTGATATAACTAATGTTCAGGTTATGATCAACACCGAAGCGCCAGGCTATACGCCGTTAGAGGTTGAACAACGCGTTACTTTTCCCCTCGAAAATGCATTAGCTGGGCTACCAGGGCTTGTAAACACACGTTCTGTGTCTCGTTATGGTTTATCGCAAGTTATTGCTATTTTTTCTGATGATACCGATGTTTACTTTGCTCGCCAGTTGGTTAATGAGCGGCTGTCTAGTGCTCGTTCCGAGTTACCGATAAACCTTTTACCTGAGCTTGGCCCGATAGCTACTGGGTTAGGTGAAATTTTTATGTTTACGGTTGATGCTATACCTGGCGCTAAAAACCCCGACGGTAGTGAGGTAACTCCCATTGATTTACGAACAATACATGATTGGACAATTCGCCCTCAATTAATGCGGGTGCCAGGTGTTGTTGAAGTAAACCCTATTGGTGGTTACGAGCGAGAAATTCTCATTGCGTTTAAACCTGAAAAACTACTGGCTTATAATCTTACCTCAGCAGATGTTGTTGATATTATTGGTCAAAACAATCAAAACCAAGGCACAGGATTTATTGAAAAAAGCGGTGCACAATGGTTAATTCGCGTCCCTGGTCAGGTGGCTGATTTAACTGAAATCACAAATTTACCCATTAAAACCATCGACGGTAGCGCAGTGTTTATTAAAGATGTTGCCACTATAAGTGATGGTAAGGGGCTTCGTACCGGTGCTGCTACTCAAAATGGCCGCGAAGTGGTGATGAGTACCGTGTTCATGCTAATAGGAGAAAACAGCCGCACAGTTGCACAAGGCGTGGGTGAAAAGTTAAAAGAAATCAATGCCAGTTTACCCGAAGGTATAGTTGCAAAAGCCGTCTATGACCGAACTAAACTGGTAGATAAAACGCTTAATACTGTTCAAACTAACCTGCTCGAAGGGGCCATTTTAGTTATTGTTGTATTATTTATATTACTGGGGAATTTCAGAGCCGCATTTTTAACGGCTTTAGTGATCCCATTTGCAATGTTGATGACAATAACCGGTATGGTACATACGCGAGTCAGTGCAAACTTGATGAGTTTAGGGGCATTAGATTTTGGTCTATTGGTTGATGGTACGATAATTATCGTCGAAAACTGCTTACGTCGTTTAAGTATGAGAGGTGATACCCCTCTTTCTTTAAAAGCACGTTTAGATATTGTTTTTACGGCTACACGAGAGGTTATTCGACCCGCTTTATTCGGTGTATTCATCATCACCGTTGTTTATTTACCTATTTTCGCGCTTGAAGGCGTTGAAGGAAAAATGTTCCATCCAATGGCATTAACGGTTGTGATTGCTTTGCTTTGTTCAATGGCGCTTTCGATCACATTTGTGCCTGCAATGGTCGCCCTATTATTTAAAAAGCCAATTAAAGAAAAACCTAATCATATTATGCTGGGGTTAAGCCGTGTTTATAAACCAGTACTCGCATTAGCATTAAAAGGCCGCTGGGCAGTAGTACTAATCGCTTGTTTACTTGTGACATTTTTTGGTTATCAAGCAACACGCTTAGGGAGCGAATTTGCACCAAATCTTGATGAAGGTGATATCGCTATGCACGCGCTTCGTATTCCAGGTACTTCCTTAAGCCAAGCGATTGAGCTACAAAAAGTCTTGGAAGAAAAAATTACGCAGATGCCTGAAGTAGAACGCGTATTTGCAAAAATTGGTACCGCGGATGTAGCAACAGATGCAGTACCACCTAGCGTAGCTGATAACTTTATTATTCTAAAACCACGAGATCAGTGGCCAAACCCAAATAAATCTAAAGCTCAAATAGTAGAAGAGTTAGCTGCACTAGTCGAGCCTATTCCAGGTAACAGATATGAATTCTTACAGCCAATTCAAATGCGTTTTAATGAATTGCTTGCCGGCGTTCGCGCAGAATTAGCGATTAAAGTATTTGGTGATGACTTTGAAACACTCGCTACGTTAGGAAAAGAAATTGAATCTGCGATTGCAAATGTTGATGGCGTAGCTGATTTGATGGTTGAGCAAACAACAGGTCTACCTATGCTTGAAATTATACCCAATACTGAAAAGCTAAGTCAGTTTGGTATAAGCAAAGCACAAATTCAGTCACAGTTAGCTACCGCATTAGGAGGAGCTATCGCAGGCAAGTTTTATCAAGGCGATATTCGTTCTGATATTGTCGTTCGTTTAGAAGAAGTGCAACGTAGTAATGTTGAAAAGTTGGGTTACTTACCTATTAACTTACCAAATGGAAGCTCTATACCATTACAAGAATTAGCTACCATCAAGCTAACTAATGGTGCAAATCAAATTAATCGTGAGAATGCCAAACGGCGTATTGTAGTAACCACTAATGTTAGAGGGCGAGACTTAGGAAGTTTTGTTGGTGAGATTCAAGCGACTATTGAAAATGAAGTTACGATCCCTTCCGGCTATTGGATTGAATATGGAGGAACGTTTCAAAAGTTACAATCGGCCTCTGAGCGGTTAAGTGTGGTTGTGCCAGTTACATTGTTAATGATTATAGGTTTACTTATTTTAGCCTTAAACTCACTTAAAGATGCTGCAATTATTTTTACCGGTGTGCCTTTAGCGCTTACAGGTGGAATTGCAGCATTGTTGTTGCGTGATATTCCATTTTCAATATCTGCTGCTGTTGGCTTTATTGCTTTATCTGGTATCGCCATATTAAATGGCTTGGTAATGGTATCGTTTATTCGTGAGTTACGCAGCTCAGGGATGGGGCTTAATCAAGCGATAACAGAAGGGGCATTAACTCGCTTACGTCCAGTTATAACTACAGCACTGGTTGCCTCATTAGGATTTATACCTATGGCACTTAATACAGGAATTGGTTCAGAAGTACAGCGACCTCTAGCGACCGTGGTGATTGGTGGCATCATTTCATCGACCTTACTAACATTATTTTTGATCCCCGCACTCTATCGACTTTTACACAAAGAAAAGGAGTCTATTTTGACTGAAAGTGAAACGTTGGAGCGATCTGATGCCAACTAAAATAATAAACTTTAGCATAGTGATTTTAATGCTTATTTTGGCTTTATTAAGCTTTGAGGCATTAGCACACGGAGTCGATGATAGTACTCGCGCTTTTTTAGAGCAAAACCAAGGTGTACAGTTTGTGCCATTTATTTATATTGGGGCAAAACACATGATCACCGGTTACGACCATATATTGTTTTTAATCGGTGTGATCTTCTTTTTATATCGCAGCAAAGATGTATTGCTGTATGTCACCATGTTCACCATCGGCCACAGCACAACCTTACTACTTGGTGTGCTTGGCGATATTCAGATTAATGCCTATTTAATTGACGCTATTATCGGTTTTTCAGTTATTTATAAGGGCTTTGATAACTTAGGTGGGTTTAAGCGTTGTTTTAATTGGCAGCCAAATACAAAAATGGCTGTGCTTATTTTTGGTTTGTTTCATGGCTTTGGCTTAGCAACCAAGTTACAAGAGTTTCAATTACCCGAAGATGGATTACTGACAAATTTAATTGCCTTTAACATTGGCGTAGAACTTGGCCAATTTTTAGCGCTCGCAGTTATCTTAATTGCCATTAATGTGTGGCGTAAACGGCCGTCATTTCATCGTTTTTCAACATTTATCAACGGTGCGTTAATGAGTGCCGGCTTAATGCTAGTCGGCCTTCAATTAACCGGCTATATAATTAATTAATTTAGAGAAATATATGCAACATACAGTTAGTTCAAAAACACTTATAAAAGCCAGTATCACCGCTTCATTAGTTGCGATAATCGCCTTTGTGCTATTTATCCTTCCGGCAGAATATAACATTGATCCAACCGGGCTCGGTAAACAACTGGGCGTTACTAAAATAGCTCAGACATCAGCGCAAAAACCACTTAAAACATCAGATTCATTGCAAGTGGGCAGTGATGAGTTTCAAACAATTGAAGTCACTATCCCTGCAAATCGCGGGGTTGAATATAAATTTGAGATGCAACAATATGAAAAAATGACCTACGAATGGATGACCGATGGCGCTTCTTTACATTTTGATTTACACGGAGAGCCAGCAGGAGACACAACCGGTTACTTCGAAAGCTATGCAATTGCCAATTTAAGCGAAATGAAGGGCAGCTTTACCGCCCCATTTGGGGGCTCACATGGCTGGTACTGGAAAAACAACTCAGATAACCCCGTAGCTATACAGCTTTTAGTAAAAGGACAATATAAAGTAATTGGCTTAAAACAATAAACTTAAAACTTAATAGGAGAAAACAATGAATAGATTAATT
Organism: Pseudoalteromonas prydzensis; assembly: GCF_011050055.1. GTDB lineage: Bacteria > Pseudomonadota > Gammaproteobacteria > Enterobacterales > Alteromonadaceae > Pseudoalteromonas > Pseudoalteromonas prydzensis_A. Next base: position 1,289 of record NZ_DRGM01000026.1, on the reverse strand, counting down.
CCAATAGCATTAGTTTGTATTTCATTAATGAGTACTGGTGTTCTAGCACATAGTGATCATGGTCACGTTAGCGATCAACAAGCTATTAGTATTGCAGCTAAATCAATAAAGAAATTGGCCTTTAAAGACTATGGTTTTGAGGTTGGAAAACTAAATGATTCTTGGAAAGGTATTTCTTCAGAAGCATTTACTGTCGTAAACGAGAGCGATGATACTTATATTATCCAAGCATCAAATGATAGTGAACAAGTTTATTTCAAAATAGCTAAAAATGGTCAGCTTGTAGATGTAAAATCGAAAAACGATTTCTAATCTAATTGTTAATTGGCACTGTGAGTTTTTACAGTGCCAATTAACTATTTATCGTCAAAAACACTTTTAGCTATTTAGCAATCGAAGTTGGTGAGGTCTTCGAAGTGTCAGAACAGATTGATGCTGGACTCAAAGAGATAATTCAGACTTTAGACTGGGTCAGGTACCCCCATAAATAAACTGTTCATTATATTTTTAAATTAAATACTTTACCTTCTACCTGGCAAGCATCCATATCCCAGCAGCGATCATAAACAGGTTTTCTGTAAGTGAAATAAAGCCTAACGGTACATTACTATCACCGCCTACACATGCACATTTGAGTTCGCGCTTATCTATATATACGGCTTTAAAAACAGAAACAGCACCAACACCACCAATAAATAATGAAATAGGAGCAATACTATATGCTGGCAACCCAGCTATCATTCCAATACCAACAAACGCTTCTAAAAATGGGTAAACATAGGCATACCTCACTACTTTCATCGCCACTAAGTCATAAGTGATAAATGAATTTGAGAAACTAAATAAATCTTGAAGTTTTTGTATTGCCAACACAGCCATAGTTAACGCAACAAATAGCTCCACGGTTTTCATGGAAATTAATCCATGACCCATTGCAAAACTAAATGCCAAACTTAGTAAAAATGCGACCGCGAAGATTGCAATAACCGGGGTGTAAGTTGTACCTTGCTGTCCAGCTTTTGGCTTATCAAAGTAATCACGTAAGTCGTCATAACCACCGATACGTTTATCAGCAATAAATGTTTGTGGTGTGGTCTCTACGTTGTGCTTTGCTTTAAATTTATCTGTTTGTTCACGAGAAGATAATAAGTGATCATTAACATCATAACCCTCGCGTTCTAGAAGGTCTTTTGACTTTAAGCCAAATGGGCAAATATGCTCATCTGTTGCCATTCTATAAAGCTCTGCTGATTTACTCATGTTTAGCTCCCTTTTACGTATTCTTATAA
>NZ_DRGM01000025.1 GCF_011050055.1 Pseudoalteromonas prydzensis | reverse complement strand
GAGGCTTCGAACATAAAAGTTATGTTCGGTTACGGACGGGAAAATATAAAGCGGATCATAGCCATAAGCACCTGTTGAGAAGGCATACTGGTATTGATGTTCTGCAGGAATATAACCTCGCGTACTGCTATACGAGTGATGTTGAGAGTTGTCTGGTAATACTTCAACTCCTTGATGGCTAAAATCAGATTCTTTTAGCTTAACCGTAAATGAGTCTTTAGGTATATCCAGCACTGCGGCTTTCACATCTAAACCATTATGAGCCACAGCCTTAAAATAGACCTTTGTGTCTGCAGGGCATACTTCTATCGTATCAGTTAAAGTAGTGCCATAACTTGTTTGCAAACTGTAGTCATTGCCAATGTTACCTAGTTCAAATTTATCCAGCTCATAAGCTTCACAACCGCAATCCTCGACATAGTTTTCAAAGTAAAACTTACCTAAATTTTTTCGGCCTTGAATATCAAGTTCACTTATTATCAAAGTATACTCTTCAAGATCATAATCTATTACATCACCCAACACCGATATATGCATAGTCCCAGCTGGCACAGTATTAGAGTATATGCCTTGCGAATCAGTTTTAGCAGAGCCTAATGACCCACCATCTTTATCATGAAACACGACATCAGCTTGGTATGGAGACTCCATTCTGCACTGATATGAATAAGCTTGCAAAGAAATAGTTTGTGTTTGTACCGGCACCGTAACACTATTATCAGTCGTTTGATTGCTTGAATTACTGCTCTGCTCACTAGATGAGCCGCCACAGGCAGTTAAAACTAAAGATATAGCTGATACCACAGGTAATAAAATGTACTGCTTCATAATTAATCCATTAAGTTGTTATTATTTTCAGTCGCCTATTATCCCTAGTTACATTTACCTAAAGCAAGCCCAAATTTAACTTTTTCATTCAAATTTTAACAACTTTTGTATGAACTATTGAAAACAACTTAATTTACGACTCCCCCACCCAATTACAATTGTATTTGTTTAATTCAGTAAAGAGTCAGTCCTGATTTGCTATCACTGTTGCTGCATTTTTCGGTGCTGCATGAGTCATAAAACGCCTTGCTTAACCTTAACTATTAAATAATTGTAACTAGCTTATAGAGGCCACCAACACGTTATGACAACGACTTTTTTAAGTAAATCACAACAAGTCGCACTGCAACAAGCACTTATCAGCAGCAAGCTGCTAAACAATTACACATTAAATAGTGATAACGCCCCTTCTGTTGAGCAACAAGCTTATAGCCATATCGCTGTCACACTTTACCGCTTTAATTTACAAAAAATAAAATGGTCATCTTTTTTAAAAACAGCAATAAGCACAACCACCAAGGTATGCCCGTGGTTAACCAACGAGTTGGTCAGATGCCAGCAAGACTACAAAGCACAGCTTAATGACGCGGTAATAATTGAACAAAGTGCATTTATTAATGGTATTTTTAGCGAAGAACTCGCTTATATTGACACTTTACTTGATACAGAATCACAAGCTGAGTAAAGGCTGAAGGTCCTAGATTTTAGGCTTTAGACTCTAGGGGAGTGATTTTATTTTTAGCGATTAGACTGATGCATTGTGTAGTTTGTGAATGTATTGATTTGCACAGAGAGGCTAAGAGTCGCTGCGCTACCGACATAAAGGGGTCAAGCAAAACCTGACCCATGAATTACCACTACAGAATATTATTGCTTTGAGGCAAACTTTAACATTCGCGTTTGGTCGGTAAGTTCAATATCAATGAGCTCAAATGGGGCTTTGGCTGTTTTAGCGACAGAAAATGGCATCATGAAGTTACCATAGTTGTCTATCTGCTTAGCCACTTCTACCGTAGCCAATTTTACCCGTTCTCCTTTACTTCCCTTTCCGGTCAGTGTCGCGCGAATAGCGAAGCGCCCGGAGTCGGTCACTTGCACCGGAACCCGTGCTTGATACTGGTTGTTCCCTAAATACGCAACTTTGGCACTATCCATGGTGATGGTTTGCGCACTGTGTACAAAAGGCATTTTTATAGAGCGCTTTACCATTTGCCCATTTATTTTTGTTTCGACATTTGCCTCGAGTTCATAATACCCTTTCGCTGCACCTATGGTTTCGAGCGGGTAAGTGAATACCGCCTCGCCGTTTTCATAACCTACAGTAAGTTGCTCGCCATCAGGAGCAAATAACGTTAGTTGTACATCGTTATCTTTAAAGCGCTTTTGCCCCATACTAAGCTGCATGGCCAAGCGTTGTTGGTGCTGTTTTAATTTAAACTGGCTTTTAGCATGCAAGGCATTACGCGAGCCTTTTTCAATAACGTGCACCAAATAGGTGTCATTGTCATTGAGGGCCTGGCTTGTTTTTAACATCGCCTTGCCGTTGACTTGGCCTAACTTAAGCCCAATGCTACCATCACTAAATCCAGCATTTTGCATTTGCTCACGTGCCGCTATAGCTTGCATTGGCAACTGCTGCGAATTCGCATCGCGCACCGATAACTTATCTAATTGTAAACCATGAGGCTTAAACACTTCACCGCTATCAAAGCGCGCTTTCGGCGCGATACGAATAAAGTTATCAGCTTGATTAACAAATACTGGCACGCCGCGCTTTAACTCTTTTCCTGAAACATGCTGCCAATACTCAACGCTGTCTTTTTCAAGTGTTTGTAGTTGCGAAACAGGCGCAGACTGCACTTGTGGAAATTGGTATACCGTTTGCTCATTCGCATTCGCCGCTGTGCTTACAAGCATCATCGCAACACATAGTTTGGTTAACTTTTTGATCATTGTCTGGCTCCTAAATTCGATTTTTAAGCATGTCTGATAAGCCAAAGCAATTGCGGCGACTTTGCTGGTGACTTAAAGGTTCACTGCCTTGGGTACGTGATTTATCTGTAAACCACACTACCCCCGCTAACGACTGAGAGCTGCAATTTAAGAAGCCATCTGAACAGCTATCTAACCAATTTTGCGTAACTTCAAGTGCCACTTGGTTTTGATATCCGCCGCAATAGCTATCGCTGTCCCAAACGGCTGATTCAACGTCACTACCTACAACGGTTTCAAAGCGAGAGGGTAAACTTGGCCGATTAGGTGTGCCGTTAAGCCACTGTGCGTTATACGACGCCATCCAAGATACTTGCTGTTGTTTCACTGCATCGTTGCCATAACCGAGCAGCCAGCCCAAACTTTGCTCAAAAGAGTTACCAGCAACGACCGCATCAGCGAGCGGCGTACCGCCACTCGAAGGTGCCAGTGCGATTGTGCGCGTCACTTTATTAATGATATTAGGAAAGCGGCTATCCCATGTCGGGTTTGACAAAATCCAACGCACAACATTACCGCCGTTAGAATGGGTGATCAGTGTTAACTCAGTAATATTTTTATTATTGATAAATGTGGTGAGTTGTTCGGCTAAGCAACCAACAGCGCCGTCAGCCCACATGTATTGCTCAAAATCACAATTAATAACCGTGTAGTTATTGATATTAGGTAGACCTTGGCGCACCGTATCGACAAAACTGCCCGTCCAATAATCATTATATGCATCACTTTGCTGGCCAGTGCCATGTACAAATGCGACTCCTTGCGCAGCAAAAGCGCCTTGACTCAAGCCCGCCGCCAGCGCTAAAGCCGACATCAATGAGCGTGTTTTTATTTTCATGCGTGTTCCTGTTCTTTATGTTTATATCTATCAGATTAGAGGTGTGACCTCCGATCAGAAAATAGACCAAAAAGGAACGAACGCAAGAAAACACATACATAAAATTAACTTTTGTGTGCTTTTTCACTACAAATTATTAGTTTTGTGGTCAAATTAAATGAAAGAGTCGCGGCTAAAGTCGCCTTTTACAGAAAGTCTTGAGAAGGAGTTTTGTGGCAGCCACTCTTTGACTACTGCCGCCAACGCAACAAAGCCTTGATGAAGGTTTTCTTTTCTGTATAGCAAAGCGTCTCTGAGTCTTCGGTGTTGATATTCGCTTCTAGGGTTAGCCTGTAATCTCAACCAAACTCCGTTGGGTTTTGTTGAACCCTACCCAACAGAATCACTCGCGCCAGCAAGCTTAGCGCCTACGATGATAACTTTAACCCAATTATTAAATCCATTCGCTGATTAAGTACCACCTACAAATTCAGTAATTATTTTTAGAAACCTAACACTTCTTACTTGCATTTACCTAAAAAGTGAACTTAATTTTAAAAGTACTGGACTTCAATTAAAAGGAATTTGCAATGACTAAACTCATCATTATTGCTTGGTTACTTTTTTGTTCGCATGCTTACGCGACAAATATTTTTCAGCTTAACTCAAAATCAAAAAATACTGATTTAGCTGCTATGCAACCAAACCACCCACAATGGAATGCCAGCTCTATCTATGTCGCCGGTGATGTAGTTACTTACAACAACAGCTTATTTATTGCCGCTTTTTGGGTTAAAGGTATTGAACCGATGGAAAACCAGCCGCATTGGGATGGCTGGATCTGGGTGCAAAATACCGTGATAGAAAAATGGCAAGCAAACAAAGTGTATCAAGGTGGCAGCCTTGTAAAACACGGTACTGACTACTTCCTTGCCCGCTATTGGAATGAGAATAACG
>NZ_DRGM01000024.1 GCF_011050055.1 Pseudoalteromonas prydzensis | reverse complement strand
ATATGTACCGGGTGATTTGGATGGCAAAATTGTCCCAGGTTATCTTGAAGAGCTAAATGAAGGTTCGAGTAAAACAGAAACTTTCGTCGCCATTCGTGCACATATTGATAACTGGCGTTGGGCAGGCGTGCCATTTTACCTGCGTACAGGTAAACGCATGGCCAAACGCTGCGCTGAAATTGTGGTTGAATACAAAAAAGTATCACACAACGTATACGGTGATAACGTTGGCAATATTGAACCAAATCGCTTGGTGATCCGCCTTCAGCCTGAAGAGACAATTCAATTAACCTTGATGTCTAAACGCCTTGATAATTTAGAGATGCAATTAGAGCCGGTAACTATGAATATTGAGCTTTCACAAGCTTATAGTAATGGTTTTCACTCAGATGCCTATAAACGTTTAATGCTCGATGCCGCGGCAAATAATCCATCACTGTTTATCCATCGTGATGAAGTACGTCAAGCTTGGAAATGGATTGATCCAATTATCGAGCGCTGGCAAGAAAAAGGTAAGCCTGCTTTATACCGTGCTGGTAGCTGGGGACCTGATGATGCTGACGAATTGTTAGCTGAAAACAATCATGTTTGGTTTAACACTGGCGATAAGGCATAACAATGGCAACCATCGTAGAGAAATTTTTTGATTCAAAAGATGCATTAACCGCAGAGTTATCAGCAACGATTGAGCAAAGTTTAGTCAGCGGTATTGAAGCTGATGGCCGTGCCGTACTTATGGTATCTGGTGGTTCATCACCAGCGCCTGCATATAAACATTTGTCTAATTTAGCGTTAGATTGGGCGAAAATAGATGTTGCAATGGTTGATGAGCGCTGGGTTGATGCTGGGCATGATAAAAGTAATGAGGCGTTTATAAAAAGCACCTTATTACAAAACCATGGCGCAGCAGCTAATTTCATTACTATGAAAAACAATGCCGAGACAGCTCAGCAGGGTAATGGCGAATGTGAAACCGCTTATCAACAACTAAAGCGCCCATTTGATGTAACTATTTTAGGTATGGGGCCGGATGGCCATACTGCTTCATTATTTCCGCATGCGGATGGCCTTGAGTGTGGTTTAACCACATCAGACTTAGTCTGTGCAATCAATGCAATTGAAAGTGATGTAACTGGCAGTATTACTGAACGTATGACCTTAACTTTGGCTGCGATTGCGCAATCTAAAGTGGTTAAGCTATTGATCAGTGGTGAAGAAAAACTCGCTGTTTATAAAGCGGCCAAAGCCGGTGGTGATGTAAATGATATGCCATTACGTGCCGTGCTAAATCACCCAACTATTAATATTGAAGTGTATTGGGCGCCATAATTAGATAATTACCCAACACATTAAAATGCAGACTATAAGTCTGCATTTTTGTATCCGTCAATAAAGGGTATTGTCATTGCAGCGGTTTCACATTGTAATTGTTGTTTATATTTGTCAGGGTAAATTCCAAGCAGCTAGAAATACCTCGTCAACATATCACTCAGCAGCAGATCTTGAACTCTTTATTTAACCCTCAGGCAACACCTATTTATTAACACATATTCATGCAATCGAGCTAAAAATCATTTATAGCGAGCAGCGATATACCCTGATTTTTGTCAGGTTTTAAGCTTTTTACCTCGTGCTATAACCGTTCATTCATTTAATGGCATTGCCATCAAGTAGTTTTATAAAATAGAACCCGTTGCTACCAAGGAGTGAAAGGTTTAATGAGCTGAACAGTAAGAATAAAATAATCCCTGAGATATTTAGCCGTAATGAATAAAGTACTTAGAAATAAAGGTAGACATAAGTAGCATAGCTCTTTATAATTTAAAAATGACAACGCTGTCATTGGTATTGATAACTATTTATCTTTACTTCCCTTAGATGAATTATTTGCCCTAATTTATCTGTTGAAATCAGTTTTAAGTGATGCATTTGTAATTCCCCAATCGTGCTAATATCATCACTAGTTAATGAGTTTGGTTCCACTTTTTGAGAATAAAGTGGAACGTTTTTTTTACACATAGATTTAGCAAAGATCATAAAATTCCCCAAAAGAGTATATTTGCTTTTCTCTTTTCAAACTTATTCATGTTATATTCACGCCGTTAAACTGTAACAATTTCTAAACTCTAATTTTTTAATCTATTAATATTCAATTGGTTAGTATTTTTATAGCTATTTTTTTACACAATATGACTAAAAAGATGTAGCACAATTGTAATTTAGAGTGTATGGTTTGTTACTAGATGACAACGCTGTCATCATCACTGGGCAGAAGTGATAAATAAAACCAACAAAATGATTCAAGGGGAATCCTGTGTTAGCTAAAAATTTTAAAAAAAGCTTATTAGCAGTAAATATCGGTCTTGTAATGAGTGCCGGTTTCACTGGTGCTGTATTCGCAGCTGATGAAGTAAAAGTTCAAGAAGACGTAGAAGTCATTGAAGTACGCGGTATTCGCGCTTCAGCGAAAGCCGATATCAACAACAAACGCTTTGCAAACGCGGTTGTAGATTCAATTACTGCAGAAGATATTGGTAAATTCCCAGATAAAAACGTTGCTGAATCACTTTCACGTATTACAGGTGTTGGTGTTAGCCGTGAGTTTGGTGAAGGTGAGAAAATTACTGTTCGTGGTTCTGATCCGACTAAAAACCGTACTTTATTGAATGGTCAAAACGTAGGTACAGCGGATTGGTTTATACTTGATAACCCATCACGTAGTTTTAACTTTACTATGCTCCCTTCTTCACTAGTAAGTAGCCTTGAAGTATACAAATCACCAGAAGCTCGCTTAGATGAAGGTTCAATTGGTGGTACTGTTATTTTAAGAACTCGTAAACCACTCGATTTAGATTCTGGCACGGCTCATATCACATTACAGAGCCAGTATTCAGAATCATCAGAAGAACATGATCCATTAGTTGAAGGTTTTTATTCTTGGAAAAACGAAGACGAAAAGTTTGGTATTTTGATCTCAGGTTCAAAATCTGACCGTACAGTTCGTCGTGAAGGTTTTGAAGTACTAGGTTGGGATGCAAACTCAGCTGACGGTACTTACGCGCCGCGTACTATGGGCGTTCCTGTTTTTCGTCAAGATCGTGAAAGAACAACTTTCTTCAGTTCAATTCAGTTCGCACCTTCTGATGATTTTAGCGCAACATTAAATATCTTAGATTCGAAAATGGATGTTAATAACACTAACTCTAATTTCTTACTTATGAATCCTGGCGCAGGAGCTGACTTAACATACGTAGGCAGTAATGCAGTTAAAGGCACTGGTGGTAGCGATGTTCGTTGGAATCACATCAACCGTATTTCAAAAACAGATACAAACTCAATTCACTTAGATGTTGATTTTGCAACTGATTCTTTCTCTATGAATGTTGAGTTAGGTACTACTGCAGCTGAAGGTGGTACTTTAAATGAAACATCATGGGAATATGGTGGACAAGGTGACTATAACTTCGATTTAACAGGCTCAACACCAACAGTAAATGCTGGGGTTGATGGTACTGATCCTTCTAAATTTAATGGTGGTTGGATTTGGGGTGGTAATAAACCAACAACTGATGATGAGTCATATGGACAAGTTGACTTTGATGTACCTGTAGAATTAGGTGCATTCACAGCTGTTAAATTTGGTGTGAAATATCGCGATCAAAAACGTACACAAGACAGAAATGCATATAGCTGGCATTGGGGTGTTGCAACTGATGGTACAAGCCCTGATTACATGACTCAGATCTTGTCTTCGCAATGTAATACCTTAGCGAAGTGTGATCTTGCTGTCGGTAGTGATAGCGTAGGTGCGGATGTTGTTAATGGTGATATTACGCAACAATTAACGCATAACAGCGCTCAAATGATAGAACTTGGTTTAGGTCCAAATGCCTCTTATGCTGTACATAAAAACTTAGGTGAGATCTTTGAAGTAGTTGAAAAGAAAACATCTTATTATGTACAAGGAGATTTTTCTGGCGATGATTACCGCGGTAATATTGGTATTCGTGTAGCTAGAACAGATCAAGACTCTTCAGGTTACTTATTCTCTTCTGATTCAGCTGGTCTATTAACAGTTAAAAATCCAGGTGAAAATGCAAATTTAACACCAACAACACTTGAATGGGTTACTGAATCTCGCAGCTATACAGAGATTTTACCTAACTTTAACTTGTCATATGACTTAGCAGAAGACCAAATTGTGCGCCTTTCTGCAGCTAGAACAATGGCTCGTCCTAACTTCTTTGATATATCGCCAATTACAGCGCCTGGTGATTTAGGAGAAACTAATCCTACAGCACAAGCCGGTAACCCTAACCTAGCTCCACAAATAGCAAACCAGTTTGATGCCGCTTGGGAATACTATTTTGATGATGCGTCATTATTCGCTGTGACGTTATTCTATAAAGATATTGAAAGTTACCAAACTACTGCTACATCTTCGCAAGATTTTTATGATCAGCAAACGGCTAGCTGGGTTACAGCAACAGTTTCTCGTCCTGCAAATGGAGCGGGTGGTACTACAACAGGTTTAGAAGCTTCACTTCAGTATGATTTAGGTAATGGTTTTGGTGTGTCTGCTAACTATACATACACAGATGCAAATAATGATGGCGAGCGTGATGTGGCTAACCCTGGTTCAGGTTTAGTTATGGGCGCATCAGAAAACATGTTAAATGCTTCTGCATTTTATGAAAATGATATGTTTTCTGTTCGTGCAATGTATAACTACCGCACTAAATGGTACAAAGGACTTCATTCATCAGGTACAGAACTTTGGAATGATGACTACGGTCAGCTAGATTTTAGTACAACTTATAATGTAACTGAAAATATTTCAGTTGTATTAGAAGCTATAAACTTAACGGATGAAAAAGTTGTTGAGTTCAACACTAGTGAAGATCGTGTACTATCTATCTACCAAAATGGTCGTAGATTCGTACTAGGTGCAAATTTCCGATTCTAATCGAACAGAGTGCACAAAAAATGCCGCTGTATAGCGGCATTTTTATTTTTACTGCTTCATTCTTTCTTTTAATGCATTTGCAACGGACTTTAGACTTTCATGAGAGTTTGAAAGAATACCGTGATATTCATTACTTTTATTTTTAAACTCATCTGTTTTCTCAAATACATAATGAGAAAAAAGGGCTTGCCAAGCACGTCTCTGTGATTCAGGCAAATTACGAAGTGTTAATATACTATGTAATAAACTATCTGTTGCCTCTAATCCTAGATCCGATTTTGTAGACGTTGGATCCCACCAATAATTTACGAGTATATTAACAGGATCAATGGCCTTTACATTATGCCACCAAAGTGGAGGTATATAGAGAGCTTCACCGATCTCTAAAGTTGCAGTTAACACTTTCTCCTTTGCGGCTTTAAACTTTGGGTACTTTTCAAAATCAGGGTTTTCAAAATCCACTAAGCTGATTGCAGGGCCAGCCACTGCTCTATCAATGGGTGCTACGTAAAGGTTTTTTATCTCATTTGCAGGTAGCAAATAAAAAGTTCTTTTACCACAAAGGTTTAGGGCTATATTATGCTCAATATCATAATGTCCAGGAACCGTAGCAGCATTGCCTAGCCAGATACGAGGAGGAACGTTGGCTAAAAAGTTAGGTGCAGGGTTCTTAATACAAAAATCAGGTAAACATTCATTTATTAATGCACTTTGCACTGCAATAGTATCTGAACCTTGATTATTAAAATTAATTATTAACTTTTTAAGTACAGAAATAAGTGGTGCGTTGTGTTTTTCAAAAGTGTAGTTTTTAAATTTATTATCCGTATAACCAATTAGACCTTTATACTGCTTATCAATGATTAAAGTATCCACTAATTCAGCAGATGCTTGAGTAACAAGACTTCTAAGAAGCACTAAAGGTGATTGTTTTGCAAGCGTAACACTTGGCCAATGAGAAAATAAATCTGTGATTATAATTGGCTCATTTAAAGTGCACAAAAACTCTTGTATATTGTTGATGTTATTAATGCTTAATCTATCTATTTGCATGCTTTAAATTACCTCTTATACGTGTTATTTTTAAGTAAATAATAATATATTAATAGGTGTTTAATGTCAGATAAATTTGAATTTTTTAACGTGGAAAAACACAAAGGGCAGTATGTAAAAGTTGATGCTAATTTTTCACATATAAAGGATCAACATGTTGTTCCTATCACCCCTATTGAAATTGCCAAAGTAGCACTCAACTTTGCTGTATGTTTTATGAAATCAAACGATGAGAACCCATTTAAAATGGTTGCTATTTTAGGGCTTGAATCGGGCAAAAATGTTTTTTACAAGGATGGTAAGTTTAACGCAATATATGTGCCTCAACATGTTAAAAAGCACCCATTTTCGCTTGCTAAAACCCCAGAAGGTCAAGTTTTTCTTGCTGTTGAAATAGCTGCATTAAATACAGAAAATGATGGTGAAGCATTATTTGACGAGTTAGGAGAGCCATCTGACTATTTGCTTCATAAGCAAGTTGAACTAAAAGAACTTGCCCGACAAGAGGAGTTATCAACACAGTTTACCGGTCGACTGGTAGAACTTGGGCTACTCACTGAGTGTTCTTTTAAATTTGATTTAGGCGATGGCCAAAAAAAGCAAATTTCAGGCCTTTATTCTGTTGATAGGGATTTATTAAAATCGCTGGATGACGAGTCTTTATTGTCTTTACAAAAACAAGGGATGCTTGAGGCTATATACTCGCATCTTGTTTCACTTGGTCAATTTCAACGTGTTATAGATTTATCTGCAAATACTTAATATAACGAAAAATTAAATTTAACAATAATTCAATTCTTATGAAATAAAATATATTTGATTTAAGAAAAAAGCGGCTAAAGATTTTATTAAGTCGCTTCTTTGAATAAAGCCCATACAAAGAGCAGTATTAGGGCATTTAGCTAATAGTATTCAATGGTAACTAATTAATTCACCCGCTTTCACGGATGGTTATTATCGGTCATATACTTTTGTATGAAGCTTATAAAAAACGATAAACTCTTTATCCGTCTTCAACTATCTGAGGAGCTTATTTTTACTTGGTAGCATGCAAATTGACACAAAATTTTCACTTCCTTTTTGCTGTCAAAACCTTTAGCCTTAGGGTACTAACAGCAAAAATATAAACTTATATATAACGGAGCAGTAACATGGCGGAGCAACAAGTACAGCCTTTACACAATGAAAAGCATGCCAACACTAAAATTCAAAACGGCATCAATGTAGAATTTTTAAAAACTCAACACTTAGTGCCAGTTGTTGCACATGAGTTTGCGCGTGTAGCAAATGAGTTTCCTATGTCTTTCGTGAAAAACAACGAAACCGGTCAATTTCAAGCGGTAGCAATGTTTGGTTTAGAACCAGGCGAAAACCTTTTTGTAAAAGATGGTAAGTGGACTGCAGCATTTGCACCTATGGCAACAACACGTTACCCACTTGGATTAGTTAAACACCCACAAGAAGATCAATACGGTATCGTGATTGACGAAGCAAGCTCATTAGTGGGTGAAGCTGAAGGGAATGCATTATTTGAAAACGGCGAAGAAACTGATTACTTAAAACGTCGTAAAGAAGCGCTAGTATCATTCATCGAGTTTTCTCATGTAACTGAAGCATTCACTAAGTACCTTGCTGATAAAGAGCTTTTAGTCGCACAAACATTGACAGTTGATATCAAAGGCGAGAAAAAAGACATCAATGGGATCTACCTTATTGATGAGAAAAAGCTTAATGAGTTAAACGACGAAGAGTTTTTAGAGCTTCGTAAGCGTGGCTACCTAGCACCAATTTACTCATTCCTAACGTCTACACATCAAGTAGCGCGTTTAGCACGTTTAAAAGCGCAACAAGCGTAATTTAAACGAAGTATTAAAAAAGCGCCTTTGGGCGCTTTTTTTGTATCTTTTATCTGGTTAGGGTTGTAATTTAGCTTGAGTTTATTCACATTGGAGGTACTTACTTCCAACACAAGTTACCTGTATGAACAAGTCACTTTTTAGCGCATTAATTAGTGCGTGCTGCTTAACGTTAAGTCCATTAGCTATCAGTGCCAGTACACCTTTCGCTATCGCTATTCATGGCGGTGCGGGCACGATTGAAAAAAGCCGTTTTACTCCAGAGCAAGAACAAGCTTATCGCTCTAAACTCAAAGAAGCGGTAGAAACTGGCTATAAAGTGCTTGAACAAGGCGGTGAAAGTCTCGATGCAGTCACTGCCGCAATCAACGTGTTAGAAAATTCACCGTATTTTAATGCCGGACGTGGCGCTGTTTATACTTACGATGGTAGCCATGAATTAGATGCGTCAATTATGGATGGTCGCGATCGCCAAGCGGGTGCTGTAGCTGGGGTTAAGCATATAGAAAATCCCATTAACTTAGCACGGCTAGTGATGGAAGAATCGGTGCATGTGATGCTCAGTGGTCAAGGTGCTGAAGAATTTGCCAAAGAGCAGGGCGTGCCATTGGTCGAAAATAACCTGTTTGATACAGAAAACCGCTATAAAGCCTTGCTAAAAGCCAAAGAAAAATTAGACAAAGCCAAAGCGACCAGTAAAGATTATCAGGCTGCACATCAGGCGTTACCGGTTAATTATAAAATGGGCACGGTGGGTGCTGTTGCGCTTGATAAAAACGGTAACTTGGCGGCGGGTACATCAACCGGTGGTATGACAGCGAAACGTTTTGGTCGCATTGGTGATGCCCCGGTGATTGGCGCTGGCACCTTTGCTGAAAATACGTCCTGTGCAGTGTCTGCCACTGGCCACGGCGAGTATTTCATTCGTTATAATGTCGCGGCTGATATTTGCGCACGAGTTAAATATCAAAATAAAACCATTGTCCAAGCAGGCGATGAGGTAATTAACGATGTACTGAAGCCGATAGGTGGCACCGGTGGTGTGATTATTGTTGATAATAAAGGCAATATCAGTTTACCGTTTAATACCAGTGGTATGTACCGGGCCAGCAAAACAAATACGCAAGCGACCTATGTAGCAATTTTTAAAGACGAATAATGCGATTATGTCGATGTTCGACAGCCAGTAAACTATGCTGGCTGTGTGTTAAGCTCTAGGCGTTTTTTTTCATAATCGCTTTTGATGATCTCAAGTGCTTTGAGCACATCATCTGCGGCAACTTCATGTTGTTCAAGCAGCATAATTAAGTCTACGGCTAGTTTTACGTGTGTAGGTGCTTGGGTTAACTCTTTACTCATGCTCGGCCCTTTTTTTCGCTATTTGGCTGATTGCTACATCAATGGCGATATTTACTCGTTCCTCCATATGAATGCGTTCAACCTGCGGTAAGTAAAACTCCATATCCACATCATAGCGAATGTAACGGGCGGGTAGTTGGTTTAGTACAGTACAGCAAAAATCAGCCATTACGTCTTCACTATAGTGCTTTTCAAGTTGTCGTTTAATGATTTCTTCAATCATAACTTTTTCATAGTAATTGTGTATATCGTCATGTAATCGCACTGTGTTATCTACCTTAGTGGTATTGAGCTGTTTTTAGTTTATACCAAGTGTGGGTATAAATCGACAATCGCTTAAAAAAGCAGCATCATGTTTGCTTTTGTGGTGTGCTGCGAAAACCCAAGTTCAGTAATCGTGTGTTTAAGTAATTGATATTTAGCAATTGAAAACAATGGCGTGTAGCTGTGTAGCTAGTACAAGCGCAGAGTAGAGTGGGTGATAAAGCTAGCGTAACTGTTGTTTTTCTACTATTTGAATTTTTTCCTCAGTGGCAGATATTGCCTTACGGCAGCGACCAAGGCGGCCATGAAGAGCAAGGATCTCTAAATTAATAGCTTTGGCTTTTACAGGACCCACGTTTTGCATTCTTAACTTACATTCTTCAACCATCAGTACTAAGCGGCGCTCAAACTCGTGATTTTGTTTAAGTTCGTCATACAGCTCATGGGCGGGTTGCATAATTTGTTTTACGGCTTGTTGGTAAGGTGCCGATTTATTGAATGTTTTACTGCGGGCTTTGTAAGTGCTTTTATTTTCTTTTTCCCAAATCGGCGTAGATTTTATAACATTAAATACGGCTTGTACCTGATTACCGATCCGCTCTAAAGCATAATTATGAGCATGGCGACGCTCCAGTGGTGGAAGGCTATTAACTTCATCTTCAATTTCTAACACATAATCAACTAATTTCATGCTTTTAGTAGTAAACACCCCACGGTCAAATAAACTGGGTTGCGCTTGCATATAACGGTTTTTAGCAAATAGCTTGGCTTTATCAAATTGCTCAGCATGCTGCTTTAAGGTTGCAACCTGTTGGCAAAGCTTATCAAAAGAAGCTGTTCGCATTTTATAAATAAGCCTCGTAAATTAGTTTTAACGCTAAAATTATCACCACAGTATTGAAAACTGGGCGAATAAACTTACTGCCAAACCGAATTGCTGAATGAGCGCCAAGCCAGGCTCCAAACATCAAAAAGAAGCCCATAGTAATGCCGAGTAAAAAGTTAACATGGCCAAGTGCGACAAACGTTATAAGAGATACAAAATTTGACACAAAATTCATTGAACGGGCTAAACCACAGTTTAGCAGTAAACTCATTTTATACAGTAAGCTATTTGACGCAGTCCAAAAAGTGCCGGTGCCAGGGCCTGCCAGCCCATCAAAAAAGCCTAAGCTTAAGCCTTGCAACCATTGTTTTATTTTAGTTGCTTTATTCAATGGTGGAAGATCATCGTGCTCTACCGTGCTTAAATTGCCAAACAAACTATAACAAGCGACTAGAATAATCACGATGGGTAATAGCTTGTTTAAAAATCCGATACTAAGGTAATCAACAATTAGTGTGCCAATTAACGCGCCAATGGCGGTTGCGATAATTGAAGCGGCCCAGAATCGAGGATTAAATAGTTGCTTACGAAAGTAAGTCACACTTGCAGTGAGTGAGCCAAAACTCGCGGCGAGTTTATTAGTACCGAGTGTTAAATGGGGGGGCAGGCCTGCAGTCAAAAGTGCGGGGACAGTTAACATACCGCCGCCACCGGCCACTGCGTCTATAAAGCCTGCGGCAAGCGCTACGGCGCAAAGAAGTGCCCAAGTTGTTGGGTCTAGTGCAAGTTCAAACATTAATAATCTATTTGTCTTTTAAAGGGTGGTAATGTGTCAAGCATGGCTTTGCCATATCGCTTGGTTACTAAACGGCGATCGAGGATGGTAATACGGCCTTGATCGTTTTCTTTACGCAGCAGTCTACCACAGCTTTGCACTAATTTCTTGGCCGCATCAGGCACTGTGATAGATAAAAATGGATTGCCGCCTTTGCTTTGTACAAACTCTGCTTGTGCCTCTTCAATGGGGGAGGTGGGCACCGCGAATGGGATTTTAGTGATCACTAAGTTCTCAAGGTATTTACCGGGTAAATCTAGCCCTTCGGATAAGCTTTGGGTGCCAAATAAAATACTGCCTTTGCCCGCATCTATATTCTTTGTGTGTTGCTTTAACAGTGCTTCACGTGACATTTCACCTTGCACTAAAATATCGAGGTTTTTAGCGCGCAAGGCTTTTACTACATGATCCATTTGCCAGTAAGATGCAAACAACACTAAATTAGCGTGTTGTGTATTTAAGTGATCCGGCAATACTTTGGCCAGATGATCACTAAACTCTTTATCCGTCGGCTCGATGTGTGAGGTGGGTATATGCAAGGTGGCTTGATTAGGGTAATCAAACGGAGAAGGCACTTTCAAGTATTTTACACCTTCTTCTTTAGTCAGGCCGCTTTCGTAAGCAAAATGATCAAATGAACCAAGCGCAGTCAGGGTTGCTGAGCATAAAACCGCGCCTGCGCATTGTCGCCACAGTTTATCTTTTAAATAGTAGCCAACTTCAATAGGGCAATCGCTGAGTAGATGGTCGTGATGATTTTTGTATTCTAAACGCTTGATCCAACGCGCATGTGGTGTGCCTTCCCCCTTGGTGGCATAGCTATACCACAGTTTATTTAGTTGCTCTAAACGATTAATGTAATGACCGCTTTCGCCTAAAATAGGATCGGCAACATAGGGTTTGATATCACCATCACTGACATCTTGTACTAAGGTATCGTGCATTTTATTTAAGCAGCGCAGGGCATCGAGGGTGGCTTCGCTGATATCTTTGGCTTTAGTGTGCAACGATTCAGGTATTTCACCATGTTCAAATCGGTATGTATCGTCTTTTGAATAGTTAAAATCGGCATTATCCAAAATATCGCGAACAACTTTTAAGTCTTTATTGGCATCATTAATACTGTCACAAAGCTTAAAGTTTTGCCCAATGGCTTTTTGACCGACTAATACTTTGGCCATTTTGCCACTAAATTTAGTGAGTTTATCAAGCCAATCAATGGTGCCTTTAATGGTGGCTGCGGCAGATGAAAAGTCACGCGTAATATGAGCAAGGTGATGGGCTTCATCAATGACGTAGATACTATTATCTGGCTCGGGCAAAATTTTCCCGCCACCTAAGTCAAGATCAGCCAATAATAATGAATGATTAATCACTAATACATCCATTTGCATTAAGCGTTGGCGAGCAAGCTGAAAAGGGCAGGTTTGATGTGCTTTCATTTGCCGTTGACAAGCATGTTTATCACAAGCAATGAGTCCCCACACGCGATCAGGAATGGTATCTGCCCAGCTGTCTCGATCGCCTTGCCATTTTTTATTAGTATAAGCATCATAGAGTTGCTGCAAACATTTGGTTTCCATTGCACTCAGTGGCGAAGTAAGCGTAGGCATAAACTCCATTTGCGTTTGATTATCACCATTGACCGCATTATGTAGTTTGTGAGCACATAGGTAGCGCTGGCGGCCTTTGACTAAATCAAACTTGAAATCAAGGCCTGAATGCTTTTTAAAAAAGGGCAGTTCTTTACTTATCAATTGCTCTTGCAGTGCTACCGTGGCGGTCGAAATAATTAACTTCTTTTTTTGCGCAAGCGCCAGTGGTAACGCGCCTAAACAATAAGCCAGCGATTTACCCGTACCAGTACCTGCTTCAATAACGCAAATTCGTTGTTTTTTGTGGTACTCGCCCGCCAGTGTTTTGGCAATTTCGGCTACTAAGTAATTTTGGCTACTGCGAGGGCGATAATCACTGAGGTTATCGGCCACATGCTTGTGAATTTTTCTTATCGTCGTTTTTAATGCATCAGAAAGCATGGGTGAATAACCTAAAGTATGTATATAATTACAGTGCTGTATATTAATTGGGATCGAACATTGACACAAGCAATCTATCAAGGCTTTATACTTTCTAGGCAACAATATGCCGCTGATAAGTATAGCCGCCATAGCGGGATCACCCTGTGTTATTGGCTAAGCTCAGATCATGGGCCGATAAAAGTGCTAGTGCCAAATCAACAGGCGGTGTTTTTTATTCCAGCAAATCAGCATGCTCTTGCTGAACAGTTGTTTTTAAAGCACAACATCAATGTTGAATTTAAAGATGTTGCTATCAAACACTTTAGTGGTGAACAATGCATCGCTTGCTATTTTTCAAGCTCGCAAGCGTTATATCAAGCAAGACAGCTTTTAGAAAGCCAATCTTTCGAAAACCAGATCACAGTGTACGAAGGAGATGTACGCCACAGCGACCGTTTTTTAATGGAACGTTTTATTCGTGGTGGGGTGTGGGTGACCGGTGATGTAACTCAGCAAGCAGGTTATATTCAAATTGATAACGCGCAGTTAAAAGCCGCTGAACCGTATACACCACAGTTTAAAACGCTGTCATTGGACATTGAATGCAGTGGTGAGGGAGTGTTGTTTTCTGTCGCTTTAGTGGGAGAGGGAATTGATTGCGTAATTATGGTTGGTGAACCTGAGCATTGCGAACAAGCAATCCAATGGTGCCATGATGAAATTGATTTACTGACTCAATTACAACAGCTGATACAACAAGTAGATCCAGACATTATTATTGGTTGGAACGTCATTGAATTTGATTTTAATGTACTTAATCGGCGCGCTGAGGCGCTAGGCGTTAAATTATTGCTGGGTCGAGGTAATGGTCAACTACAAATACGCGAGGGGCATTTTACCCGTTTAACCCTGCCAGGGCGCTGTGTGGTCGATGGCATTGATACGCTAAAAAATGCTACTTATCATTTTGATAGTTTTTCACTTGCGAATGTGAGTCATAAAATACTAGGCGAGAAAAAGTTAATCCAAAGCGATAACCGCTTGAGCGAAATTATTCGTCAATTCAATGAAGATAAACTCTCGCTTGCAGCTTATAACCGTCAAGATTGCGTGTTAGTTAATCGTATCTTTGCAAAGTTAAAGCTGATTGAATTTGCCATTGTTCGCACGCAATTAACAGGGCTTGAGCTGGAACGAATGGGTGGCTCAGTGGCTGCATTTACTAACTTATATTTACCGTTATTGCATCGTAGTGGCTATGTTGCACCGAACTTAGGCGATCATGGTTTATCGTTTGAAAGTCCTGGTGGTTTTGTGATGGAGTCAATTCCTGGGCTGTATAAAAATGTCATCGTGTTGGATTTTAAAAGCTTGTATCCATCAATTATGCAAACGTTTTGTATTGATCCGCTTGGGCTAATTCGCGGCTTAGCAGATCCAGACAACGCGATAGCCGGTTTTAAAGACGCATTTTTTTCTCGCACTGAGCATCACCTTCCTAATTTAATAAAAAAGTTAGCCTCATCAAGGCAACACGCAAAAAACACTGATCAACCCATGCTGTCGCAAGCTATAAAAATCATCATGAACAGTTTATATGGCGTGTTAGGATCTAAAGGATGTCGTTTTTGCGATCCACGTTTATCAAGCTCCATAACTTTACGTGGCCATGAAATCATGCAAACCAGCAGACAGTGGATTGAAGAGCTTGGTTACACCGTTATTTATGGCGATACCGATTCAACATTTGTCAGTTTACCCGACGATCTAGATGCCGCAAGTTGTAAAGAAATCGGCAAGCAATTAGCTAATACGATCAATAAAAAGTGGCAGCAAACAATAAAACAGCGCTTCGCGACACAAAGTTATTTAGAAATAGAATTTGAAACACTTTATAGCCCATTCTTTATGCCAACTATCCGTGGCAAAACCACCGGTTCAAAAAAGCGTTATGTTGGTCAAGTGCAAAAAGATGGTGAAAAGCAATTAATTTTCAAAGGGATGGAAACTGCGCGCAGTGACTGGACCCAGCTTGCCCATGAATTTCAAACCGAACTGTTTGAAACTTTATTCAGCGACAGTTTTACTGTTGAAATGTTAACACCCATTATTGAAAGTTACATTACGCGTTTATACGCAGGAGAGTTTGACAATAAACTTGTTTACAGAAAAAGACTCGGCCAACATTTAATTGATTACCAAAAGAACATCCCGCCGCAAGTACAAGCAGTAAAAAAATACCAAGCAACTCATCCTGAATTTGTGATCAGTAAAGGGCAAGTTGTTGAGTATGTGTATACAAAATCAGGCGCAGAGCTATATATAGAGCAAGTACCAGCAACTGAGTATCAGTTTGACTACAACGTATACGTCGAAAAGCAACTAAAACCAATAGCTGAAATGATATTCAATGCCTTAGATTTGACAAATGGTTATCTAAATGTGAAACAAAAAAACCTTTTTTAAAAGTTCCAGATACTATTTTAACTTTAATTTACTTTGCTTTTGGATGTTTTGTTCGTTTTTCGTTCGTATCGAGTCTTTTTTTACATTTTTATCATTTATTTTGTTTTTTTGTTTAAAAATAGGTAAACAAAACTTGGCAAAAGTGGTTTTTTTTGTTTAATATCCGAGAGCAGTAACAAAATGTGTTTGTTGCTTGCGATAATTTATATAAAAATAATCCACAATATAGTGGTCCAGGGAGAATCAAATGTTAAATAATAAAGTTTCAAAAGCAGTTCGCTTAGCGATCGCTTTTGGTGCAGTATCAACAGCTGCGTTTTCTGCCAGCTCATTTGCTGCAGAAGATGAAGGTGTAGAAAAAGTAGAGCGAATTGAAGTTACAGGCTCTGCAATTAAAAGAACAGACCTTGAAGGAGCTCTTCCTGTAACTGTATTGTCTACAGCTGATATTGAGAGAACAGGTGTTGATAATGTTGCAGACTTAATGCAACAACTACCGTCTATGCAAGGTTTTACGACACCATCTGATTCAGTTGGCGGTGGCGGTGGTGGTATAGCTACAGCATCAATTCATGACTTAGGCGCTCAGTATACACTTGTTTTATTAAATGGACGCCGATTAGCTCCGCGTGGCTCGGGTAGCACAATAGATTTAAACTCAATTCCTTTAAGTGCGATTAAGCGAGTTGAAGTACTAAAAGATGGCGCCGGCGCATTATATGGGTCTGATGCAATTGCGGGCGTAGTAAACTTTATTCTTAAAGATGATGTAGATGAAACTACAATTACTGGCCGTGTTAGCAAAACTCAAGAAGGCGGCGGTGATTCTTGGAATGGTAGTATTACTACGGGTTTTGGTGATTTTGATAAAGATGGCTTTAGTGTGGTTCTTTCATATAGCCATGACGAAAAAGATCGCCTAGCTGCTGTTGATCGTGATTTTGCTAAAACGGGGATCATAGAATTTGAGAATAATAACAGAAACCTATATTTCTTTAACGGTTCTCCTAATGCAATTCCTGGTAACGCTCAAGTAAATTACGCCGATGGTACAGTTCATCAGTTTAATCCTTACCAAGAGCAAAATGGCCAATGTGCTGAGGATAATTCTCCTGTAGGCGATTGGTGTTTCTTCGATTACACAACAACGATTGAAATTCAGCCTGAGAGCTCACGTGATAGCTTCATGGTAAATAGTAAATTTTCAGTTACTGATGATATAGAAGCGTTCGTAGAAGGTAGTTATTCTGACTATTCAATGACAACTCGAATTGCTCCTTACCCTTCAGGTGGTATTCCTATCCCTGTAGGCTCTCCTCTTTATAATCAATATTTAGAGCCTAATTTACTTGATGGATACACATCTGCAGATGTATCTTCTGCTTTAGGAGTATGGCGAGCGCTGCCTGCAGGCAACCGTACAACTGAGTGGAATACTAAATCGACTCATTTTGTTGTCGGAGTTGAAGGAATCATCGCAGATGAAATTGATTTTGAGACTGCCTTTACTTATTCAAAAAATGATACAGATCAGAACTATCCAACAGGTTGGTTAATTGGTAGTAAGGTTGGAGGAGCCGTTGCTTCAGGTGAAATCGATATTTTTGCACCACAAGGCACTGTAACTTCGGAAGAAGTTGCTAACTCTGGAATTGTATATAGCGGTCCTTGGTCAAACAGTTCTACTGAAATGAAAGGTCTTGATGCAAAAGCTTCTATGCCTTTATTTGAACTTAGTGGCGGTGAAGTTTATATCGCTTACGGCGCTGATTATCGTACATACGACTTTGATAATACTTTATCTCCTGCGAACCAAGACTCAATCATTCTGTTCTTAAGTGCTGATACACCATATTCATTCTCAAGAAATGTTTGGGGCGCATTCACAGAATTAGTTATGCCTGTGTTAGATAACTTAGAAGTATCAGCTTCATTAAGATATGACGATGTTGGTTCTGTTGAAGATAATCTAAATCAAGTTACTGTTAATGACGGTGATTCTGATACAACATATAAGTTAACTGCGAAATGGCAAGCAACTGATGACTTGTTAATTCGTGGTTCTTATGGAACGGGTTTCAAAGCTCCATCAATGTTAGATATTGGTCAACCAAGAGCTGAGTTTGGTGTAACAAGTGATACTTATGTTTGTCCTTTCGAGGGAACTGGAGATCCAAAAGAAGCATGGTGTAAACCAGGAAGATCTCAGTATAATGTTTATACTCAAGGTAACCCAAACTTAAAAGCAGAGACCTCTAAACAATACACTGTTGGTTTCTTCTATGCTCCAAATGGTGATTTCAGTTTTGGCATGGATTACTGGGCAGTTGACATGGAAAATTTGGTAACAAGCTTAACCGAAGGACAAATTTTTCAAGATTCTGAAAGATATTATGATTTATTCTCATATAAAACTAACGTGTTAACAGGTGTAGATGAACTTGCGATTGTTCAAGCAAGTGTTAATGTTGGTTCTTCTGAAACATCAGGTATTGATTGGGATTTAAATAAGAAGGTTGATCTTGATATTGGTACATTCCGCCTAGGTTGGACTGGTACTTATATGATTGAAAGCCAATATACACGCCCTGGTACTACTGATGATTGGATTACTAGTATGGGACAGTTTGGTGATAACAATGCTGTAACTTTTAGAGTTGTTTCACAACTTCAACTAGGCTTAGAGCTTGGTGACTTCTATAATAACTTTACAGTTAACTACCGCTCAGGTTACATGGACCAATTCCAATCTGCTAGTAAGTGTAGTGTTACAGTAGAGGATGCATTGGGTGATTGTGCGGATGTTCAATTGGAAATATCTTCTTATACTAAAGTTGATTACCAAACAAAATATGACATAACAGATCAAGCAGCCGTTACTTTTGGTATCAACAACTTATTTGATGTTGCGCCAGATCTAAGTCTTCGTACCGGTGGTGCTGGACACCAAGTTGGTTATGATCCTCGTTATACGGACTCTTATGGCCGTACTTTCTATCTATCAGGTCAATATAAATTTTAATTAGATAGCATTTTATCTAATTAGACAGAAATAAACCTGTTTTATAAATCTAATGTCAGTCAGTTTAAAACCGACTGGCATTTTTTTCGCAAAGCTGAGGGGTTATACCAATCTGCATAAAGATTAAGTCAATTTTATCCAGTCTCTAGAGCATATGCTTTTAACCGTATCAGGAACTGAGATGAATTTATTCCACGCTTGCGATACCTGTTCGACTATTTCTTCATAACCACTAAATACACGATTTGATCTGTCATTCCGCACTCTATTCTCGAATTAAAATCGTTCAATAACTAAGCATGTTTTTGCCTTTTGTTAAAAACTTTTTGACGCCGATCCCGAGTTTTTATCTATTACTCTCTTTTGAGAGCACAATATTATACCAATACTATTTATTAAGTGATCAAATTTGTCCATGCTCTAAAGCACATATGCTTAACGTTAGTAATATTTGAACGAAACACATTCCACGCCCTACTTACTTGCTCAACCGGATTAAGTTCTGGTGAATAAGGAGGCAACGGTATCACCGACACATTTTTAATCCCTTCATCAACATTACCCATATGCCAGCTTGCGCGATCAACAATAACCACTGCGTGCCGTCCACATGGCGTAGCATCT
>NZ_DRGM01000023.1 GCF_011050055.1 Pseudoalteromonas prydzensis | reverse complement strand
TTAAACCAACCCGTTGGGCGTTTCACAGGAACTTACTCTCTGCGTTATTACTTCTTAAAAGGGACTGCCATTCTTGCAAAGTAACGCCTTGATATTAAGCCCCTGTGAAACGCTGAATTCTGCATCTTGAGGAGGTTTGGGTATATAGAGCGCTGGGTATCGATTTACAAAAATTAGTGCATGAAGATATGCGCGATAATTTTTCAGCGTACCCTTCAACAAGAATATGGGGGTTAACTAAGCCCGATAGCAATATTGATCATCGCCGAGTGCCAAACTTACAAACCTTCTTTAAACGCCATGGCACAATGCTCCCTATAACTAATAATGCTGATACCTATAAAGCGGGCGATATTGTTACATGGATGCTGCCGGGTAATTTGCCACATATTGGTATCGTGGTAGATACATACGCAGTAGATAACAAAACGCCGCTTATTGTGCATAACATAGGGGCAGGGTCGCAGCGTGAAGACGTGCTGTTTCGCTATAAAATTACCGGGCATTATCGGTATTAGCTATCAGAGTAAAGGCTTTTTAAGCAAGGGTGATCACATGGATGAGCAAGTAAAACAAAAGTTTACGACTTACCCTTCACAGGTTGCAGTTGTCTTAAATGAAGTTCGAGAGCTTATATTCCGTGTTGCAAAGCAAGATGGCATCACCGAGCTTGAAGAAACTTTAAAGTGGGGGGAACCGAGTTATATTTCAAAAATAGGCTCGACCATTCGTTTTGATCACAAACCAAAATCAGCGGGGCAATTTTGTATTTACTTTAACTGTAAAACTAAACTGATTGAAACATTCAAAGAGCTTTATGGCGATACGTTTATTTATGAGGGGAACCGTGCTTTGGTGTTTAAGCTCAATCAAACGCTACCAAGTAAAGAGCTCGCGCATTGTATATCGCTGGCTTTGCGCTATAAAAAAATAAAGCACCTGCCAATGCTAGGTGCTTAAATAAAATGGGTTGCTTGCGCGCTATAAAGAGCAAAAGCGGCTGACACTCTTTATTTGGCTCTTGCAGCGCGTGCGGCGTGTAGCTTTTTATAACTGTCGATTAAACGCTGATGACGCTCTAACCCTTCAAGTTGCATGTTAGTTGGTGTTAAACCGTAGAACATCACATCACCATTGATAGAGCCGACTACTGCATCCATTACTTGTTGGCCAAACATACGGGTGAAGCTGTGAATGTAGTCTTCAATTTCTAAATCATCACTAAGCGCAACTTCTAATGTCGCGTGCATTGCTTGATAAAATAAGCCGCGTTCAACGGTGTTATCGTTAAACTGCAAGAAGGTCTCAACCAGCTCCATGGTCGCTTCTAAATCACCCAGTGCCAAATAAATTAGCAGCTTAAGTTCAAGAATGGTTAACTGACCCCATACCGTGTTTTCGTCAAACTCAACGCCAATTAAAGTAATAATGTCGGTGTAGTTATCAAGCTGACTGTCTTCTAAACGCTCAACTAAATCGGCAAGTTGATCTTCATCTAAACTATGTAGGTTTAAAATATCTTCGCGGTATTTAAGTGCTTTGTTGGTGTTATCCCAGATTAAGTCTTCTACTGGGTAAACCTCTGAATAATCAGGCACTAAAATACGACACGCAGTACCTAAATCTGAAAATTCAGCAATGTAGGCTTCTTTACCTAAATCTTTTAAAATACCGAAAAGGCTTGCGGTTTCTTGTTCGTTGGTGCCTGAGAAATCCCACTCAACAAACTCATAATCGTGCTTCGCACTGAAAAAACGCCATGAGATCTTACCGGTAGAATCAATAAAGTGCTCAACAAAGTTTTCAGGCTCAGATACGGCCATGCTGTTGAAGGTTGGCTTAGGTACGTCGTTTAAACCTTCAAAGCTGCGACCTTGTAATAGCTCTGTTAAGCTGCGTTCAAGGGCGACTTCAAAACTTGGGTGGGCGCCAAATGAAGCAAATACGCCACCGGTTTTCGGGTTCATTAAAGTAACGCACATCACGGGGAATTGCCCGCCTAGGGATGCATCTTTCACAACGACCGGAAAGCCTTGCTCCTCTAAGCCTTTAATACCGGCAACAATGCCAGGATATTTAGCAAGTACCGCTTCTGGCACGTCTGGCAATACCAGTTCTTGTTCGATAATTTGGCGTTTAACGGCGCGCTCAAAAATCTCAGATAAACATTGTACTTTGGCTTCGGCAAAGTTATTACCGGCGCTCATACCGTTACTTAAAAATAAGTTTTCAATCAAATTTGATGGAAAATACACCGTTTCGCCGTCAGAGTGGCGAACATACGGGATCGAGCAAATGCCGCGCTCAACATTGCCTGAATTCGTGTCAATAAGATGAGAGCCACACAGCTCATCTTCAGGGTTATAAATGCTCAGCGTGTAGTCGTCTAAAATACCTTGCGGTAGTGAATCATCATCGCTGAGCTGAAACCATTTTTCATTCGGGTAATGCACAAACTCGCTATTGGCAATTTCTTCGCCAAGGAATTGGTCGTTGTAGAAAAAGTTACAGTTTAAACGTTCAATAAATTCGCCAAGGGCAGAGCATAATGCGCTTTCTTTGCTGGCACCTTTACCATTGGTAAAACACATCGGTGATGCCGCATCACGAATATGCAATGACCATACATTTGGTACGATATTGCGCCACGATGAAATTTCAATTTTCATGCCTAACTCGGCCAAAATCGCGGTCATATCAGCAATGGTTTGCTCAAGCGGTAAATCTTTACCTAAAATAAAGGTGTTATCGCTGCCTTCAGGTTTTGCCATCAGCATCGCTTGTGCGTCATTATCTAAGCTTTCTACTGCGTCAATTTTAAATTCTGGCACAGTTTGAATCACGCGCTTAACGGTACAGCGGTCCACCGAGCGCAGGATACCAGTGCGGTCTTTTTCAGAAATACCTTCAGGGAGTTCAACCTGAATTTGGAAAATTTGGTTGTAACGATCTTCAGGATCAACAATGTTGTTTTGCGCAACACGAATACCATCGGTCGAGATATCTCGGGCATTACAATACACTTTAATAAAGTACGCAGCACACAGAGCTGAAGATGCTAAAAAGTAGTCAAATGGACTTGGCGCAGAGCCATCGCCTTTGTAACGGATCGGTTGATCCGCAATGACTGAGAAATCGTCAAACTTAGCTTCTAATCTAAGATTATCGAGAAAATTAACTTTAATTTCCATTGAGTTGGTCCACCTTCGTGCGCACTAATAAGTAAGGCTTGCAGGTGTTTGCGCCAGACTTTGTCAGTGTATTTTCATTTGGCTGCAATTATCCGCTTTTTAGGGCTGCACATACAAGTAATTGTCGAGGTTAATTGGAAAAAGAGTAAAGTTCGCGAGGGTAAAGTTAGCAAGGTTAAAGGTCAAAGTTGTTAGTGTGTTTGAATTTACTCAAAAGAGAGTACTTTACATTAGACTTATACAGAATTAGAAAACTGAATGGTGCGCCTATGTAGTATGAGATGCAAGAACCCCAGCGGCCATCTCGTTCAGCTATCAGTGAATAGCGCTATGTTACCTTGCTAGTTTTGACACTTGGTATTATAATTAACGACAATTGTCGCTGGAGGTGTTTATGGAAACTTTAAAGTTTGATTTTATAAAAGTAGTGAGTGGTGGGTTAATCACTAACAACTCTAATGCATTAGAAGAAATTACTGTTGCTACTACAGGCTTGAAAGCTTCGTCCATTTTCCTTCTTAGTAAATCGCTTGGATGGGAACAAAAACTAATAGCTAAGACTATTGGTACTACTACGCGGACATTAGAGCGACATGTAAAAGAGCGCAAACGTTTAGGTATTAACTTAAGTCAAAATGCATTGGAAGTTGCACGTTTGTCATCTATAGGTATTTCATACTTTGGTGATGTAAAACGTTGGAATGAGTGGCTGAACACCGCTCATACACAGTTCGATGGCAAAGCGCCAAAAGAATTTTTGCATACTATTCGCGGTCGTGAATTAATTAAGCGGATTATTAATGGGCTAGAGTATGGATTCACTGCCTGATGATTTGTTACAGGATTGCCCCTACTGAACATAACAATGCAAATAACGCACTGTCAGGCATAGGTGGGCTTTATGCAGAAGGTAGATGGCACATGGTTGGTAAACCTGTTGTTTATACAGCAAGTAGCCGCTCCCTTGCAATGCTTGAGAGGTTAGTGAACGACTCTACGGATATACTTAACAAGCAACTATCAGTCACATCGATATTAATACCTGATAAACTGAAAATTAAACGCTTGGTTGTATCTGATCTACCAAGTGACTGGGATGATCACCCTTATATATTAAAAACCCAAATAGTGGGTAGCGACTGGTTAACGAGTATGGGAGAAGCTGTACTGCAAGTTCCTTCGTCTGTTTGTTCAGATGAATATAATTTTATCATAAATCCCGCGCATACTGATGCAGATGAAATAAAATGCGTTGAATGCCAACCATTTAGTTACCCTAAAAGATTGGCTTTAAAACTTTAGTGATTTAGTAAGCGGCTGATTCGAACCACTTACTATCTGGTACAGTGTTGCTTGCTCAATTAGAGTAGCTGTCTAGTTAAATGATGGGTTTATTTTTAACCTTTAACCTTGCCAACTTTCCTCTTAAACCTATCTGCCTAAGCAATCACTAAAAACCCGACAAACGCGCAGGCTGCTGCGATGAGTGTATAGGGCAGTTGAGTAATAGCGTGACTCATTAAGTTACAGCCTGAGCCTTGCGCTGCTAGTACTGTTGAGTCTGAGTAAAAGCATGCTTGGCTACCAAATGATGATGCTGATAATAGCGCACCAATCACCAATGGTATATTTGCATCAACGGCGACAGCCAGTGGCATCACAATCGGGATGGTTACCGCAAAAATACCCCAGCTTGAGCCCGTTGCAAACGCCAAAATAGCCATGGCTAAAAACACCACGGCAGGTAAATAGCCTGCGGTCATAAATGGGCTGAGTGATTCAATGACAAACTGCGGTAATAGCAGTTGGTCGCAGACATCTTTAAAAATAAATGCGGCGATCACAGTTCCTATCGCTGGCAACATGCTTTTAAAACCATCGAGCATTTTTTCAATCATTTCGGCAAATGGCATTAGTTTTTGCAGCATATAAAATGGGATCGTCACGGCGAATGTCGCTAATAACCCTTTGTACACGTCGATGTCAAAATACACAGTAAAGGCAACGAGCAATAAAATAGGCAGTAAAAAGTTGTACAGTTTGCCGTGGCTGTCTGCGCTTTCAAAGCTTTCTTCAACGGCTTTGACTGCGTATTCATCGGCTGTTTGCACTTCGTTGTACTGCGCAGGATCGACTTGCGGTTGCTCTTGCATCGCCTGTAATTGGGCTTTTTTCATCGGCCCAAATAAAGGGATAACGCCAAGCACCACTAATGGGACTATTAATACCGCAAACCAAGCGTACAACATATAGGGTATGGCTTGAATATACACGGCAACACCTTGGCCTTCGCCGGCTATGTTGTTATCAACCAATAAGCCGCCAAAAAATACTGCCCATGTAGACAGTGGTACTAGTACGCAAATTGGCGCTGCGGTAGAGTCGACCACGTAGGCAAGCATTTCACGGCTGATTTTAAATTTATCGGTAATGCGTTTCATGGTTTCGCCCACGGTAAGCGCATTGAGGTAATCGTCGATAAAAATCACGATACCGAGCAAAAAGGTCATGCTCAACGATGAGCGTGGGCCTTTACAAAAGCGCAGCGCAAAACTGCCAAATGCTGCTGCACCACCGGTGCGCACGAGCAATGCGATTAACGCACCAAAGCCACCACACACTAGAATAAGCCAGCCGATTGTTTCATCGACCATCACTTTTAATGATGCCGCAGCAAAGTTGCTAAGCATTTCAACAGGGTTAAGCATAGCGAGGCCAACAAGGGCGCCGATCAGCAAAGATAAAATAGGACGACGTAACACGATCGCCAAAATCACCACCACAATTGGCGGCACAAGACTTAACGCAGAAGGTTCAAGCATTTAAGTATTCACAAAATAAAAAGCATTTGAGTAATTGACTCAAACTGCTTAACAAAAACAAAGAATGTTAGCCCAACGGCTGATATTCCAAGTCACTGCTTTTGCACGCAGAAGTCACTGTTAGGTTTCGCGGTGGGTTTAGCACAAGTGCGACACAGTAAAGTGCGTTGGCTTGGCGCCAGACGGTGCAGGGGATGCATGCCGCTATTGTTATGCCGATAAAAACATCAGCGGGAAAATAATCTGCAATTGCGTTCGAGTCAATAAAAACTTTTAATTTAGTTAAAAATTCTTAATAGATGAATATTAATGCTTACATTGTTTAGGTGAAACACCAAATTTTTGCTTAAATAAACGGCTAAAGTGGCTGGGGTTGGTAAAGCCAAGATCGTAGCAAACTTGACTTATTTGTTGCCCAGATTGCAGAAGTTGGCGAGATTTCTTTAATCTTAGCTGTTGTTGCCACATGGCCGGACTTTGCCCAAAGGCGAGTTTGAATTGCTGGTAAAATTTACTACGGCTCATGCAGGCAATTTTACATAAAGTATCGATATCTAAAGTTTGATTAAGATGTTCTTTAATAAAGTGCAGGGCATCGGTTAATGGGCACGCAATAGTTTGTTGGCAACTGGCGAGCATTAAATCGCGGCTTTGTTGCTGTAATAATCGAGTGATTAATTCATTAACCGACAGCTCAATTAAATAATGGCGATCTTGCTCGTTTTCACTGAATAACCCAATCATCCGTTCAAGCAACTGTTGGGTTTGTTGATTATGCTCGGTATGCACCAGCTTTGGAATGTAATGAAAAAAGTCATCGCTGCTTATTTGCTGCTGTATATTTAGCGCGTCAGCTACTTGGCTGATTTTATCGCGGCTAATTTCGATTGCCAAACAGGTGGTAGGTTGCAGCATTGATGCTTCAGGAAAGTCGATTAACACCCCTTGCTCGGGTGCTAATACAAAAGATTGCTGGGGTAAAAACTCTTCATGGTAGTTACTGTCGGCAACGTGCATGATTTTTTTACCGCTGATCATGCCGCAAAATAGCAGTTCACTGGAATGCAGTGCTACTTTTTGCGCATCTTGGTAGGTGTCATAAATGCTCAGCTCGGCGTTGTCTGAGGCAAACGTAATTTTATTTTCGATCAGTACATCAACCGCTTGGCGCTTTTTAGTCAGTTTTTCAGTCAATAACGTGGTATTCATTTTATTTCCTTTAAACACGACCAACAGAGTTTGGACGCACAGACATGTTTTTTGGACAGCTAATCAAGTTTTTATGCCTGTTATGAGCTAATGTCAACAGATGGCGGATAAATAAACAACAATCTCCCGCCAAACTTAGTCAATTTGATTAAATTAAAAAGCAACATTTTGAATAAAGGATACACACAATGATCTATGCAAATCCTGGCAGCGACGGCGCACTCATTAACTTTAAATCTCAGTATGGTAATTACATTGGTGGACAATGGCTTGAGCCTGTAAATGGGCAGTACTTTGATAATATTAGCCCCGTTAATGGTAAAGTATTTTGTAAAGTACCACGCTCTGATAAAGCGGATATTGAGCTTGCCCTTGATAAAGCCCATGCAGCCAAAGCCGCTTGGGGCACAACTTCAGTAACGGCACGTAGCAATATTTTGCTGAAAATTGCTGATCGCATTGAGCAAAACCTTGAGCTACTTGCAGTTGCCGAAACGTGGGACAACGGTAAAGCCATTCGCGAAACATTGGCGGCTGATATTCCGCTGGCGGCAGATCATTTTCGTTATTTTGCCGGTTGTATTCGCGCTCAAGAAGGCAGTATTGGCGAGATAGACGAAACCACAGTCGCGTATCATTTTCATGAGCCACTGGGCGTAGTTGGGCAAATTATTCCGTGGAACTTCCCAATTTTAATGGCCGCATGGAAACTCGCACCAGCGCTTGCCGCGGGTAACTGTGTGATTCTCAAACCCGCTGAACAAACACCTGTGTCTATTTTAGTGTTGATGGAAATCATTGGTGATTTACTGCCTGCTGGCGTGCTTAATGTGGTAAATGGCTTTGGTAAAGAAGCGGGCGAAGCATTAGCAACCAGCACGCGCATCGCCAAAATTGCCTTTACCGGCTCAACCCCAGTGGGCTCACACATTTTAAAATGTGCTGCGGATAATATTATTCCATCAACTGTTGAGCTCGGTGGTAAATCACCGAATATCTTTTTTAACGATGTGATGGAAAAAGACGATTCCTTCCTAAGTAAAGCCATTGAAGGCGCAGTACTTGCGTATTTTAACCAAGGTGAAGTGTGTACTTGTCCGTCGCGACTATTTATTCAAGAAGATATTTACGAGCAGTTTATTGAGCGTATTTTAGAGCGCACATTAAAAATTAAACGCGGTAACCCGCTTGATAGTGAAACCATGGTGGGTGCACAAGCATCAAAAGCCCAATTTGATAAAATTCTCAGCTACATCGAAATTGGTAAAAAAGAAGGCGCACAAGTGCTCACTGGCGGTAATGTAGAGCAACTAACGGATGAACTAAATGGTGGTTATTACATTCAGCCAACATTGTTAAAAGGCACGAATGATATGCGGGTATTCCAAGAAGAGATTTTTGGCCCGGTTATTTCAATGTCGACCTTTAAAGACGAAGCCGAAGCACTCGAACTGGCTAACAGCTCAGAGTTTGGTTTAGGCGCAGGGGTATGGAGCCGCAACATGAACCGCGCTTATCACTTTGGCCGCAAAATAGAAGCAGGCCGTGTATGGACCAACTGCTACCATATGTACCCAGCACATGCGGCGTTTGGTGGCTATAAAAAATCAGGCATCGGCCGCGAAACTCACAAGCTTGCCCTTGATCATTACCAACAAACTAAAAATTTATTAGTAAGCTACAGCGAAGATCCGCTCGGCTTTTTTTAAATAAAGTGTTTTAGTTTAAACAAACAATCGATAAGTAATAACAGCGCTGCATTGTTGCAGCGCTTTTTGTTTGCCCAGCGAAGCTGGCATTCATTTGAAAGAAAGGAAATAATAGGAAATAATAGGACAGGCATAAAAAGCCCCTTGTAAAATCTATACAGTGAACTACTGTTATTATATCCAGTATAAGTAATGGTTATAAGTCATGACAAGAGCAAGAAAATGCCTAATTGATTTAGCATCGACATCGTATTATCACTTAATTGCTCGATGTGTTCGGCGCGCCTATTTATGTGGTGATGACCAATACACAGGTAAAAACTTTGACCACCGTAGAGAGTGGCTGGTAGCGCGTATCAAGTTTTTAAGCCGCGTATTTGCCATTGAAATTGCAGCATACGCTGTGATGAGTAACCATTATCATCTTGTTGTAAAAGTGAACCGCAGTGAAGCACTGGATTGGAGTGATGATGAAGTGATCGCGCGCTGGTATCAACTTTATAATGGCCACCCATTGGTAGAGCGATATAAAAATGGTGAGCAGTTAGGTACAGTTAACCAGTGCTACTTAGATGACATAATTGCTACATGGCGAGCAAGGCTTTACGACATCAGCTGGTATATGAAAAATCTGAATGAGTACATCGCTCGCGAAGCGAATAAAGAGGATAACTGCACTGGGAAATATTGGGAAGGGCGCTACAAATCACAAGCGTTATTAGACAACCTATCCGTTTTACGGTGCATGGCGTATGTTGATTTAAATCCCATTAGAGCGAATGTGGCTAAGAGCCTTGAAGGCAGCGATTTTACTTCAATTCAAGAACGTATAGCTCACTTTAAAACATACAAACAAAATAGCAATAACACGTCTAACCCTTGTAACAAACAAGATGAAACTCAACACCAGAGCGAAGGACAGCCTCCGCAGTTAAGGCCTTTTGGGGGGAATCATCTTGCGCACACAATTCCCTTTACTTTAGTTGACTATTTGGAGCTCGTTGATTGGAGTGGCAGACATATTGACTCAAAGAAAAAAGGGCATATAGATAAAACCATTCCGAAGATACAGACAACATTAGAAATAGAAGAAGTTGTCTGGCTAGAATCAATTCAACGTTTTAGACAACAATATGCAAACTTTGCTGGCACACAGCAACGTTTAAAACAACATGCCGCACAAAATGATGTTAAATGGTACAAAGGGGCAGGCTAGATAATTTGCCGAAGAACATTAAAAGGTAACCATCTTCACTTTTAATAAAGCGATTTTCGCTTTACCTACCTGTTATCTTATAAAGAAAATGAACCCGATAAATTGGTATATCAAACATACTAAACGGCTGTCGCAGTCAAAAGTACGGTATGTCTAAAGTAATTTTAAGCGACAAAAATTGAATACTCATCACGTGTGGCCTTCAAAAATATAATTGCCTGTCCCATTATTATTTTTTAAAAAGCCACTAAAACCACTCTCAAAAAGCCACATAAAGCACCAAACCACGCTTATTCCCAGCACAGTCGAAAGGCACTAAACGATTGAATCAATATAGAAACTCGACTATGGTTGATAGATCAATAAAAATAAATTAAAAACGAGCAATTCTATAGGCTCGGTATACGGAGAAATTGATATTGATGGAAATTGAAGCTTATTTGGTTAATTCTTTTATTGCTAATGGCAGTGGGGGAAACCCTGCCGGTGTTGTATTGCAGGCAGATAATTTGTCTAACCAAGAAAAACTAGCAATAGCGCAAGCTGTTGGTTATTCGGAAACTGCGTTTGTGTCTCAAGATGACGAAGTCGACTTTGCGTTGTCTTTTTTTACCATAACAGGTGAAGTTGATTTCTGTGGTCACGCAACATTAGCGGCATTTTCAATAATGCATCAAAAGGGGATGGTAACCGCAGGGCAGTATGTGCAAAGAACTAAAGCCGGTAAACTGGCCGTCACTATAAAGTCTAACGGCCATATAGTGATGGAGCAGAAGTTACCTGAATACCTTGGCGGTTTTAGCCACCAAGTAATAGCAGAGTTAATTGGCATTGATGCGACAATTTTAGAGTCAACTCAGTTACCGGTTGAGGTTATTTCAACAGGCTTGGTTGATATTATTGTGCCAGTGCCACATGGGTATCTGGATAAGATCCAAGTGAATGAAGATTTACTCAGTGATTTTTGCAAAAAACATGATGTTGTTGGTCTCCATGCGTTTGAATTGTGCAAGAAAGACAGTGAGCTGACAGCGAGTTGTCGAAATTTCGCTCCTTTATTTGGTATTCCTGAAGAATCAGCTACGGGGAGTGCTAATGGAGCATTAGCATGTTATTTAACCAAGCACCTTAATGATGAACATACTCATTGTTTCACTTTTGAACAAGGCAGGGCAATGGGCTGTGTTTCAATTATTACAGCGTCAGTGGAGTTGAAAGAACAGAACATCAGCAAGGTCATGGTGGGTGGTTTTGCTCATCAGTTTGGGCTGCAGAAAGTTTCCTTGTCATCAGCAACTTAAACAGACTCGCAAAAGTCCTAGCATGGAGTGTTTTTAGGCATTGCTATGATTCTGACTCTATCACGAGACGAGCTTCGAAAAATATTATATGCGTGGCTGACGCGCAACCTACATGGATGCAAGATTAGTCGATACACCTTCAGGGTTGAGTAAGGTGATCATGCCTAATAAAGTGTACGTAAACAGACCCTGTGATAAGGGCTATTTTTACCAGCCTGATATTCCATATACTGGACTTGAGTGGACAACCGAGGCCTTACTTAAGCACGTTAAAAGTACGCTAGAGTAACTCAAATCAGCTTGTTTAATGGCGATGTTAAATAAGCTGCTATCTTACAATGTGACTCAACTACTTAACTGATGGAGTACCCAAACGGATGAATCAATTAACTGAAAAATCAATATCATGCCCGTATTGCGGCGAAACAATCGAAGTGCTGCTTGATCCTGCCGACGTTCAACAAAGCTATATAGAAGATTGCCAAGTATGTTGTAAGCCTATTAACTTCTTGGTGTTTACAGATGTTGATGAGGAACTTGCAGTCACTGTTTACAGTGAAGACGACGCTTTTTGATATTAATTGGCAGCCACTACAACAAAGCGTATCGATACTTTTTCTCTTTGGTGAATAACACACTGTAGTAGTTTATTTGCATTGTTCATTTTTTGCGAATATCATTTGTATACGTTTTATATATGGTTTGTATAATGGGTATTGTAAAAATTAGTGATGAGTTGCATGAAGAGATCAGAAAAGCGAGCTCTGCTATGGTGCGCTCGATTAATTCACAATCGGAATATTGGATAAAAATAGGGATGTTGGCGGAGCTTAACCCCACCATGACTTACAGTGACATTATTAAGCAACAGTTAAAGCTGGCCGATGTGAATACTGATGTGAATACTGATGTGAATACTAAGGAGAATAAAGCATGAGCGATGTGGTGATTAAAAATGCTGAGCAAATTGCCTTAATGCGTGAGTCGGGCAGGTTACTGGCTGCTGTATTTGCCTACCTTGATCCTTTGGTAACAGAAGGGGTCAGTACCATGCAAATTAATGATTGGGTTGAAAATTACATTGTTAATGAGCTTCAAGCACGCCCTTCAAGTAAAGGCCAGTACGATTATCCGTATGTTTTAAATGCCTCTATAAATGAGGTGGTGTGTCATGGTTTTCCAAATGAAAAGCACGTTTTAAAAGCAGGCGATATTGTTAATATCGATATCACTCTTGAAAAAAATGGCTACCTTGCAGATTCCAGTAAAATGTACATGATTGGCGAGGTATCACCACTTGCTAAGCGCTTAGTCGATAAAACCCAAGCCGCGTTGTGGCACGCTATTAATAGGGTGAAGCCGGGTGTTCGGTTAGGTGATTTAGGCAATGCGATTGCAAATTTTGCCCACCAAAATGGTTACAGTGTAGTAAAAGAATATTGTGGCCATGGTATTGGTGAGCAAATGCATGAAGGGCCTCAAGTACTGCATTATGGTAAGAAAAACACTGGCCTAGTACTCAAAGAGGGCATGACCTTTACCATTGAACCTATGATCAACCAAGGGGCTGCTAAAGTAAAAACCAAGCCTGATGGCTGGACTGTGGTTACCCGCGATAAAAAGCTCTCGGCGCAGTGGGAACATACCCTTGCTGTTACTGCCGATGGTGTTGAAGTATTGACACTCAGAGATGAAGAGCAAGGATTTTTAGAGTCGTAGACTCAATGTTAGCTGGTACTTTTTTAAGCGTGCAGAATGAGGTTTATGTTGTGTTTATAAAAAAGCCGCTCATTAAAAAGCGGCTTTTAGTAGGGGTGGAGAACCATTTATTTAGAATGTATAACGTGCACCAAGTGTATAGCGTGGCCCATACTGACGAGCAAATAAGAACTGCTCCTCGTAACGGCCATAGCCTTGTTCGGTTTCGTTGTTTAAGTTAAGACCTTCGAAGAACACAGTAACATTTTCAGTTACATCATAGTTTACACTCATATCTAATTGGCCAAACTCTCTAGCATATTGCGGCGGCGCATCAGACGAACCTTGTGCTTGACCCACACCAATGAGATAAGCATCACGCCATGCGTAGGTTACTTTGACCGATAAACCATCTTTTTCGTAAAACGCTTGGAAGTTAGCTGAATCGCTTAAGCCGGTTAGAGGCGCTTGTTGTTCTAAGTTTTCACTATCAAACTCGACATCACCATCAACAAAAGTAGCGTTAACACCTAGGCCAAAACCCGTTTCGCCAAATATGTGTTGTACAGCTACTTCAAAACCATCCACTGATTTACTCTCAGTGTTTTGTGGTTGACTTATATCCCATACAATTAAAGGATCATCGCTGGTGGGTTCTATTTGACCTTCAGCATTG
The DNA here is from genome assembly GCF_011050055.1 of Pseudoalteromonas prydzensis. Classification (GTDB taxonomy): domain Bacteria; phylum Pseudomonadota; class Gammaproteobacteria; order Enterobacterales; family Alteromonadaceae; genus Pseudoalteromonas; species Pseudoalteromonas prydzensis_A. The sequence goes on along the minus strand of NZ_DRGM01000023.1, from coordinate 63,208 downwards.
CCATAACCATTTGCAATCATTTGATTAAAAATAGTTTTTGGAGTGATATCCGCCCCTTGAGCTTCAAGGTCTGCAACGGCCTGTTGATAGCGCGGGCCATCGAGGATATCGTGTAATCCTTCAATAGTGGTTTCGGTTATGGTGGTTTGAATAAAGTTATCAACATCTTTTTTGAAATAGCCAATCGATGCATAACTGCCTTCGCCGTAATAATACTCTAACGATAAATCGAGATTAGTCGATTCAAAAGGAAGTAGACCTGGATTGCCTCGACTACCAGTACGTGCATCTGGTTTAGGGCTGCCAGAGAGGCTTTGTCCACCCGCAAGGTTGCCAAGTGGTGCTCGTGACATGGTTTTACCCCACGACACACGGCTAACTAAATCATCGGTTATATCAACACGAATATCAATGTTTGGGAGCAATACATCATAATCAGCTTGTTCGGTAAGGAAGTTATTGTCGCCGCCTGGTTGATACTGGGTTATCCATTCTGACTCAGAAATCCAATTTACTTGCTGTTCTATTTTTTGCTTAACAGTACTTTCAACATCTGTTTGTTCATAACGCAAACCGGCGTTAACTTGCGTAAAGTAATTGGCAATATCAAACTCCCAAGTCGTTTGCACATAGATACTGTCAGTGATTTCTTCTACATTGCTTTGGCTGTCAATGCCATCAAAATAAGCATCCGTTGAATATACATTATCTTCTCCCACCACATCTTCGGTTAAATAAGCCAGTTGACGGGCAACCGCTTCATCAAAATCAAAGGTGTAATAGTAGTTAGGTTGTAAATCACTGCCGCCGCCAGCAAATTGATCTAGTAAATCACCGGTGTCATGGCGGGTAAACATGCTGTCTGGAAAGATTTCTGTGAACGATGGGTTAAAACCCGGACCGCCGCGTAAACCACTCCAAGCTTCATAACCGCCTGTAGTTTGTTTAGTTCGTGCAGCACCAAATTTAATGTTATTTAGGCCAATCTCGAAGCTGTCATTATACCAAGTAGCATCAAGTTGTAGCTGTTTTATATTTGATTCACCAGGTGAATGAATAAACTGGCTAAAATTTGAGTCAATCTCACCCGGCATTAATTCATTCGTGCCATTTTCCCAGTTCACCATTGCATGGGGGATATCACCGCTGCGGTAATCATAGATTTTATTGACTAGCTGATCTGAGCCTAAAATGACTTGACCATTGCTGCCCATGCCTTTATCGGCACCGTTATCGGTCTCATTTTTAGAGTCATGATAATCAAGCTCAACTTCCCAGTTGGTGCCAATTTTCCAGTCAAGGTTTAGGCCAATGGAGCGTGCTTTTACTTCGGTTGTTTCACGATTGGCAGTGAATGAAGAGTCATTACCACTGAAGTCAGCATACAGAGCAGTACCATTTCCATCCAGCTCATAACTATTAATATTACCACCAAAGTCATTCCAGATGCCCCAGCCAATGCTGTCTGAGCCGGTTATTGCTTCACTTGCCGTGTAATCAACGGTGGCAACAAAGTTGTCGGTGGGAGCAAATTGAAAAGTTAACTGCCCATTTGTACGTTCGCGTTGTAAGTCTTCAATGCTGTAGTTCATGTCTTTTGGGAAGAAATGATTACCGACACGCTTGCCTTCTTCATCAACAGCGCGAGGATCAACAAACGTGCCTTCTTCTAATGTTGGTAAAGTTACATTGGCATGCCAGCCTTGAATGTTAGCAGTTTGCTTTTGGAAATCACGGCGCTGATGCGAAAATGAAAAACCCACACCAAACATTTCGTCGTTAAAAGTATTGCTGTATACGGCTGAAATTTCAGGAGTAACATCGTTACCTTTTTCATTTGAGCTGTCGTATATTGCTTTAGCTGATGCTGAAAAATGCTGACCAGGCTGCTGTAATGGGCGGGTAGTGACAATATTCACTGTGGCGCCTAAACCGCCACTCGGTATATCGGCTTTAGCCGTTTTATATACTTCTAGTGCGCTGACGCCCTCAGACGCTAAGTTTTCCATATTAAACGAACGTGTGTTACCTGTGCCTGGCATTTGTCGGCCATTTAGTGTAACTAGGTTATAGGAAGGCCCAAAACCACGTACGGTAATTTGACTGCCTTCGCCATTGGCACGGCTAACTGATACACCAGTAATACGTTGCAGAGATTCAGCAAGGTTAGTGTCGGGAAATTTTCCCATTTCTTCAGCTGAAATGGCATCCATCACACCTGAGGCATCACGTTTTAAATCCATAGCGCGAATAAGTGAGCCTTTGATCCCTTTTACTTGGATCACTTCAATTTCGGGTTCATTGGTATTATTTAAATTTTGCTCTGCGGCATAAACCGGTGCAGCACTGGTGATGCCTGCGGCAATGACAAGCGACACAGTGGCTGCAAGATGACTCTTTTTAAAATTAATTGTGTTCATAATAGTCTGCTTATATACAAATTTGTTATCTAGGTTGGTAAGTTGTGCTTACCAACCCGTTTAATAGACGCTATTAGTTTTGCGTGATCATTGCGTTATCAATACGATACACCGCGCCATTGCCGGTGCCCCATGCAGGGAATATCATCACAACGTTAATGGCACTAATATCGAGGTCAGCGTCATACAGATCTTGTAAGTTAAAAGTAAAAGTTTGCCATTGCCCAACCAGCACTTGCTGGCCTTCGTTACTTGCCGTTAAAGGAAGCTCGACAAAGTTATCATCCAGAGTTGACTCTATTTTAAACAACCACTGCGAGTCAGCATCAGCAGGCGCTGAAACCACTTTCATATCAAATTGCACAACACCAGCGGCTAATAAGTGTGATGCATCGAACGACACGTCATCATCTGCTAAAAAGCCCATCACAGTTGGTTCGCTGCCAATCAAAAATTGCGCAACAGTTCCATGCTCTGCATCATCAGCTTCTTCGGTTGGTGTAGAGCCACCACAGCAATCCCAAATACTCCATTGCTCAGGTGTGGTATCTTTAAATAACACTAAGTCACTACCGGTTGGCATGGCTTCTGGGTTGTATATCTTGGCGTTATCAACTCGATAAACAGCCCCTTCGCCGCTGCCCCAAGCAGGGAATATCATCACTACATCAATGGCGCTAACATCAAGGCCTGCGGCTGCTAAATCTGCTAATCTGAAGGTATAAGTTTGCCACTCGCCTGCGCTTGGAACTGCGCCCTCAACACTGTCTGACAAGTTTACTTCAGCAAAGCTTTCTGTACCTGGTGATTCAAGTTTTAGTAACCATGGAGCATCCGCTGTATTTGGCATTGATGTTACTTTCATGTCAAATTGCACAACGCCTTTTTCTAAAATTGCGCTGGCATCAAATGGGGTTGCACTGCCACCAAATTCGCTGCGGTTAGTAAAGCCCATCACTGCAGGTTCTGCACCGATGCTAAATTCAGCTGTTAAACCGTGCTCAGCGTCATCCATTACTTCAATTGGCGTTGATGTAGGCGAAGAGCCCCACATTGGCCAATCTAGGTTTTGTCCATCAGTGAAAAGGGTGATTTCTGGCGATGCGCCTACATCACCTTCAATTGCGACATTAGCGATTAAGTATTCTGCCCCTTCACCTGCGCCCCATGCCGGGAACATCATAAGCACATCGATAGCACTTAAATCTAGGCCTCTTTCTTGCAGTGAAGCAAGTGTAAAGGTATAAGTTTGCCATTGACCAGTAACAGGCTCCACACCTTCTACACTTTCACTAAGGGGGACATCACCGGTGCTAGGGCCGCCTTCACCAGTTTCGGCTTTGAATAGCCAAGGTGTACCTGCTGCAGGAGGAGTTACTACTTTCATGTCAAATGTTAAGCGACCATTTAATTCAAGTAATGGTGACGCATCAAATGGCGCCGATGTTCCTGTAAAGTCATCAGGGAAATGACCACCGCGAGTTGAAAAGCCCAAAACAGTGCCATTGTTGTCATTAATATTAAACTTAACAACCTCGCCTTTATCATCATCAGCAATAATTTCAGGTACTGTGCCGCCACAGCAATCCCAAGCAAGCCAATTAGCATTTAGGCTGCCATCAAATATATCAAGGTTTTTTGCAACGCCATCGCTGGGTGGTATAGGAACGGGTGCTGCACCTTCAACTAACGCATCATCTAAGCTATCGTAGCCTGGGCGCACTGTTTCACAGCCTTTACCGGTTTCTGGGTTAGATGCACATTCGTACACACGAACGTAATCAATAGAGTAAGTTTGACCGTCGGCAAAGGCACCGGCATCGACACCTAAGTTATTAACGTTTTCTGGCCAATCACCGCCTACGGCTAAGTTTAGGATCATAAAGAATTCTTGATCGAATGGCGCACTGTCCCAATGAGTAACTAGCTCTCCAGAGCCTTGCTCATAGTATTCAGCAAACCAACCACGATGTTTTAAGCCAACCGCTTCGTCTTTTGAATTATAACGAACTTCAGATTGGCGTTGTGTTGCAAATAAATAGTCGTCTATATACCAACGAATTTCACCTTCTTGCCATTCAATTGCATAGGTGTGGTAATCATCGGCAGGATTCATGTCTTGTGGAAATTTATAAGCTTTACCAGAGCTGGCATTATTAGGCCATTCGCGACCATAATGTAAGGTGCCGTGGACATGTGATTCAAGGCTGCCGTCTTCGTTTGCTACCTTAAGGTTTACCGCTTCAAGAATATCAATCTCACCAGAGCGCGGCCAACCACCATAAACGGAATCCGTTGGCATCATCCAAAATGCTGGCCAACTACCTTGGCCTGATGGTAACTTGGCACGCATTTCAAAGCGACCATATTTAAAATCAGCTTTGTATTGGGTGGTGAGTCTTGCTGAGGTGAAGGGTTTATCTGCACCTTCTGCAGCTGGCAGGGCAACAATGTTGAGCATGCCATCGTTAATAAAGGCGTTGTCAGGGCTGTTGGTATAACATTGTTTTTCGTTATTGCCGCCGCCATCGCAGTTGATTTCGTAGTTCCATTTAGCAGCGTCAATTTCGCCACTGTCGAATTCATCGCTCCATACCATTTGCCAATCAGAAACAGGTTCTGCAGGATCAACCTTGGTAAAGTTTGATTCGGTTTCGGCGCCACCGCCACATCCCGCAAGCGTTGCTATCGAAATAGCAGCAACAAGTCGGCTTAATTTGATTGTTGTCATGTTCATCAGTTGAACCCCAGTTCGACAAAAAATTGGAAGAACATCGTTGATAATTATAATTGTGTATTTCAACGAATCTTGTAAGCGCTTACATTGAGAGGTAAAAAATATATCGTCAAAATGTAAGCGCTTACAAAAGCGTATGCCAATGTTTATATTTGGTCAACAAAATTAAGCTGTTTTTTTAACTTATATTTAACGCTTAGTGTGTTTTCGGTCTTTTAGTATTGGTTATTTATATTTATTTAGTTGTTTATTACTGAATAAACAACTGAACTTGCTCAGTTAACCATTATATAAATACGCGTGTGCGCTTAGAAAGCAGAAGCTGGAGTTGATGAAGCGGCAGCACAGGGAGCAAAAGCGGTTGCTATATAATTAGATTTAAGTGTTATTTTGGGTTTTGAGGCGTTTTAGCCCAGCATTGCTGCTGGGCTGTATTCTTATAGATCTTTATTTAGAAACTGTAACTCATAGATACCCAAAAACTACGCGCTTTTTGCGTGGTATTATAATCTGAGGTACATTCATATTCTTCTGCTGATGTTGCTAACAAGCAAGTGCGGCTTGATAAGTCGTCATCCAATAGATTATTAATACGTGCATTCAGTGCTAGGCTATCATTAATTTTATAACTCGCAGCGAGATGATATAAATCATAGGCTTTGTAATATAACTTTTGTGTTTCAGGGCCTTGTGGACCAGATACATTAGCAGTCCCACGGTAACGATCACTGCGAATTTCTGAAATAAGTGAAATACTCAAATCATCTAATGGCTGCCATGCAAGCGTTAAGTTATACATGTTTTTAGGTGTATTAACCAAAGGAAGCCCTTCATCACGGCCACTTTTCACTTCACTGTCGGTATAAGTAAAGTTACCACGCAGTGCTAGGTTATCGATAATTTGCCAATTAGCAGCGACTTCAACGCCGCGAGTTGCTGATTTATCAACGTTAGCGGCTTGTCTGAATGTGGTGCTACCGATGCCAGCCCAGCCTGCGCCAATTTCAACACAAGGTTCATCAGCGATGGCCACTTCACAGTTTGGCAAGTTATCTTGGTTAATGATTTTGTCTTTAAAATCATTGTAAAACACCGTGATATTACCGCTAAAGTTATCATTACCGTTAAAGTAAGCGGCCATTTCGTAGTTTACACTGGTCTCAGGTTGTAGATCCGGCGTGCCAACAAAAGGTTTAGTACCTTGGCCACCAAAGCCGGTGATGCCTGGGAATAATTGGTTTGGCTCTGGTGTTTTATAACCAGTACTGATACCACCTTTAAAGGTCCATTGATCAGCAGGAGAGTAAGCTAAATAAGCACGCGGACTGACTTGTGAGCCAAAAATATTATGGTGATCATAACGGGCGCCGAAAGTAGCGGTTAGATCTGTGGTTATTTCCCAGTTATCTTCTGCAAAAATAGCGGTTTGGCGGTGATTTTGAGTCGTACCTTTACGGAAACCATCACCGTACATACCAAATACACCATCTTCCATTTCGGCATCAAAATACTGTGCGCCAACTACAAAATAGTGGTTATCTATATTTGATTCAAACTTAGTATCAATAATTAAGTTATCAAGTTTTAATGTACGCATTGGACGAGGTAAAAAAGTCTCATCAAGTTGAGCGTAAATTGCATCCGTTAATTCAGGCTTGTCTGTGCCTTGATCTTGTACCGCTTGATCCCAAATGGCTTGCACGCCTAAGCGCTCTTGTACATTAAGCGGTAATGAGCGACCAAAGTTTTCGCTGCTGCTTTGGGTAATGCTGCTGGTAAGCGTGCCAACATCATAGCGACCAACATGGGCGAGGACAAATTGCTCACGTTCAACACGTTGATAAGGTGTATAACCAACTCGCGGTTGGACAATGCCTTTACTAACACGCCATAAGCTGACAGGGCTATCTAGCGTACCCGTTTGACCTTCGGTATTATCGTAGCGCTGTTTAGCTATATCGTACTCAAAGGTAATTTCGTTTTGCTTATTGAGCAGATAGTTTATTGTGGCGCCTGCATTCCAGTTACGCGCTGCAACGATTTTTTTATCGCCAAAGCTGCCATCATCAACCCACATGCTGCCATCTGGTAGCGGTAAGTTTTCGCTGTATGTAGGCTCACTTTCTTGGCGGTCGTAAAAACTACCGCGAATACCATAGGTTAACCCTTCGATACCACTTGGGCCGGTTAAATATAGGTCGATTTTGTTATCGTTACCGTATTGGTCGTCGGTTTGAATATTGCTACTTACAGTCACGCTACCATGGGTGCTATCAAGGTTTTTACGGGTGATGATATTAATGACCCCACCGATGGCATCGGCACCGTATAACGTAGACATTGGCCCACGTACAACTTCAATGCGCTCAATTGCTTCCAGTGGTGGCATGTACATAAATTGGCTATTGCCAAAATTATTTGGTCCGATATTGCCTACATCACTTTGACGACGACCATCAATCAACACGAGCGTATAGCTAGCCGGTAAACCACGCATAGTAATGCTGATATTACCATTTTTATCTTGTCCTGCGCCGACATCAATACCTTCGATATCACGAAGTGCATCAGCAAGGCTGGTAAACGGCTTATTTTGGAGATCTTCGCGAGAAACAACCGAGACACTCGCGGGTGCATCAATTAATTTTTGCTCGTAACCAGACGCCGTGACAACCATAACTTCCATATTTTCAGCGGTGTCATCATCAGCGATAAGCGTTGTTGATGTTAATAATGCACTGATCAGTGAGGCCAAATAAAGCGGACGGGATTTCATTGTACTTCCTTCATGAAAAGAATAAAGATTGTTAATCTAACTAGTAACCAAGGTCGGCATGATAACAATTATCAGTTGCATGTTCAATTGTGTATGCAAACATATTTACATTTTGTGAATAATATTCATATTAAAATAAACAAGGGTGAAATTACTTCAGTACTTAGTACGGGTGGTTAGGATGAAATAGAAAAGCCCAGCAAGAGGGATGCTGGGCAAATAAGTTAACGTTTTTTGCTCAGTAGCGGACTGGCTGCGCCAAGGGTAAAAATTGCAAATAATATGTACCAAAGAGTGTAGTCATGTTCGCTATCTTTACTTTTTTGCTCTACCTGTGCTAATTTTTGACCGCTTACTTGCTGTTGCCCCGCAGCATTAACTGAGGCTTGCGTACTGCCAGGGAGCAGCGGCGCTAAACCAAAGCCTGCAGCTTGGTTTTTAACAAACTCAGTGAATTTTTCATTATCGGTCACCACATCATGCTGGTTGGCTATGTCAGTATAGGTTTCAAGCATTTTCTTTAATGTCTGTGCATCCGCTGGCCAATAACCTTTGCGTACCGCTTCAACCATACGTTCGATGATTTGCGCGAGTGCTTCTGGGTTGTGTTGTTCAAAGAACTCACGCATTTGCATTTCATACTTATCATCAACATAGACTTCAAAAAACGCTTGCCATTGGTCATCTCTAATTGCTTCTGGTGTCATAACTTCCCAGCCCCACATATTATTCATGCGATCAAATATGGCTGTGGCTCCGGCATAACCAGACTCTTGCATGGCTTTGATCCAACGAGGGTGGAAATAACGGCTACGCATTTCAGCATTGACAAATTCACTGAGGGTTTGTGCTTTGACATTATCTTTACGGCGTAAGTTAGAGACGTACATCTCTGGCGTGTTACCATCTAAATGACGTACGGCAAGGCCGATACCACCAAAATATTGGAATGGATCATCATTGGTCATCAGTGCATATAAGTTAGTTGAGCGTGAGAATATAACGCCATCAGTACCAGAGAGCACTTGGCTATATAAATTGCTATCGCTAACATTTTCGCTCCAGCGCTGTTCATCTTTGCCAAACGCAAAACCCATCCGATCAAGATACAAATTAGCGAGTTTACTCTCTTCATCCCAGCTATCTGACGCTAAACTTGCACCAGCAAGACCGGTTCCATAGTTACCAGTTTCGTTGGAAAATAACCGGATTGACGATAGGTAATCAGCATCTGCTGCGCTTTTTCCTTGCGCTAAAAGTTGCTCTTTTAGGCTATTGGTATGGCGATAAACAAAGTTATTGTCTTCTTTCATTTTGGCAATTTTATCAATCGCTTCAGCGAGCCATAACATGACATTTGGAAATGCATCGCGGTACAAACCGGTGGCAGATATCACCACATCAATGCGTGGCCGGCCAAGCTCTGAATAGGGAATAACCTCAGTATCAATCACATTACCTTGATGATCCCATTTTGGTTTTAACCCCATGGCATGAAGTATTTGTGCTTCCAGTGCCCCTTGATGACGCATGGTTTCTAATGACCATAATGAGAAGGCTAGCTTTTGTGGAAAGCGCCCATGTTTACTGTGATAGTCATTAATGGTTTGCTCCATTAACGTTACACCGGCTTGGTAAGCTTCTTTAGACGGCACTTTGGCTGGGTTAAAACCAATTAAATTACGACCTGTAGGCACAGCTTCAGGACTGCGGATTGGATCGCCACCATAACTGACCGGAATATATTCGCCGTTAAGCGCATTTACTAAACCACTTAGCTCAGCAATATCATGAAAGTTATCCCAATATTTTTTAGCTTCATTAAGTTGTAAGTTCAGTTTTGCTGGTAATGCTGCTAATACAGGGTCGTTACTATTACTGTTTTGAGCAATAAATCGTTTAACGAGTTGATAGCCTTCAAGTGCTTCAAGATTAACCACATTGCGCTGATCTTTTTGTTGTTCAACAGACAGTGTAAGGTGATGTTGTTGTTCAAACTGCGCAGCGGCTTGGGTAAATTCATCTCCGAGCATTTGAAAAATAGTGCTGTATAAGTGTTGCTCTTTGGGTAATTCACCAAAAATATGAATGCCTAATGGCTGGCTCATTTGGGCAAGCGTATTAAGGTGATCTTGAATATGGGTGACTGCATTATCAAAATCAGCACTGAGTGCATCGGGTGTTAGCGCCAAGTCAGTTAAAATATTGAGCTCACTGGCAAGTTCAGTAATTTGACGCTGTGTATTTTGCTTTGTTTGGCCTTGTTCAAGCATCATGAAGTTAGTGATCAATTCATTTAATTCAGCGACTTGGGTATATAAACCTGCTTTAGCAAAACCGGGGGTTAGATGGCTTATCATTGTTGCGCGACCACGGCGTTTGGCTTGCATTGCTTCACCCACGTTATCAATAATATACGGATAAAACACAGGAATATTACCGATAGCTAAAGTTGCTGCGTCGTATACGGATAAACCTCGCTCTTTACCGGTTAACCATTCTTGCGAGCCATGAGTGCCTAAGTGGATCACGGCATTGGCGCCAAAGGTTTCACGCGCATATAAATAAATAGCTAAGTAGCTGTGATTAATTGGCGTTTTAGTGCTGTGGTATAACGAGGAGTGTTCTTGCTCATTTTGCCCACGTACACCCTGCGGTAATACAATTAAGTTACCTAATTTCATACGTGGGATCACAAAGGCTAGTTGGCCATTATGTTCAGTAACCATTGGGTTATCGCGCGGCTCACCAAAGCGTTCAATAATTGGCTGAGTAACGGATGTAGGTAAGGCATTAAACCATGTTAAGTAAGTCTCAAGAGGCAGCCAATCGGCTAAACCTTGCTCAATAAGTGCGCTGGTATCTTCATTACGATAATAGGGACGCAATAATTGACCGGCATTGGCAATAATTTGCTGCGGGCTTAGGCTGTCAATTTGATAGCCTTGGGCTTTTAGTGCTGTGGCAATATTGGTGATTGATGAGGGCACATCTAAAAACGCAGCGCCAATGTTTTTCTCTCCTGGCGGGTAGTTCCAGATGAAAGTGGCCACTTTTTTATCTTCGGCTTTGATATGGCTTAAGTTTGCATGATTATAGGCACGTTCAATTAAGGCATCAAGTTGGGCCTTCATCACCACTTTTTTACCCTCTTGATTGGCCGCGATAATAGTAGGATCGGTACTGCCGGTATCTTCAGGCATTACTAAAAAGAATGGGGTGAGGGAGGGAGATATACCAGCATGGTCTTGCTCAAAAGCATGTTCATCACCTGCGGTGTAATTGAGAGCATGGATCACGGGCACACCAATCTGAGCAAATTCAGCTCGGCGTTTTTCAACATAATGCAATGAACGATAATTGATTAGTAAGTCAACCCGCGCGCCCTTGTCATCAGTGAGTAAATCAGGGTATGCGAGGCTTTCATCATTGCCCTCAAAAAAGAATGCGATGGCTTTTGCTCCTTTTCTTTCGAGGCCACGTATTAACGCATCTACAACCTGTTGTTGTTCATAATCAATCACTGAACGGTGTACGCCAATCGCTATCACCGGTTGATTGAGGGCAGGTTTAAGCCACGAGAAGAAAGCTTCCTCATCGGCGCTAACGAGCGTATCAAAATCGGGATGATATAGGCCTACATTTGGCACGATTGTAGGGGCTTTTGCTGTGGTGTTTGATAATTTAAATACTTGGTTACTTAAAAAAAGCATTAAATTGCGATAGTTTTCGCGCCCTGCATTATTATAGTAAAGGCCTATTTGTTGATGTTGCTTAGCTGTTAGCCCTTGGTTCATAGCGCTGCTCTCTAGATCGCCTAATGACACGACAGGCACGTTTGAAAACTGACTTAAATAAGGCTGATATTTTGCAAACATGAATTTAGATAAAGCAGGGTTGATACCATCAAGTAGGATTAGATCCGCATTTTGCCAATCTTGCATTATTTGTTGCTCAGATTTACCTTTGGCGCTGTAGTTGGTGAATGTAAAAGGTTGATCGGCGCTTAATGAGGTTAATAAATCTCCCTTGGCTTTTGATACATGGCTCGACATCATCATTAGCACTTGGGGTTTATCTTCAGCGGCTATACTTGGCGTAACTATGCTTAGATAACATAAGCATAAAATGATAAAACGCATCATGGGATTTTTTTCTCGTTGTTATTGTTGGTGTTTTGATCTTGCGATCCGGCTTCTGGCACATACACAAAACTGCCATCGGCCATTTTATAAGCGACCCCAGCACGCATTCCTGCACCTGAGCCAATATCACCTGTTGATTGATATTGTTTTATTTCTTTTCCTTCTTTTACAATCACTTGCATATTTGGTTTGCCTGCATTTTTTACCACAGTGACATTTTCTGCAGTAAATGGGCTGAGAGGGTTTTGTGCGATGGCGATCAGTAATGCTGCGATGATCACTAAAAATACATCCACTAGATTAACCGCACTTACAATTGGGTTTAACTCTTCATCTTCATCTAAAAAGCGCATCTCACTGGCCTCTAAACTTACGAATGTTAATTAGCTCTTGGGCACACCAGCGTTTTTTTACTGACGCAGGCCAAAAAGTAATAGTTGAAATAGTTAACCCCCAAATCACCGCTGCAAATGCAATGATCAGATTTTCACTAATACCCTGAATGTTACCATCGGCTAATGCTTTGAGTGCAGGCCCCATCGGGATCATAGTGGCAATTAGCCCTAACATTGGCGCAATACGGGTGACAATTCGTAAGGTTTCGAGTTGTTTTAGCGCAAAAACTTCGTATTCATCCTCGCTCGCGTTGGGGTGTTTAATAAAGTAATTATGAATATCAAAGCCGCGCAACCAGCTGGGACTTTTAGTGTCTATTTGACGTTGATAGAGCAGGCTGTGTTTTTTACGAATACAATATTCGCTGATGAACCGCCCCAATGCAAAAATTGCATAAATAAATAACACCACAATAGCGATGATCACCGGTGTCATTAAAATTTCAGAAACATTAGCCATTAATACTTCAATGGTTTGAATACTCACAGTAGTTACCCCTTTTATTAGTAGGCGGCAAATTTAAAGCATTGCATATATTTAATCAAGAATCTAAATGAAATTTATTATCATTAGTGTTGATCAATTTTCATAATGGCGTATTATTCTCTCGTTTTTTGCAGGAATTCACTGCTTTACTAATAAAAATTAAGGATGTAAAAATGTTTAAGCCGACACTCTCTTTGATCACACTGGCTATTAGCAGTGTTCTTTTTCATACTAGTGCGATTGCAGATGATACGCAGTCAATTACCAATGATGAATTAGAAGTACTGGTTGTTTCAGGCTCTCGTATTGCAAAGCCTTTAAAAGATGTGGCTGCGAGTATTTCAGTAATGACGGCTGAAGAGATGCAAATGCAAGCAGTAACTGACATCAATCAATTATTTAAATATGACCCGAGCATTCAAATTACGGGTCGCATTGGTGGGGCGCAAAATATTACAGTGCGTGGCATGGGCTCGGACCGCATTTTAATGATCAAAGACGGCATGCGCATGAATGAGGGGTATGGGGCAAATGGCTTAAACGATATTGTAGGGCGCGGTTTTATTGAAACAGATACGTTAAAGCAGGTTGAAGTGGCAAAGGGCGCATCGTCATCATTGTATGGCTCAGATGCATTAGGCGGTATTGTGGTGTTTACCACTAAAGATGCCAGCGATTATTTACAGCCGGGTGAGCAATTTGCAGGTAATGTTAAAGCCGGTTATAGCGATTTAAGTAGCCAATATACGCTTGCTGGTACTTTGGCTTTTATTACTGGCGATGTTGAACATGTGCTTAGTAGCACCTTACGCGATGGTGAAGAAGAGCAAAGTTATGATGGATCACTGAGCCCATTTGACATTGAATCAAGCAGCTTCATGTATAAGGGCAAGTACAATATCAGTGAAACTGACTCGCTAGATTTTAGCGTCGATCTTTGGCGCCAAGAAGCGAAAGGTGATAGCGCTGATGGTTTATTGGCTTATTTTCGTTCATTAGCACAATACGGGTATAACATTGTCGATGAGCACACTATTACTGATAAAGAAACTAACTCGTATCAATTAAGCTATCACAGCAACGCGCAAACCTTGCTGTGGGATCAATTTAATGTGAGGGGGTACTACAATGAAAGCAGTCAAGAAGATGAAGAGTACGCATTTTTAGATATTAATGCGCCGATGTTTGGTACCGTTGAAAAGCGCGATATGTTTAAAACAGGTCTTTATAAGCAAACCACGAAAGGCTTGTTATCGAACGCCAGTAAGCAGCTAAATCAGCAGCACACGTTAGGCTTTGGTTTAGATATTGAAACAACTGATAGTTTGCGTACCGTGCACGAATACCGAGAAGCGGATGGCGTGGTCAGTAAAGATGACTCAACCAGTAAATTTCCGCGCAATGATACCTTCAGAGCAGGCTTTTTCATTAATGATGAAATTTCGTTCATGGATAAACGTTTAGTGATCACCCCAGGCGTTCGGTTTGACTATTATGAAATGGACCCTAATGGTGCATTGAAAACGGATGGCACTCAGTTTGCAAAAATTGATGACCAACACCTATCGTTTAATTTGGGTGCACTTTATTACATTAACGATATGCTGTCGGCGTATGCGCAATATGGCCAAGGTTTCAAAGTGCCAGCCTATGATTTAGCGTACATTGAGCACTACAATCAACCAACCTCAGAATACATCTATGAAATCATGCCAAGTGATGATCTATCGGCGGAAGAAAGTGATAGCTACGAACTAGGTTTACGTGGTCATATTGGTAGCTTTACAGTTAATGCCGCTGTTTTCTACAATGAGTTTGATAACTTTTTGGCCACTGAGCTGGTTAACCGTGACAGCGTTTTTAATGCTGATGGCTCATTTTCGTATATACAAGATACGTTTCAATACCACAGCCTTGACTCTGTAACGATTAAAGGTGCGGAGTTTGGCGCGACCTTTTATGCAACAGACAGCCTTGACCTATTCTTTAATGTGGCATATCAAGATGGTAAAGATAACAGCACAGATGAATATATTTCCAGTATCAGTCCGCTGTCAGGTAATCTAGGTATTAGTTACAAACAGGATGATTTTGCCAGCAATGTGATTTTAAACTGGGCAAAACAAATGACGAAGGTAAATGAAGGAAAATACCAAACCCCAGGTTATGGCACAGTTGATTGGCAGTTAAGTTATCGATTAGCTGATACACAGCTAAATTTAGCGGTAAATAACATATTTGATAAAGAGTATTACCAGCATAATAATCTTGCTGGTCATGATGCTGGCGACAGCTTAGCAAACCTTGCCAGCGCAGGGCGTAACTTTTCTGCCACGATTAAATATAACTTTTAATGAGCAAAACACGCTACATTGCTCGCGTTATACAGGGTGCTTTTGCTAGCAAAGTACCCATCTATAAGGCTTAATTCATCGCATCGTTATATTTTTCGGCTAAGCTTAGTTTTTGCTCTTCGCTCAGTGCTTTCCCAGCTAACTGAAATATTTCATGCTCTTCTTCAGTTAAATGATGGTGCACAAGATGATGAAGTTTTTTTGCAGTCACCAGCCAAGCGGATGAACTCATATCGGTTTCTTCAAGTTGTTCAATTAATTCGTCAAGCTGATGGTGTTCGGCTATACCATGACGGGCTTTTTCGTGGGTTAAATCATCAAACATTAAGGGATTATAAAAATAGCGCTCTTCAAATTTGGCATGCTCTTCCAGCTCATGCTTTAAATTATCCATAAGCGATTGACGATTTGGTGAATCTCCATGTGTTGCAATTAGTGCATCAACCAGTGAACGTTGTTTATCGTGATCGTTACGTAATGCTTTAAAAATATTCATGATTTATCCTTGCTTTACTCATCTATAGGTTTGTAAGCAAGTGACGAGCCATGATTTAAGCTGTTGTTTTATATTGAAATACAAATGGCGCATAGCAAGGTGGTATAGAAAGAATGTAAAAATTACAGGTTAAAATGAAAAAGGCCAATACTGTGGTTGGCCTTTCAATAAGTAAGCTTAACTATGACTTATTCGCGTCTTTTACTGCTTTTAGTTTGGCGGCATGGTCAATTTCAAACGCTGGCATATCTTTGTTGCCATCAATTAAGTAATTATCCATCCAACGCATTAGGCGTAAGCTGTAATCGTATTGTGCAGCGACTTTGCGGTTACCGTGTCCTTCACCCGGGTAGTATACAAGACGTACATCTTTGCCTTGTACTTTCATGTAACGGTACAGTTCCATTGATTGTGCAGGGTGTACACGCGGGTCATCTTTACCGTGCATAATAAGCAACGGTGTTTTTGATTGACCGGCCCAGTAAATAGGGCTGCGCTCTAAATACCACTGCCATTTATCCCACGGGTAAGAGCGGGCATGTACTAGGTTCATTTCGTTAGAAATATCCGTAGTGCCAAATTTAGATAGCTGATTAGTTACGCCCACAAACATCACACTTGCCGCAAAGTGTTCAGTCAGTTTTGTTGCGCCCCATGCTGAGGCATAGCCGCCGTATGAGCCACCGGTAATACCAACGCGTTTTGCATCAACTAAGCCCATTTCAACAAGGTGATCTTTAAAATCAACTAGATCATCAAACTCTTTACCTGCGTAATCGTTTTGGCCTAGTTTAGAGTAACCTACCCCTTTACCGGTAGAGCCGCGGTAGTTCGGGTAAAACACCGCATAACCGCGTGCGGCGCCCATTTGCCCTGGGCGCGAGTAGTTTGTTAGCCAGCCATCTTTATCATGGCTTTCAGGGCCGCCGTGCACAGACATGATCAATGGGTAACGTGTGCCTTCGTTATAATCAAGTGGATAAACGAGTACCCCATCAATCTCAACACCGTCGCGAGCCTTAAGTGAAATAGTCTCTTGCTTAGCAAAACGCTTGTCATTTAACCAGTTGTTTGAATCGGTTAAGCGCTGCGCTTTAGAGCCACGAACAATAAATACTTCATTTGGGTGCTTTGCTGTATTTGCACGTAGCGCTAAGGTTTTATCTGAATCAGAAATACTTAGGTTTGAGGCAATAAATTGGCCTTCTTTGATCAGCTTTTTGTATTTGTTTGAACCCGTTTTAATACTCGCGACAAAACTTTGCGTGCCTACATTGGCAATAAAGTTCAATGTATTACGTTTATTGGACCATTCAAAATCAACGATGTGACCCATAAAGTCAGGTAACCAGTCAGTTACTTCACCGGTTTTAGTGTCTGCTAAGAATAAGCGACCTGTCGCCGGATCGTGTTTATCTTCGGCACCCAAAATCGCGATATAACGGCCATCATGAGACAGCTCAGCACCGTCTAATTTACCTTCTGTGGCAAATGACATGGTTACTTGGTTAGTCGCGATATCAAATAAATGCCATTGTGATTTAGTGTATTTATCGTCAATCAGTGCAGTAGGCTGGGTTTTTACTAATAATTTGTCGCCTTGTGCTGCCCAGTTTACATCGCTGACGTAGTTAGCAACGTTTAGGGCTTGCGGGGTTAATGGCAGGTCTGCTTTGGCTAAATCAACAATAAACAGTTGTTTATCCTTTAAACCAAGCTCATATACTTCTGCCATAAAGCCTAGTTTTTTAAGCTCTTTTTCAGACTTATCAGCCGCTGGCATGGCTAAAATAGCGAGTTGTTTATTGTTCGGGCTTAATTGGTAACTAGAAATTGAGGTGTCTTTAAGCGACAGTACTTTTTGCGCTTGACCACCGTCTACTGGAATTTGGTATAACGCGGTAAACTTGTCGTCTTTTAGCTTAGCTAAAAAATAAATGGTTTTGCTGTCGTTTGACCATTGAATACTCTTGATACTTACCGAGCCGGTAATGAAAGGGCGCTCTA
This sequence comes from Pseudoalteromonas prydzensis, assembly GCF_011050055.1. Taxonomy (GTDB): domain Bacteria; phylum Pseudomonadota; class Gammaproteobacteria; order Enterobacterales; family Alteromonadaceae; genus Pseudoalteromonas; species Pseudoalteromonas prydzensis_A. The sequence goes on along the minus strand of NZ_DRGM01000023.1, from coordinate 45,391 downwards.
CACCTTTATCATCAACAACGTAAAGTTCGCTGTAATTGCTGCCATTTTCAGCTACGTATAATTCACGTGGCACAGAGCGGGTAAAGGCCACTGTATCACCATCAGGGCTGATACTGGTTTGCAGCACAGATTGAATTTTTGGAATATCTTCGACGGTTAACGATGTGGCAGCAACCGCCAGTGAACTTGACAGCCCAATGGCCAGCGCTAAGCTAGTTTTTAGCATGATTTTTCCTTCGCTTGTTTTAATTATCGAAGGCAGTATATCAATAGGCTACTCAATTACGAAAATATGCGATTAACTTCCAAGCACTATCGATTAATGGCTGTAACGTACACCAACATAAAAGCGGCGGCCATTTTGATAAACGCCTGTTGGTGCATATTCATTACGCTCATACAGGTAAGTGATTTCATCGGTAAGATTGATTGCTTCAATTACAAAATCAAGGCTGTCAGATACTTTGAAGGTAATACTGCCATCAAGTTGACCAAAATTATCCATCATAGTTTCACCAACCCCCGTGGCGAAATGAGTACGATAGTTATAGGCTAAACGTGAACTTAACCACTCATTTTCATAGTAACTGGTTAAATTTATTGTATGTTTTGAAGTGCCAGGCACATAATCCTCACGCCCTGATATGCTATCTGTGCGGTCGCCATCGACATAGGTGTAGTTAGTGATCAAGCCAAAACCATAAATAAGCTCTTGTTGATAGCCAATTTCTACACCTCGAATAGTGCCGCCACTGCCATTGATGGGCCTGTCAATGGTCATAGCAATGCCTTCATGTTGTTCAATGGTGCGTTTAAATTCGACAAAGGATTCAACGTCTTTGTTAAACAATGCCACAGAAAGCAGGGCGGCATCATCAAAATACCATTCAAGGCTTACATCAAATTGATTGGCGCGATACGGATCTAAGTCAGGGTTGCCACCTTGTCCTTGTGCTTGGGTGACATTGTAATTAGTGGAAGGCATCAAATGATTATATTGTGGACGCGACATCACTCGTGCAGCGCTGACGCGGGCGATCAGGTTCTCGTTCAGGTCAATGCTGATATTGGCGCTGGGTAATATATCGACATAGTTTTTGTTGTGTTGCTGCCAGACAAAGCTTTCTTGTTGTTCAACCGGTGAACCAACACGCTGATAAGCACCGGAGTCTTGAACGGTATTAACAACGCGTACGCCTAAGTTGGTACGGTAATCATCGCCATCCAACATTAATTTAACATAACCTGCAGTAGTGCGTTCTTGAATATCAAAACGGCTGGCTTTTTCTTCTTGTTGCACAAAGTCGATAGTTTGGAAATCATTTGATAAGGCACTGATATCGGCATAACTATAATTTTTAAGGGTGTGTTGATCGCCAATATCGGCTAAAAAGCCATGAGGAAAAGCCGCTGGGTAATCCGCTAAGGTCCAATCAAGTTGCTGGGCTATACCATCAAATGCGCCATTAAATGAGCGATAACGAATAAAATCGCGTTGATGATCGCGGTACTTGGCACCTACCTTTATGGCGCTGATGATTGAGTGATCAATTGCGCGTTCAAAATCAGCTTGTAAATAGAGCTCTTGATCATTGGAATCTTGGCTGTCGTTACGTGCTTCTGTTAGCTGCCAAGCCTTTGCATCGAGAGGCGACACATCATAGTTGGCGATTATATTTTTACGTTCAGTAGTATCAACCGTATAGGCGGTATTGGCTGAAAATTGTGAGGTGTGATCTTGTTTTGAACCACCGCCGCCTTTGGTAAAACCAATTTGGTATTGATTCTGCCAAAGGTGCGCTTGTTGGCTAACAATTAAATGCGCGCTACTGGTATTGATTTCAGATTCTCGCCAAATAGCTTCCATGGCGGTACTAAATGGTAAATTTTGGGCGTTTTGTGCGGGTACTTTTGAATAGCGGGCGTAAGTTAATGTGTTATCACTTATGCGAGCATCACTGACATGACCACCTCTGGCAAACACGCTACTGGGTTGCCATAAAAAGTTTTGGTTATTGTTATCGGCATTAAGTACGGAATACAAGGTATTAAGTTGAATGTTCCACTCTAAATTGGGCTGATACTCAAAGTTTGCCGTGGCACTCGTTAATAGTCGCTGCTGCTGGAATATGGCAGAGCCACCACCACCGGGCGTCCAGATGTTTTTTATATTGGCAGTGTCACTGTCTGTTGCGGACAGGCTACCATCGGCATTTTGTTGAAAGTTTTGTTCATGCCAGCCCCAAGATTCAAGTCCATCACGGCGTAGTGAGCGTTGATTTCGGGTAAAGGTAACTAATGCACCAAAATTTTTATCGGGATTAGTCCAGTTATAAAATACAGCCAGTTGTGGGTCAAATTCACCTGATAAATCATTGTATTGTACTTGTGCATTGGTAACAAACTGATTGCTCTGTGTATGCAAAGGTCGTTGTGTTTTAATATTAACAGAGCCGCCTAATGAACCTTCGTTATGATCCGCTTGCGGGGTTTTATATACTTCCAGAGAGGACACTAAATCAGCGGGTAACAGCGTGTAATTAAAACCACGATCAGGCTGGGTTGAGATCCACCAATCTGCAGAGGCAATCGCTTGACCATTTAAAAAAGTGCGATTTTGTTCCGGTGTTGTGCCACGAACACCCACACGTTCACCTTCCCCTTGGACACGTGAAAGTGAAATGCCGGTGATGCGTTGCAATGCTTCCGCGACATTTTTATCAGGGAACTTACCGATATCTTGCGCGCTGATTGCTTCTATGATTGACTGGCTATCGCGCTTGTCTCGTAGTGATTTGATAGCGCTGTCATGAAAGCCCCTAATTTGAATTGTTTCTAATTGGTTTTGGTCAGTATTAGGGGGCGTTTTAGCACTTGAGTAAAGCGCATTGAATGCGCTGACAATGAGCATTATGTTAACAAGTATTTTTATTTTTATTGTCATACTCAACCCAACAAGAACAACATGAGAAAAACTAGCAGTGATAACTACCTATAAAATAAGAACACACTCATTGAGTATGCTACTATGTACCGTATTTGCTTATATACCCAAAATGCTGAATTCTGCATCTTGAGATGGTTTGGGTATAGTACGCTTTCTTGACTAATTTAACCATAGATTAACGTGTGTAAAAAATAAACGATGCCAACAGCCGAACTAAAACAGTTACTACTCAACGATGTGCTTGTTGATTTTGCTGCTCTAAAAGTAAAGGTAGCAGGGCGTTGGTGTGCCGTTGAAGCAAAGCAGTTGGTGTTATTAAAGTTGTTACTAGAACACCAAGGCAACGCAGTATCACGGGATATAATTATGGATGCGCTCTGGCCGGATGTCGTAGTGAGCGACAATTCAGTCAGTCAGCTAGTAACACAACTGCGTAAAAGTCTACATGATGATAAAAACACCGCAACGTTTATTCGTACCGTACCGCGAGTTGGCTATCAGTTAATAGCAGAGATCAGTGATGCACCAACCTTATTAGATAAAGTGACTCCGGCTACGCCGCGCACATCGGCTTTATTTGTTGCCCTAGGTTTAATGTTAGGCGCTATGCTGACACTTGTCAGCCAGCACTTACTTGCACCGAAAGCGCCAACTTTGAACTATGAATATCAATCACGGATCACCTCAGCGCCAGGGGCTGAAGTTTTTTTACGTTACTCTCCCAGTGGCCGATATTTAGCATTTAGCCAATCAAATGATCAACAAAGTCAATTTGATTTAGCCGTTTATGATCAGCAAAGCAAGACCGTGCACAGTATTAAAAATTCAGGTTATTCTGAAGAAGCGCCAGTGTGGTCGCCAGACGGTAAATGGCTGGCTTACTTTAGATATGATCCGCTTAGTTGCGATATCCGCGTTATTCCTGTCTCTAATGCCATTGAAACATGGCGTTTGAGTCCTGAGTTTAAACTCACTCGCTGCCAACAACGTCATGGACCTAGCAAATTACACTGGGCCGACGACAACACTATTTACACCACGCACTGGCAAGATGAACAACCGCGATTAGTAAAATATACCTTGGCATTTTCACCTACGCCCACTTTATTAGAGCAGCAAATCGTGGGGGATTTTAAACCGATCACCTTTGATATTAATGAGCAGCAAAAAATGCTGATCCTTGAAAAAGATCAAGGCTGGTTTAGCGTTAGTGAAGTGGATTTAACACAATCACTGCAACGCACTGAAATAAAGCGCAGTCGGCACAGTCATGCGCCGTTATTATTTGACAGTGAACAGGGTTATTACTGGCTCGGTGATGATGCGTTACGTCGTTATGACTACCAAGGTAATGAGCAACTGGTACATCAACCATTGGGTTTTGTCGCCGATTTGGCAATTAACCCGCAAACGGGCGATATTGCTCATGCGGAAGGGCAAGCACGGGTTAATTTGTATCAAATTGAATTAGATTTAAGTAAGGATGTCCCGAAAATCCGCAATACTATGCAATTATCGTCTTCTGCACGAATGGACATTTTACCCGCAGTATCGCCAGACGGACAGCAAAGTGCATTTATTTCATTGCAACGTCGAGGGATCACCGGCTTTACCCATATCGAAGTATGGCTGAAACATAAACAGCGTAAAACCGCGAACCTAATTGCCACTTTACCTAGTAATATTACCCCTAAATACCTGCTTTTCTCACCGAATGGCGACAATGTATTATTGGCGGATGAACAGCAAAATGTGTATTTGATTAATACCTTTTCACGTCGTTTAGTACCAATCATTTCTGGTTTTGAGCAGCTCAATGGGGTGCGTTGGTCACAAGATAGCCACAGTATTTATTATCAAGTTAGCAATGAGCAAAGCGCCAATGAGCAGTTACAATGGCAAGATTGGCGTTACGATATTCAACTTATGAGTAATACCTTAGTGAAAGATAACGTCGCGTTGCAAAGCTTAGATGGGGAACACCCACTTTGGCAGCTTAATAGCTCGTATTTAGAGCATGATTTACACGTGCGTACTTATTTATCAGCGGTGTTGGAGCAGCAATTACCATTAGCGCAATTGTTGCCATCACTTGAGCTGTTTAAACCTGCGGTATTTAAACAGGGCATTTATTATGTACTACGCCAAGGACATCAGCTCTTGCTGTATTGTTACTTAACCGAGCAAAAGCGCAATGTGTTTATAAAAGAGCTTGGTGTGTACGGCTATGATATTGACATTAATCTTAATATCAGTAGCTCAGTCGATGGTCGTCAAGTGGTGTTTAGTCAAGTGGATGGCATTGAAACAGATATTTTATTGCACAAAGCCATTAAGGCAGTGTCGCCATAAACTGTTTGATGCTGCTTTGATCCCAATTACGGCTACGGGCTTCTTGTAGGGCGCTATTTGCTAGTTTTTGAGCTGCCTGCGGTTTATTATTAGCCGCTTGAATTTGCGCTTTAAGTAATAATAATTGTGGGTGTTCACTATCATCAGCCAATGCCGAATTTAAGGCTGCGGTGACCTGTTGCGGTGGTTTTTTTAACTCAAAAAGTAATAAGGCAAGTTCACGTTTAGCACTAAATAATCCTTGTGCTGCTGCCGCTTTTAACCATGTTAGGGCTTTATTGGGGGCATAATCGACATATTGGCTGTTCAACAGCTCTCGTCCTAAACGGTATTGCGCATTGGCAAAACCACTTTGAGCAGCAAGTAGGATCCAATTTAAGCCTTTTTCACGGTCAACTTTACCATACTCGCCGCGTAACATATTTGCACCAATACGATATTGTGAATTAGCATACCCGTTAACGGCTGAGCGCAGTAATAATTCACTATTAGCATTGCTTTGCTGCCAATGGTATTTCAACAATCGGGTCGCGTTGTATTCATCTGAACTTAGCCAATTGGCAATATAATACTGTACTAAGGCGTTACCTTGCTCTGCGGCATCAATTAACTCAGAAATCTTTTCATTGTATTCACGCTGCTGACTTTTAAAGCTTTGCTCGTACTGCTTACCCTTGTAAGTGGTGAAGTGATACAACAAAGAACGATTATAGTAAGGTAAGGTTTGGCTATCACCTTGATATTGCCAGCGCTTCACTGCGTTGATAATGGCTTGATCAAAGGTTTTTTCTGGGTATGAGTCAATTAAGGAAATATCGGTTACAGCGCCGCTTTTATCAATATCAAATTCAAGCCACACCCAGCCTTCTATGCCATTTTGATAGGCATGCTTTGGGTATTTAGGCTCAACGGTATAGCTGCGCTGTGGACTTGAATGCGGGGCTGGACTGGCGGTTAACTCTGGCCGTAACTGTTGATCATACCATTGAAAACTAAGTTGTTTTAACAGTGCATTATAGGCGTCATCAAGGGGTTGTTGATTGTTACTTTGTCTGGCTATTAGCATTGCCGTATCGCGCGCATCGAGCAGCCCAAAATCAGCAGCTAAGCTAAACCAGGCATAGGCTTGTGCTTTGTTTTTTGCAACCCCTTGGCCGTGTAAATACATTACAGCGATGTTATAAATTGCGTCTGCATTGCCTAAATACGCTAATTGTTGAAATTCGTGTTGTGCTTCGTTGAAGTTTCCTTGGTGGTAGTCAAGGGTTGCACTAAGCAAGTCTGCTTTCGTCTGAGGTATAAACAGCAGACATAGCAATACCAATAAGAGTTTGTAGTGACAAAATCCTGTTGTTTGCTTACTGTGATCAATAGCTGTCTGTGCTGACACGTATTATGCTTCGCCGATGTTGTTCGAGTAACGTTTTTACCTATTGATTGTACTTGTTTTGTTTATTATTACTAGCGCCTTAGCGCGACTAATATGGGTAATTTCACAAATGAAAAAAGCAGGCAGTCAAGTGACTGCCTGCTTAATACCCAAACCACCTCAATATGCAGAATTCGCATCTTGAAGCGGCTTGGGTATAACCCCTGGGCATAGGGGCTTGCCATCCTTGGCGAGAGTCGAATACCTGTGTTAGCTTGGAGTTCGACAAATGGGGATTAAAAGTTAAAACGTACTCCGGCTACAAAGCGACGGCCATCGGCGTATACACCTGTTAGTGCTTGTTGCACACCTTCTTCTTGGTAACTAAAGGTATGTTCGTCCGTGAGGTTAATTGCCTCTAAAACAAGCGCTAAATTATCGTTTACGTTGTAGGTAAAGTTCGCATCGACCTGGCCATAATCATCAACATAACCATGACCTTGACCTGAGTTATAACCAGTACGGAAGTTGTATGAAATACGTGTACTAAAGGTTTCTGTTTCATAGTAAGTACTTAAATTTACAGTGTGTTCAGAGTTACCTGGAATAATCGTATCATTGCCATCGGCATCTTTTGCTTCACCATCGACAAATGTATAGTTAGCATTTAAGCCAAAACCAGCAAAGATTTCTTGTTGATAACCTAATTCAAGACCTTGGATGCGCCCTGAGCGACCGTTAGTAGGGCGATTCACTAAGATTTCTATCCCTTCATGGATCTCCAAGTTGGGTGAAACATCTAAGAATGATTGAATATCTTTATAAAAGACCACCGCTGAGAATAAACCTGCATCACTGAAATACCATTCCACCCCAGTATCAAACTGTGTTGCACGATATGGGTCGATATCAGGGTTACCACCACTGCCAGTTTGTGTTTCAAGATTATAAGAGGTCGAAGGTGTCATTGCTGCATAATCTGGGCGCGACATAACACGTGCAGCACTAAAGCGCAGCAGTACATCGTCATCTAAATCAATCGCAAGATTGATGCTAGGTAAAATATCAAAATAGTCACGGTCATCATCGGTCCATACTTCAGCGCCACTTTCACCTACATAGGCTGCGGTTGATTGTTGCGTTTGCACTAAACGAACACCTAAGTTACCGCGCATACCTTCAACATCGATATCTGCTTTGATATAACCGGCGGTAATTTTTTCTTCAACTTCAAAGGTACTGGCTTTGAGTACACGGAAGTTCCAATCAAGGGCATCCCCTTCACGGCGAACTTTATCAGAGTCGGTGATTGCATAATCACGTAACGTACCGTCAGAGCCTAGGCCCGATAAATAATCGGCTGGCATTGATAGCGAGTAGTCAGCTAAGTTCCAGTCTAGATCCGTGCGGTTATCAGTGGTGTGCTTAGTATTAAAACGTGAATGATCACGGTACTTTAAACCAAACTTAATTTTACTAAAGACAGCGATGTCAATTGGCCGCGTAAAATCGACTTGCAGGTAAGTTTCATCATCTTTGGCATCATTACTATCGTAACGTAGAAAACCTAAATCCCAGTTTTTACCATCAGCAGGGTTTGCGGCATAGCTAGTTCGTACATCTTCTACATTTGAGGTGTCAAAACTATGCACATAGTTACCTTCCCAGCCAACACTGCGATCAGCTTGTGAACCACCACTGCCTTCGGTATAACCGACATGCACACTGGTCAACCATAAATCACCTTGGTGATCCGCTTTTAAATCGTATGATTTGGTGTTGATTTCAGAGTTACGTACTTTGGTTTCGTCTAAAATGTTATTCGCAGTTGCAGATAAGCCTAAAGTCCCGCCAACCAGCATAGTACCAACGTGATCATTTTCTACTAACGTGACATCAGTGTATTGTGAGCCACCGTAACCGGGTAGCCAAAGGAAGTTTTGGTTTTCATTATTTGCTTCAAGGGTTGAATCAAGTGCGTTGAAGGTTAAATCTAATTGCTCGGTAGGGCGATACTGCATGGCTAAATTAATACCAGTACGAATACGCTCCTGTAAGAACATCGCCGAGCCACCACCGCCTGGGCTGTATACGTCTTTATACTCAGTACCATCTTCTAAGGTGATATCACGTTTTGCCCAGCTCCATGACTCAATACCATCACGGCGTAAATTACGCTGTTGGCGAACCACCGAAATAAGCGCCCCGAAGCTTTCATCTTCAGTTTTAAAGTTATACATAGCAGAGAGTTGCGGGTCGGTTTCGCCCGAAATTTCGCTGTGCTGTGCAAGTACTGAGCCGGCAAATTTATTCGCCTCTAAATCAAGCGGCTTACGAGTGCGCACAATAACAGTCCCGCCAATCGAGCCTTCATCAATATCCGCTTCAGGTGATTTATACACTTCTAAGCCAGAGACAATTTCCGAAGGCAGCATTGTATAATTAAAACCACGATTTGCTGCGGAGTTAGTCCACCAGTCGGCAGATCCAACAGCTTGACCATTTAACAGTGTACGGTTTTGGCTCTCGCTGGTGCCACGAATACTCACGCGCTCACCTTCACCAAAGTTACGGCTAATTGATACACCGGTGATACGTTGCAATGATTCTGCGACATTTTGATCGGGGAATTTACCGATATCTTCCGCAGTCACTGCATCGACAATCGCATTTGAATAACGCTTAGTGTTTAGTGATTTTACAACACTGCCACGGATACCGCGAACTTGGATCACTTCAACTTCGTCTGTACTTTTAAGCTCAGCACTGTGCGCTAGCATAGGTAAGCTCAATGCAGATGTAATTAGTGATGCACTTACTGCTAAATACAGTTTATTTATTTTTACTTTTAACATCCTCGATTCCCCTTGAATCAAAACTTCATTTTGTTGTGTCAAATGAGGACTTACCATTCGTACTTATATAGTCATTTTTAATAGTCGAATTTGATAAGACCGTTGTCTACAAACTAGATTAGCGGCTAAGTGATTAGCTTATGGTTACTTCGCATATAAAAAATAACCACTGCCAGTTTTGTTTGTGGCTCTATTAAACGCCTTTTAAAAATTAGAGTCTTGAATCGAGATGAATAGTTGTGAAAGTAACAAATTTTAAAATGTAATCTTGTTTTAATTTTATTTATTTGTTTTTATCAGTTGCTTATTATTTTCACTGCTTTTGTTTTTCTTTAATAAGTTAAGTTTATTTAATTGGTTTTGTGTTTTTAATTATTGTAATTCACAATTAGTGGATTAAAAAATGAAAGGTAAAAGGTAAAAGGTAAAAGGTAAAAGGTAAAAGGTAAAAGGTAAAAGGTAAAAGGTCAGGTAGGGAAATCAGCAGTGGCGAGTGCAGACATCAGGATAAAGGAATTCACTAGCATATTAATTTATGCGTTTCTTTTAAATTAAGAACTCTAAATTAAGAGCCTTGTCGAACAGGCTCTTAATTGGTTTACAAACTCTTTTTCGGTGGCAGTGCAACGTTTGCAAAGATCAATCCAGCCACCAGTGACATAAATATCAGGAAGGTTTGTTGGCCGATGTGCTCGGCATACACAAAATCTTGTCCTTCAATTAATGAGTTTAAACCTATGTAAGTTTTACTGCCCGGTACTAATACAATCAAGCCTTGCATGGCAACAATTGAAGCGGGAGCATTCGCTATGCGGTTAAATAGGTTACTAAATACGCCCACCGCAAATGCGCCTACAAACGTTCCTAAGGTGTAATCTAAATACATTGCAGAGCCAATACTGCTGCCATAAGCAATAAAGCCAGAGGCGATAGACCAAGTAGCGTGTTTTAGTTTGGTTCTAAAGATAACAATTAAGCTACTACAGAGTAAAAATATTGCCAGCCATGCGGTCCATTTCGGTAAAGGCTCAGGTTGTATAAAATCGGCTTGACCAAACAGTGCAAAACCAATCGCAATGCCGATGAATGCACCAAAATAGAGTTTAAACAACAGCATAAAGGCATCCATCACCCGCGCTGTACCAGATACTAAGTGCCGCGCTGCAAGTTCAGCTAAGCCCAATGCTAATGCAAGTCCAGGTATAAACACGATAATGGCAGAGAGAACCACTAGGCGAATATTGATCCCAGCATCTAAATGCACGCTTACAGCGCAGGCCAAAATAGCCGACACTATCGCCACTAATGGCTCTAACATATGGGCTACGCGTTTTGAGCGCGCAGACCATAGTACAAATAAGTAGACCACAGAGGTCAGTAAAGCTGACCAAAATACGTCATTCCAGCTGGTGCCCATTAACATTGCAAATGCACCGCCAGAGGTGGCAAAGGCAACCCCTGTAGTAAAGCGATTATACGGGTTGGGCATAATAAAAATGGCGTCGAGTTGCACATCAACTTCTTGTAGTGTGAGTTCGCCATTGAGCATTTTATTCACCAGATCATCGGTATCGGCTAACGAACCTAAATCGTGATCGCCAGGATCAACTCGGGCTACGTGGGTGTATTCGTCTTCGTGGCCATCAGTCCAGATCACAAAAGTAACAGAGGTGGGTGACATCACAAATGATGATTTAAGATCAAGGTAAGTCGCCACTTCCATTAAGTGGGCTTCGAGTCGATAAGCTGGGGTGCCATATTTATGGAGCATTTTGCCCAGTTTAACGATAAATTTGCGCTTTTCTGTGAACGTTGCGGTTTTCAAATGTGTATTGAACCAAAATTTAAATTATTCAGTTAAAAAATATAGACAACACATCTAAATTTGCCTACCTAGTTTGGCGGGAATTTTAAACACAAATCCCCGCCTGTCTAGTTTTTTCTAGTGAGAGGTTGGTTATTTTTTGCTGCAATCCATTGCGCCATATATTGGGTGCTGCGCATGGTATGATGCTTAAGCATTTGCCCGGTAAAATTGGCTTCACGATGTTGGGTTAAATTAGCTAAAGTTGTAGTTATTTTATGCATTAAATCAAAGGATAATGATTTTTTGTCATAAAATGTTTGCAGTAGAAGAGTCGCAGCTTTTTGTGTCTGTTTAAATACGCCTTCATCTTGATACAGTGCTACAGCGGCATCGGCAAATTGTTGCGGCTCAGTTGCTACCACGCCAGGCCAGTCTAAATCTCCATGCATGCCTTCACTACCAATAGGGGTTGTTACGCTAGGTGTTTGCATGATCATCGCCTCTAACAGCTTACCTTTAATGCCTGCACCAAAACGCAGCGGTGATAAACAGACGCGGGCATTTTCCATTACTTGATAGGCATCATCCGCCCAACCTTTTATTAAAAAGCCAGTTTTGGGGTTATTAAGCGCGGTGGCCTTTGGCGGTGGGTAAGAGCCATAAATGTGTAGCTCTGCCTGCGGCAGTTGTTTACGAATGAGTGGCCAAATTTGTTGTAAATAGAGTACGGCATCCCAGTTAGGTGCATGGCGAAAATTGCCAATGGTCATAAAGTGTTGGCGTTGTGCAAATGATTTAGTTTGCTCAGGGAGTGAGGCTAAATCGACCATAAACGGTAAATGGTGTAACAAACGGCTATCGACCTTAAATACATCTGCTAGCAACTGCATTTCAAAGCTGGAAATAATTAAGCTTATGTCACAGCGTAAAATCGCGGCGATTTCACGCTTGGCAATGTCAGAATGTAAATCACTGTGACTAAATGCTCGCCCCCCTTTATGGGCTTCATGGCGCGCATTACGCAGACACTGTAAATCTTCAGTGTCGAGAATTTTCAGTGCACTAGGGCAGTATTTATCTACTCGCCAGCCAAATTGCTCTTCCATCATAAAGCGGTCAAACATCACGATATCAGGGGCGTAGTTGCTAACATATTCATCAAAACTTGAACAATTAAGGGCGATTGTCGCGCTGCTGATCCCGTAGTTATCAAGGTTAACCATATGCTCGGTTTTTTGTGCTGGGCTGGCAAACTCAACCTGCCAATCTTGTGCTCTAAAGGCGTTTAACAGCGACATCATATGGGTGCCGGCGGCGGATGAATTTGGCTCTGGCCACACATAGCCAATTACTAATACTTTTTTCATTGACTTGAATCTCTTATCTGTAACTGAACATCAACTAAGGTGCGTACCGCAGGGATACTTTGATTGAGCAATTCTTGCAATACTTGGCATGCACGCTTACCGATATCATCGGCATTAATAGTGACACTACTTAGTGATGGCGACATTAAGCATGAATCGGCTAAATCATCAAAACCCACGACTTTAATGTCTTTACCTGGTATTAAACCCTGCTCACGAATAGCTTCGATGACACCGTAAGCAATAACATCATTAAAACAAATAATCGCTTTAGTGTGAGGATGTTGTGCGTATAGAGCGTTAAAGGCATCACGTCCGCCTTGACGATTCGTGGCTGCGGTAATGATTGGTTTATCTTGAGGTAAATTAAATTGTTGTAAAGCGCTGTGAAAACCACTTAAACGTTCATGGTGATCGGAAATATCCTCAGTACCACCTACAAATGCAACCTCTTCAATACCTTGTTGTAAAATATGGCAGGTTGCTAAATGAGTGCCTTTTTTATTATCGGGTAATATAGTTGGCGCGCCACAAAAGGGCACTTCGCGCATAATGTGAATAACCGGAAAGCCACTATCGATCAGTCCGTCAACCCATTGCTGGGTAGTGCCAGGAGCAGGGCACATAATAAACGCAGCCACATTATATTCTTTGAGTGTTTTAACTACTTGAGTTTGACGCTCTACGCTTTCAGCAGTATTGACCAACATTGGCAGCATGCCTAATGCATGAATATGGTTTTCAAGGCCAACAGCAAGTTGCGCAGAATAAGGGTTGGTTAAATCGTTGATCACTAACGCCACTAAGTTAGAGCGACGACTTCTCAGTGCTGCTGCATCACGGTTATAAACATACCCTAATGCATCAATTGCCTGTAAGACTTTTGCTTTGCTTTTATCACTGACTTTGTCACTTTGGGTAAGCACTAACGACACCGTTGACTTAGAAACTTGTGCTTCTCTGGCAACGTCAAAAATAGTTATTTTATCGGTTTTTGTTTTCATGTTAATTATGCGTCAGCAATTGCTTGAACTAAGTAGCCAGTTTAACGCAGTTTGTCTATATAAACCTAATACTCGCAAAAACTTTATGAATGTATCAAAACATGTTTAGATACAGCCATTAATAATAAAAATCAAGGATAAACCATGAAAGGTATCAAGCTTTTATTGGCATTTGTGTTGAGTGTTAGTGTTACTGGCTCAGCACTTGCTGCACAAGGCTATCAAACCCCCTCCAGTGATTTAGCAGCATTAGTTGACGCAAAATTAGCACCTAGCAGTTATTTATCGGGCGATGGTCAATGGTTGGCGCTATTTGATCGTAAACGTGTAGAGACACTGGATGATTTAGCGAAAGAAGAACTAAAATTAGCAGGAATACAGCTAAACCCAGCTAATTTTTCCCGCTCTCGTCCTCGTACTAAATTTAGTGGCCTGCAATTAAAGCACATTGCGACGGGAGCTGTGATTGCAGTTAATAATTTGCCAAACGGGGTGATCCGCTCGCCTAAATGGTCAAGTAATAGTGAGTACCTCGCGTTTATTGTTGAGCAGCCAACACAAGCAAACTTATGGGTTTATAACACGCAAACAAAACAAGCACGACAGTTGTCAGACGTGTCGCTTAATTCCGTGTTAACCGCAGCCCCCTATCAGTGGTTGCCAGATAGCACGGCTATTGTTGCCAATGTGGCTGTTAACTTGGGTAAACCAAGATTAGCCAACGACAGCAACAGCATAGTACCGATTATTCAACAAAGTAGCGGTCAAAAAGCCCCTGCGCGGACTTACCAAAATTTATTAACTAGCCCATTTGATGAACAGCAGTTTAAGTTTTATGGTCAAGGGCAGTTAAGCTATATTCCGATGAGTGGTGTTGCCTCAGCAATTGGTCAGCCAGCATTATTTAAATCATTTTCAATTTCACCTGATTCAACCAATATATTAGTAGCAAGCATTGATGAACCTTTTTCTTATCAAGTGCCGTATAGCCGTTTTGCAACAACATGGCAGGTATGGGGAATGCGCGGTTATACATTGGTAGAACTAGCTAAACAGCCGCTTGCCGATAATATCCCGCAGGGTTATGACAGTGTACGCACCGGGCGCCGTGATTTTCAGTGGCGTGACGATCAAGGTGCTGAAATCATTTGGGCGCAGGCGCAAGATGGCGGCGATATGAAAACCGATGTGCCTCATCATGATTATTTATATAGTTTACGTTCGCCTTTTAAACGCGAAGCAAAACTGTTTGCCAAAGTTGAACGTCGTTTTTCAGGCATGCAATGGGCCAATGAAAACGTTGCTTTATTAACCGAATGGCGTTTTAGTGATCGCCAAGTACGTACCTATGTTATCCAACCGCGCAATGCGGATCGCAACCGCGTATTATTTTCACAGCGCAGTTATAACGATGCCTATAAAGATCCCGGCGATGTTATTTATGAACATAATGATCTTGGTGCAAACGTTATTAAAGTGGTCGGCGGTCGTTATATATTCTTGCGTGGCGATGGAGCGTCTGAGCAAGGAAATGTGCCGTTTTTAGATCAATACGACATTAAAACCAATACAACCAAGCGTTTATGGCAATCAAAAGCGCCTTACTATGAACGCGTACGCGCTATGCTTGATGATGAAGGTGAGCGATTAATCACTATTCGCGAATCTAAAACGCAGCAACCTAACTTTTTCATTCGTGATTTAGACGATGACACGCTGACTCAACTCACTACGTTTGAGCATCCATATCCGGCGTTTAAAGGTGTAACAAAAGAGCTGGTCCGTTATAAACGTGATGATGGTGTTGAGCTTTCTGGGACACTTTACTTACCACCTGGTTACGACAAAAGCCAAGGCCCATTACCGGTGTTAATGTGGGCATACCCACTGGAATACAAAGACAAAGCGGTTGCATCACAAGTGCGTGAATCGCCATATGAATTTACTTATGTTGGTTATTGGGGCCCAATGCCTTACCTTGCTAAAGGTATTGCCGTATTTGACGATCCGAAAATGCCCATTGTTGGCGTAGAAGGCAAAGAGCCGAATGATTTATTTAGAAAACAGTTAGTTGCAAGTGCCAAAGCTGCGGTTGATGTGCTGGTCGAAAAAGGCATAGCGGATAAAGATAAAATTGCTATTGCAGGCCATTCATATGGTGCCTTTATGGTAGCGAACTTATTAGCGCACAGTGATTTATTTAAAACCGGTATTGCCCGCAGTGGCGCGTATAATCGCACCTTAACGCCGTTTGGGTTTCAAGGTGAAGAGCGTGATTTTTGGCAAGCACAGGATGTATACGCCAATATGTCACCGTTTTTTCATGCTGAAAAGATAAATGAGCCAATGCTTATGATCCACGGTCAGGAGGATCCTAATTCGGGCACCTTCCCGATGCAGAGCGAGCGTATGTACGCAGCACTCAAAGGCTTAGGTAAAGAAGCGCGCTTAGTGATGTTACCTTACGAAGCTCACGGCTACCGTGCTCGTAAGAGTTTACTGCATGTGCTTTGGGAGCAAGAGCAGTGGCTTGAAAAATATTTATTAAGTGACGAGCCGTCAGCAGAATAGCTGAAATTCAGTAAGTTATAGCTAGGATTAAAAGCGTGGTTTGATATCGCGCTTTTTTGATTTCAGAGCGTCAGCCAAGAAGACCCACCCTTAATCTCACGGCACCTTCCCGATGCAAAGCGAGCGTATGTACGCTGCACTGAAAGGTTTAGGTAAAGAAGCGCGTTTAGTGATGTTACCTTACGCTCGCAAGAGTTTACTGCATGTGTTGTGGGAGCAAGAGCAATGGCTTGATAAGTATTTATTGAGCGATGAACGCTCTGTTGAGGCAGTAACTTCAGCTGAGTAATTTTGACTCACTGTAAACTCAAAAATATACAAGCGCGGTTTCATACCGCGCTTCAGATTGATGATAAAAAGCGGCTTGGTTAATTATGAAAATAAACGCTTAACGTAGATCGAAGCGGTCGAGTGTCATCACTTTTGTCCACGCAGCAACAAAGTCATCAACAAACTTTTGTTTTGCGTCATCTGCGGCATACACTTCAGCAATCGAACGAAGCTCTGAGTTAGAACCAAAGATTAAATCAACCGGAGTGGCGGTCCACTTAAGCTTTCCTGATTGGCGGTCGCGGCCTTCGTAAATGCCCTCTGTCGATGACTTAGACCACTTAGTTGACATATCAAGTAGGTTCACAAAAAAGTCGTTATTTAATGTGCCTGGCTTTGCCGTGAAAACACCGTGTTTAGTTTGGTTAGTATTTGCATTTAAAGCACGCATACCACCGACAAGTGCGGTCATTTCAGGTACCGATAAGCTCAGTAAGTCGGCACGTTCTACTAGCATTTCGGCTGGTGATTTCCACGCCGAGCTATAGTAGTTACGAAACGCGTCAGCTGTTGGCTCAAGCACGTCGAATGACTCAACATCGGTCATTTCCAATGATGCATCCATACGGCCTGCTTGAAATGGTACGTTTACTGAGTAGCCTGCATCTTTGGCCGCTTTTTCAATGGCTGTAGCGCCACCGAGTACAATCATGTCCGCAAGTGATATTTTTTTACCGTCTGCGGCGTTCTTATTAAACTTAGTTTGGATGTTTTCAAGCTTAGCAAGTACTTTTTGCACTTCTTTAGGGTTGTTTACTGGCCAGTCTTTTTGTGGTGCTAAACGTAAACGTGCGCCATTTGCGCCACCACGCATATCGGTATCACGGTAGCTTGCCGCTGAGGCCCAAGCAACACGAACAAGCTCTGGTACAGTCAAGCCTGAATCTAAAATCGACGCTTTTAAGTTAGTGACATCTTTGTTGTTTACCAGTGGGTGATCAGCTGCTGGAATGTAATCTTGCCAGATCAATACTTCTTCTGGTACTTGGTCACCTAAGTAGCGTGCACGTGGGCCCATATCACGGTGATTTAGTTTGAACCACGCTTTGGCAAATGCCAGTTCAAACTCTTTAGGATCGTTTAAGAAACGCTGAGAAATTTTACGGAACTCAGGATCCTTTTTCAAGGCGATATCGGTAGTGAACATAATAGGCGCATGACGCTTATTTTTTATGTGTGCATCTGGCACTAGGCTAGAAGCTTGGCCGTTTACGGGGATCCACTGTGTTGCACCTGCTGGGCTTTTGGTTTTTTCCCACTCAAAGTTAAATAAGTTTTGCAGGTAGTTAATTGACCAGCGTGTTGGCGTAACTGTCCATGCACCTTCAAGGCCTGAGGTTATGGTGTCTTCTGAGTGGCCTTTACCACATTTGTTTTTCCAGCCTAAGCCTTGCTCTTCGATACCTGCGGCAGCTGGCTCTGCATCTAAGCAATCAGCTTTTTTAGCGCCATGTGCCTTACCAAAGCTATGACCACCGGCTATTAAGGCAACGATTTCTTCATCGTTCATTGCCATACGGCCAAATGACATACGAATATCGTCTGCGGCAAGTAATGGATCTGGGTTTCCGTGTGGGCCTTCTGGATTAACGTAAATTAAACCCATTTCTACCGCTGCTAGCGGGCCTTTAAGTTTGCCTTTTTTGTCGCGTCGCTCGTCGGTTAGCATTTTCCCTTCAGGGCCCCAGTATACGTGATCTGGTTCCCAATCGTCTTCACGGCCACCGGCAAAACCAAAGGTTTTAAAGCCCATCGATTCAAGTGCAACGTTACCAGTTAAGGCAATTAAGTCGGCCCATGAAATATTGCGCCCATATTTTTGCTTGATTGGCCAAAGTAAACGGCGTGCTTTGTCTAGGTTCGCATTATCAGGCCAGCTGTTTAGTGGATCAAAGCGTTGTTGGCCTCCACCTGCGCCACCGCGACCATCAAAGGTACGATAGGTGCCCGATGCGTGCCATGCCATACGGATAAAAAACGGGCCATAATGACCATAATCTGCTGGCCACCAATCTTGTGAATCGGTGAGGACTTTTGCGATATCGGCTTCAACTTCTTTAAGATCTAAACTCAAAAAGGCGTCTTTGTAGTTGAAGTTCTCGCCCATTGGATCTGATTCTGCACCGTGCGCACGTAGTTGGCTTAGGTTAAGTTGTTCAGGCCACCAAAAATTATTTGATTTAACGTCAGTCGCAGCTTGGCTGTTACTTGCGATAAGTAATGAAACAGCAACGGCAACTTTTGTTACTGTCGAAGTTGTTTTGTTTAACATGAGTGTTCTCCTGTGAGTTAACAAGGAAAACTATAGTTGCGAAAAAAGCGACTAGCTAGTTAGTTTCTAGGGTTTAAAGCGATTGAATAGTTCGACAAAATAGATGAATGAAAGATTAATAACAAAAAGCCAGCATTAACGCTGGCTTTAGAAATGATGTTACTACTCGGCAATAAAGGCTTCGCCTTTTGTCATTCACTTTGCGGCGGGTTGGCCTTGTGATCTGGCTTAATCGTGTTGCTGGCTCTTTAATGATGTTCGTTGGCCTGTGGTTAGCTGTTAGCTAAGTGATGATTTAGTTTGTCATGTTTATTACATGTAAATAACATCGCTTTGTAATTTGTTCTTATTAATGTTTTGTTCAGTTTTATTTAACAAATAACTAAGGACAAAATATGAAACTGAAACCATTAGTAGGCAGTTTGCTAATGCTGGGGGCATTAAGCGGGTGCGATCTCGATAATAATAACGATATGGAGCCTAGTCGCTACCAATTAATGCTAGAAATTACCCCACAAAGTGCGGGTAATGTGGTGATCACCCCAGCAAAAGATGATTATGAGCAAGACTCAATCGTCATTCTCACAGCGCAAGCAGCTGAAGGATATGAGTTTATCTCTTGGTCTGGCGATATCGGCAGCGCAGAGTACGACGCCCAATCACTCACATTGACGATGGATAATCATAAAGATATTACTGCCACGTTTAGTGCAGTTGTTGTGCCTGCGAAAGGCGATATTGTTATTAATGAAGTACGCTCAACGGACGGTGGGTATGACTTTATTGAGCTTTATAATAATTCAGCTCAAAGCTTCACCTTTGGTGCCAATTGGGCGGTAAATGATTTAAAAGGTTTTGAACAAGATTTAGAGCCGGGTATTGCTATTCCTGAAGGGACCACCTTGCTTGGCGGGGAATTTTTAGTGATCGCCACAGACCAAACAAGTATTCCATTTGGTGCACCTACGGGCACAATTGTTGCTGGGGAAGGTGACACTGATTTCGGTTTAGGTAAAGGCGATACCGCATTATTAGTGCACAATAATCTAGTTGTGCAAAGTGCACATTGGAATGATGGTAATCATGTATCTTCATGGGGGCGTTTACCAGATGGCGGTGATTGGCATACTCAAGATGAAGCGCTCGCGCCAACGCCTGGTGCTGCCAATAAATTGCCAGCGCCAGTTGACGGTGCAACTGCCGCGAATATTGTGATCAACGAAGTAGTCTCAAAAGGCCGTGCTGACGCTGATTTTGTTGAGCTGTACAACACATCTTCCGAACCATTTGTTTTTGCAGCTAATGAGTGGGAATTAGTTGATTTAGATCGTGAAGCAAATAACCAAGCGGGTTTAACTATCCCTGCAGGCACTGAAATTCCTGGTCACGGCTTTATTGTATTATTGCCTAATTTAGTTACGGGTACTCAGCTTCCTAACGGTGCACCCGCAACGGCTATTTTAAATAATAATGAAGACTTTGGCTTAGGCAAAGGCGAAACCATTAAACTAAAATACCAAGGCCAAGTACATCAACAGGTCAGTTATGGCGATTTCCATGTTAATAGTTATGGTCGTTTTCCTGATGGTATGGAATTTATAGAGCTTGCTGATGAGAATGCGCCACAGCTTTATGCCAGCCCTGGACGGAAAAACTTTAAAACTCCTATGCATGTGATTGCTGCAACTACATTAAATTTCACAGCATTTAATGATCAAGAAGCGGCCCTTGAAAGCAAAGGCTTTCGGGTATTTGGCAAAGGTGCCGATTTAGCTGCAGACGTTGAGCCTGAATATGTCGCCGTATCAGCGGATTCAAGCACTGCATGGGTGTCATTGCAAGAGAATAACGGCCTTGCGAAAATAGATTTAACCACTAAAACTATCACTGATATCTTCCCGCTGGGTTTTAAAGATTATGGCATGGCAGGCAACGAAATCGATGCCAGTGATAAAGACAATATGATCAAGCTACAAACTCGCGCAAACGTAATGGGAATGTATCAACCTGATGGCATTGCAACATTTTCACAAGATGGCATACATTACGTACTTACTGCCAACGAAGGGGATGTACGTGACTGGTTTACTAACTTTGCAGAAGGTGAGAAAGTTGCAGATATCGTGCTTGATGAATCGGTATTTACTGACGTAAGTACATTACAAAACAACCTTGAATTAGGGCGTTTATTAGTATCGCAATATGTTGATTCCGATACTGCGGCATCCAGTCATAATACGCTCTATAGTTTTGGCGCTCGTTCATTCTCAATCTTTAATGGTGATACCGGTGAGCAGGTATTTGATAGTGGTTCATCGCTTGCCGTTGAGGCAAATAAAGCCGGCGTTTACCCTGATGGTCGCAGTGATGCGAAAGGCACTGAGCCTGAGAGCGTAACAACGGGCATGGTCGCCAATAAGCGTTATGCGTTTATTGCCTTGGAGCGTGCTGATGCGGTTGCAGTATATGATATTAGTGATGTGAATGCCGTAAGCTTTGTGCAAATGCTCGTTACTCAAGGTGATGATGCACCAGAGGGGGTGTTATTTATACCCGCCGAGCAAAGCCCAACGTTACAAGCGCAGCTGGTGGTTGCAAACGAAGATAGCGGTAATATCACCGTCTATAGTGAAAACAGCGAAGGCAAGTTTGATTTTACATCACGCTTGTTACTTGAAGGCGGTGAAGGCGCTGCAGAGATCACGGCTTATGATGCCCAAACAAAACGTTTATTCGTGGTAAATAACGGCAGCTTGCTTAATGCCCCGCGTATTGAAGTGGTTGATTTTGCTAATCCGAGTAACATTGCAACACTCGCTGCAATTGATATTAGCTATTACGGTGCCGGTGTTAATTCTGTCGCAGTATCAAACGGAAAACTTGCCGCTGCGATCGAGTCAGGCGTGAAAACGGATACTGGCGTTGTTGCTATGTTTAACACCAGTAGTTATGAGCTTGAAATGATAGCTGCAGTCGGAGCGCTGCCAGATATGGTAACTTTCAGTCCAGATGGAAAATTAATCATCACCGCCGATGAAGGCGAACCGAGTGAAGATTACATGATTGATCCTCTTGGTTCCGTATCAATAATTGAGTTAAAACCAGTAAATTAATTTTTACTGGTTTTGGTAAAAAACCAACAAGAGCAACGTAGTCAAGCAAGTTACTATTATTTTTTAACAGGCTTTTGCTAACGAAATAGCCGCAAAACTTGCTTTTAATAAGGCAATTGCGGCTTTCGTTTTCGCAGCTAAAATATCCCGCGCAGGAGTGACTGCAAACACACTGTAATGAGGGAGTTGCCAATCGGTACACAAAGGTTTTAATTCACCTGAATGTAATAAACTGCGCACTTCCGGCTCGGGTAAAATGGCGTAGCCAACACCATCACATACTAGTTGAATGATGCTTTGCATATTGTTTACGGTGATCCGTGCTGCGGGTAATGTAACGCTTTGTTCAGTTGCTTTATGCGTCAGCGCATATTCTGCGCTTATATGGGCAATGCGTGGCATTTTCGTTAATTGCTCAATATCGTTACTGATCTCATTGGCTAAAAGGTGGCTGTGGTGTACACATAACACTAAAGGCCAGTCAACTAAGTGCCTTGCTATTAAGTTTGAGTCTTGCAAAGGGCCAATAGCAATGGCTAAATCAGCGCCCGCTTTTATCATATCAACAGGTTCGTCAGACAAGCTGAGTTGAATATCAATATCCTCGTATTGGCTGATTAATTGCTGTAGTGGTGCACTTAACAGCCCGCCGCCAAAGCCCACCGGTGCGACTAACTTTAATCGGCCACTGGGGTTATTTTGTAAGTGCTGTAACTGCTGCGAGGCAGATTCACTCAGGGCCAGCATCTTGATACAGCTTTGATAATACAGCTCGCCCGCTTCGGTGAGTGTGAGCACCCGCGGGCTGCGATTAAACAAGCTTAAACCTAACTCATGCTCAAGTTGCTTTATTTGTTGGCTTACAGCTGAGGTGGTCATCATTAACTCTTGCGCTGCACTACTCATATTCCCTGTTTCCACTGTGCGTGCGAACACATTGAGCGCCTTTAGTAATTTCCCATTCATAACTTTAAGTCCTGCTTAACATAGCTTTAAGAATTCACACGTTGAGAACGGGGGAACTTCTGATTAATATCGCAAACGCTAATTATTATCATTTATAAGACAAAAGTCACGGAGAATCATCATGAATACGGTAAGCCGTAAATTAATACCGTTAACTGCAGCAATTTTAAGCGCTTTAAGTGTGTCAGCCCATGCGGATGATGCAAAGCAAGATATGGAAGTGATTGTGGTATCTGCATCTGGCAGTGAACAAATGCTCAAAGAGGCACCAGCCAGTATTAGCGTGATAGACAGAGCACAGCTCGAAAAACGTTTTTATCGTGATTTAACCGATGCATTAACCGACGTCCCCGGTGTTGTTGTCACTGGCGGCGGCGATAGAAAAGACATTAGTCTGCGCGGCATGGCGAGCCAATATACCTTGATATTAATTGACGGACAGCGGCAAACATCCCGTGAGACACGCCCTAACAGTGATGGGCCTGGGGTCGAAGGGGCGTGGACACCGCCTATTTCAGCAATTGAGCGCATTGAAGTTATTCGCGGCCCGATGTCGTCACTTTATGGCTCAGACGCCATTGGTGGGGTGATCAATATTATTACCCGTAAAACACCAGAGCAATGGTACGGTGAAGTACGTCTTGATAGCACAATTCAAGAGCGCAGTGAGTCGGGTAATATTAACCAAGCTAGTTTTTTTACCGCCGGTGGGCTAATTCCTGAGTTATTAGGTGTGCAGTTCTCTGGGCAGTTTTCGAAACGAGATGAAGATGATTTCACAGCAGGTTTTCGCGGTAAAGAGCAAAGTAATATCAAAGCCAAGTTTATTTTAACCCCGACTGACAATCATGAAATTATGTTTGAGGCAGGCACCGGTAAACAAACCTTGGATGCGACGCTCGGTAAAACAGTTGCAGCACTTGCACCAGGAGAAAACTGTGGACGCCGCGGTTGTCCTGAGTCATCAACGACTGAATATGAACAACAAACGTTTTCACTCAGCCATAATGGCTTTTATGATTTTGGTTCTTCGCGTAGCTACTTAAAGTACGATAAATTTGACAACACCTCTCGTGAAATGTATGTGGAAAACACTGACGCGCAAACTAGCTGGACGTTGCCAATTATTACGGATCATAATGCCACGCTAGGTGCCGCGTATTTAAAAGAAACACTGGATGATTATACTAGTAATAAAATTAGCGATTTAACGCACGTTGAGAATGAGCAGTGGTCAATCTTTGCCGAAGATGAATGGGCTGCCACAAAGTCGTTTAAATTGACCACGGGACTTAGGTACGATCACGATGGTAACTTTGCCGGGCATTGGAGCCCGCGTTTATACGGCGTGTATACAGCAACCAATGATCTTACTATTAAAGGTGGCATCTCAACAGGTTTTAGAGCGCCAAACATTCGCCAATCTACGCCAGACTGGGGACAAGTAAGTCGCGGTGGAAATATTTATGGTAACCCAGATTTAAGCCCAGAAACGTCAGTAAACTATGAAATGGGTATTTATTACGATGTGAACCGTGATCTGAATGTGTCAAGTACCGTGTTTTATAATCAGTTTGATGACAAAATCACCCGTATCGCCTGCCCGCTAACCCAGTGTACAGATGGCCCTAACGACTTTGGTTCACTGCCCACTACGTATGTCAATGTGGATGAGGCCGTCACTCAAGGCTTTGAATTTACCCTGTCGTATGACATCACCAGTGATATCGACATAAGGGCAAATTACACTTACACCGATTCAGAGCAAAAATCGGGTGAATACAAAGGCAGCCCACTAAACCAGTTGCCGAAACATATTTTGCAAACATCACTTAACTGGCAACCCAGTGATAAATTTGGCAGCTGGTTACGTGTTCATTACCGCGGTGAAGAAAGTCAACCAACCACTGGACCTTCGCAAAGTAGCCTTATTGCGCCAGATTATACTTTGGCCGATATTGGTGGTAACTATAACTTAACCAACACAGTAAAACTTGGCTTTGGTGTGTATAACATGTTTGATAAAGACATCACTGAAGATGAGTATGGTTATGTAGAAGATGGTCGCCGTTATTGGGCGTCACTCAGCTGGGAATTTTAATTAATTTAACATAAATAGCAGGCCTCAATCCTCAATCGAGGCCTTTTTCATGTAGCTTGTTTAGCTTGCACAAACGTTAACGAATGCCTATTTACAGCGCAATTTTCGTTTTGATAGTAAATAAAATGTACATAAGCCAAGAATCACCGCTTGCAAGGTGTTTACTAATATTAATGCCGTGGTGGTAAATGGATCAAATGGCATCACCAGCACCATAATGATACCGACTTGACCAAGCACTTACTGCAAAATAAATTCGTCGATTGGTTGTTTAGTTAGTTTACCAATTTGCTTAAAAGTGAAAATAATAGCGCCAACGAGTAATATCATTGTTGGGGCTACAATCACTGGGTAACTTAACCACGTCATACGCCCTAACTCTTCCGCATAAGCTGTGGTGCCGGGCATGCTAACAACGATATTTTTTGCTAAAAAGTAGTTAAGTATCGCAGATAAAAAGAACGCACTGGCAACAATAAAACCGGCAAGGCGCATCTTCGCATCAAATACAGCGGTGTTATTTTGTTGCTCAAGTGACTGAGTTAGCTTTTCTATATCTAAAAGTTCAGGGTTAATTAATAGTTTGCGAATTAACGGGTAAGGTGTGTATTGGCTCACTAACACAATAATACCGATAATAGCGGGCACCATGGCTTCTTTAATGGCAATGTATTTAGGGTCGAGTTCAAATAAACTAATACCGCCAGTAAGCAGTACGCTGATGATGCCAAGTACTGAGAAAAAGTTTACTTTGCCTGATTGCTTAAGCTCCCACAACCCAAATAACAGTGGAAAGGCAAGTGCCACCACCACCGCCCACACTGGACCTAAGGTATCTGGTGTACTGAAGCGGCTTAAAATCACCGCCGGTAAAATAATATTAAAAATAAGGTTACTGAAAAAATTACTTTTCTTTTTTGGTTTTGTCATTAGTTAGTCATTACAAGTACTCATGCTAGGAAGTATATACTCAAGTTACTTGAAGATACATGGCTTTGCGTGGTCAGCTATGTAGCTAATCCATTATCCCAACCATATAAGCATTATGATCAGAGAGAATATGCAGGCAGCGAGAGGTTGTTTCAAGTAACGCCCTCAACATGATGCTTGGGCGCGCAAGTCTTTAATTATTGTTTTGAGGTTTTTTTGCCTAATAAAAATGCCGTCAATAAGCCAATTAATAGTGCCGTAGGCACGGCAATAAACACACCGGCTATATTACCGTACACAGCAATAAAACAGGCTGTGGCAATACAAAAAACCACCAGGCTTAACCAGCGGCTAGCGCTGTTGGCAGTTCTGAGCAGTAAACTACTAGCAACTAATAATAAACAACCTAATGTTAGGTAGATAAACGTCATATAGTTACCTCTTGAGTGGCTTTAGCTGTTACTCCATTTAACTGTTTGGCTACTAAGCGTTGGCTTACATAAATAAATAAGCCACCAATAAACAAGAAACTAATATCTACAACTGTCATGAGCAAATTATTTGCAGAAAATGCATGACTGGCTGAAAGGGCCAAGTTCAGCGGTAATACAGCTATACAAGCAAGTCCTGTCAGCGTCATCGTTACTTGTAAATAGCGATGATAATTAATAGGTAGAACAGCCAATAAACACCAAGCCAGCCATGAATAAAAGAATAGCGGCCCAAAATAAGCGTTATGCATTTGTACTGGCACAAGGTTGTTTAACAGTACTTGAGCCGGAAACAAAATAGCAGTAGCGAGTACTAAACCGCCACAGCTACCAATAATCGCCCGATTCCAGCGTTGGTAAGCTAGTTCAGATAAGGTTGGGTTACTGCCGCGGCTACGCTTTGCCAACCACATCATCATGCCTGACAGTGGTAATAGTGCCGTGCTTAAGCCTAATAGTGCCCAAATCAGTTTGACAAAAATGCCAGCGAAGTTACCAAAGTGCAATGGAAACAACAGCTCTAATACTTTAATGGCAGGACCTGGAATATCACCAAAACTACTCATTGATTTACTAAATTCACCGTTACCATGATAGTGTAGCAATTGTGAAGCGACCGCATCACCGCCAATCAAACGTAAGTACACTTGAGCATTTGCATCGTTATGCGCCATAATGGTTAAATCAATAATTTTAGCTTTTGGGTAGCGCGCTTGCGCATCAATTAAAATAGTATTGATATCAGTTGCTTGATAGTCATTAGTAATAATAGGCTCAGGCATTGCAGTGAATTTTGCGACCAGCTTATCTTGATCGCCACCAAAACTGACAAATGCCGCAGCAGGTAGCAATATTATTGTCGCTAAACCTAAAAATGCGCCCGTAAAGCCAATGGCGCCATGAAATAGGCTGCCCCAAATCCCCATAATTTTATGTGCATCATTTACAACTACATTCAGCTCTTTTTTACGCCGAAAAGTAAACAACTCTTTGATTAATTGGCGATGTATAAATAGCCCGGTGATTGTTGAAACCAATAAGGTTAAGCCTAAAAACCCTGTAAGTATCAGGCCAATAGGGCGGCCTAAATGTAAGTCTGCATGAAAATGACCAATAAAAGATGGCGCATCAGTTTTACGGTGTTCGTAAAAATAACCAGCAGCGCCATAATATTCGTTAACTAATTCAAAGTTACGAGGATCAAACTGGTATGCATACGCGGCTTCTTCGTCATAGTTTTCATCGCCATCGTGGGATTCGAATAAAATGGTGAGTAAGTGAGTGTTATGGCCTGTAGGTAAGTAAACATGAATGTTCTCAGCAAATTCTTTAGGGACTAATGTGTGGTAATGATTGATTAACTCGGTAACCTTTTCACTAGGGACTGAATTTAACTGATGCAATTCAGGGTTGGCCCAAATCTTTAATTCAGGACGGCTAAGTACGGCCAAAGCGCCAGTAAAGCAAACAATGAAAAGTAAAATAGCAGTGACAATGCCGACCCAGCTATGCAGCAAAAATAACTTTTTTAATGAAACTGATTTCATCCCTGTACCCCCGATAAAGCCATAAAACTCAAGCCAGCATGACTTAATATGATTACTAACATAACCACAAATGGCTGCCATGCTTTTTCAGCCATGTAAGCATAAATAAATAATCCAGCCCAAATAAAGGGAAATAGCATAATTGGGATGAGTATTTGTTCTTCCATAGCAAAGGGTAAGTAGGTTGTCATCCCAGGGATCATCACAACCGCTGTAATTAATGCCAGTAAACAGGCCATTAAGTGGCGTCGTTTAGTGGCAGAAAAAGTGCGTTTCATATTCATTGTTAGTTTGCCCCTAAAATGTGGCAACTATAATTTGTTGCCGCATTGTAGTCTTGGTTAGAAATTAACTTCAAAGCGTACACTCGCGGTGCGTGGTGAACTTAATGTTTGATTATCAAAACCTGCTGGAGCAAGTGAGACATACTCTGCATCTAACAGATTTTCTACTAAGGCATAAACCCCGTAGTTTTGCCATTGATAGCCAATACGTGAATTGACTAACCAATATGCATCATTTCTAGGCTCAAGGGCTGTTGCCAAGCGTTGTGAACTGCCTGTATAACTGGCATTAATATTAGCCATAAAGCCTTCATCACTTGCGTAATCGAGTCCCAGTAGCGCTGTCCATTCTGGCGCACCTGCAAATGAGTAACCGCTGTAGTCTTGTTCTTCACCATTAAAAGTAGCGCTGAATTGGTCAAATTCGGTTTTAGAATAGCCAATACCGCCGTATAAATTAGTTGTAGGGGATAACTCATAACTGATTTCAGTCTCAAAACCTTGCACATGAGATTTACCTACGTTACGCGTTTCGCGGTCATATTGATTACCCGATAAATACACCGACACTTGCTGGTCGGTCCAATCGAGGTAGAACATATTTGCGTTAACAACTAATTTATCATCAAGCCATACAGAGCGCAGCGCTAGTTCATAGTTCCAAGTATATTCAGGATCAAAGGTAAAGGGGGTGGCTTGTGCGACATTAGTGCCCACGCCGCCTGAACGATAGCCTTTTTGAATTGTAAAACTAGTTGAAATATCTTGATTGAAGCGATAGGTTGCGCCGAGTTTAGGTAACCATGCATCAAAGCTGGCATCTTCTACGGGCTCATCTCCTGAGGCGCTATCAGCCATTGCATATAATTGCTGATTGATACCTGCAATTAACTGAGCAAGCATAGGATCTGCTGCAAAGTTCTCAGGTTTAGGCAGAGCATTTTGGGTTTGCTCGGTAATGTAAATATCAGCATTGGTGCCATTTGCTTGTTGTTCTTTATCATAGCGAAGACCTGCAAATACATCCCATGCTGCGTTTACTTCATAAGTAAAGTCGGCAAACAGCGCTTTCGTTTTTACTTTTTGTGTAAAATCTGAAGATTGACCGATATAAACTGGATCAGCGCCAGCATAAAACTGCAGAACTTGATCAGCTAAAGCATTCGCTAAGCCTAAACCGCCGTATTCTGCAGGTGCAGTTAATAGACTACGCACGCCTAATTGTGCAAAGGTAATACCGCGTTCACCGCCACTACTATCAAAAACATCTAAGTCAGAATAATAAAAGCCAATTAAGCCGGATAATTTATCACCTTCATAGGTAAAGCGTAGCTCTTGTGTGGTGGTTTTATCAGTGCGGGTATCGGTTAAAATAGATTGTGGTGCTTGCATGCTCGCATCCCCATCCCACTCGTAACTGTACTCTGCGTCAGAATAAGTTGAGATTGATGAAAAAGACCACTCATTAGAGAGATCATAATTGAGGTTGAGGATATAGAGATCACTGTCTGTGGATTCAAATGTTGGCGAGTCTAAATACACATAACGATCATCGTAAATATTATTGATAGGGTAGTCTTCATGACCACTTTCAACCATTACCCAATCAACGCCTTTTTCGTTTTCACTGTGCATAAAACTAAGTTGCGCTTCAAACTCAGGCAAAGCAGACGGGGTATAACGCAATTTTGCACGGTAAAACTCATTGTTATCAAAATCCGATTCGTTGCCAGTGGCAACATTCGTATTATAACCATCAAAATCGCGTTTTTCGGCACTGACTCTAAATGCTAATTGATCGTCAATTAAGCCGCCACCAAACGCCACCGCAGCTTCTTTAGTCCCGTATTCGCCCATACCAATGCGGCCTTTAAAATCATACTCTTGCACTGCATCACGGGTTTTCATCACCACCGCACCGGCAAGTGAGTTACGCCCTTGTAAGGTAGATTGCGGACCACGTAGTATTTCTACTTGGCTAATATCCCAGGTAGAAAATCCGCCTTGCTGCATGATTCGATAAGGCACAGGTGCGCCATCAACATAAACACTGGCAAGCCCACCAGAGCCACCATCAGTAACCCCAAAAGCATCAATACCACGGATATTAAAACCAGCGCCATCAGTACCTGAAGCATTAGGTGTACGGGCTAATATGTCATAAAAATCATTTAAATTTTCGCGTTCAATTGTTTGACTGGTTATAACAGCCACACTGGCAGGGGTTTCTTGTAAAGTACGGTCTATTTTTTGACCTTTTACCATGATTTTTTCAATCTTAGCAATATCATCCGCGTGGACGATATTGCTAAATGTAACGCCTGAAATAGCAAAGGCAACAGCAAATGCTAACTTTGATGAACGAATAGCCATGAACGATGCAACTCCGTATTGATACCGCAAATGATAACTATTGTTATTATATAATTATTTTTGTAATGTAAACAATCATAAATAGAATAAATACGTAAATAAAATGTGATTCTGCTAACAATGGACGACGGTGTAAAATCAATGCAGTACGGCAAATTTACCGTAGAGTATTAAGTCGTTATAGATTAAAGTAAGCAATGGGCTAAAGCGTAGATTGAATGAATGGCATGATGCTTTGCTTTAGCAAAATTAAATTGCACGGGGAGTTGCATTTGAATTTTCTCAGAAGCTTTCACGATATCGTATCTGATCAACAACAAAGTTTTGATGAGAAAATAGCGAGTTTGTTAAAGTTTGGACTCAACGTTTTTAGCTTAGACATTGCTATAATTAGTGAAATAATCAATAACCAATATATAGTACGCTACGTTATTACCCCTGACAATTCGTTAGCTGTGGGCACGATATTTGATTTAGCGGGCACTTATTGCGTGCATACCTTAGCCGCAAGTAAGGCACTGGCTTTTCATCAAGCCTCAACAAGTCGCATCGCACATCACCCGTGTTATGTAAATTTTCAACTCGAATCCTACATTGGTGCGCCTATTAAAGTCGGTAAAGATATATATGGTACCGTCAATTTTTCATCCCCTAGCTCCTCCACCCCGTTTTCACAGCAAGCACATGACTATGTTGAATTATTTGCCCAGTGGTTAGGTTCTGAATTTGCAAGGAAAAGCGCTAATGAACAACTTTTAAAAAACAACAACACATTAGTAAAGTTAGAAAGCATTGCAAATATTGGTTCCTGGGAAGTTGATTTATTGACCAGTAAAGTTACTTGGAGCGAACAAACCAAGCGGATCTATCAAGTTGACGACTCATTTATTCCTGATTTAGCGTCTGCGATTAGTTTTTTTAAAGAAGGTGACAGCCGAGAAAGTATCACCAAGGCGGTTGAATCAGGTATGCAAACGGGTGAAAAATGGCATTTAGATTTAGAGCTAGTCACAGCTCAAAAGCAAACCATTTGGGTCAGTGCATTTGGTGAAAGCGAGTTTGTTGATGGTTCGTGTGTTCGCTTGTTTGGTACCTTACAAGATGTAACCGAATCAGTTTTGTTGCGTGAAGAACTAAAAAGTAAACAAGCACAAGCTGAGAGGATGCTAGAAGATAGGAGTATGTTGCTTACAAAAATTAGCCACGAACTACGCACGCCGTTAAATGGCATCACCGGCATGTTAACAACCTTACTTGGTGAGCACAATGAAGCAAAAAGAACTGAAAAGCTAAAAGTTGCATTACGCAGCGCAGATATTTTATTAAGCATTATTAATGAAGTACTCGATTTTTCAAAAATAAATCATGGTGAATTAAAACTCGAACCCAATCACTTTTTACTAAAAACAATTTTTATTGATTTAGCCTCTTTATATATTCCACTCTTTAAGGCTAATAATATTGATTTTAAAACTCAGATCACAATAGCGGATGACTGCTGGGCGTATTGTGATAATACGCGTTTGAGTCAAATAGCCGCAAATTTATTAAGCAACGCTTTAAAGTTTACTGATGCAGGAGAGGTTAATTTTAAGGTAAACGTTGCGCAGCTTAATAGTCAATTAGCATTGCAACTTGAAGTTAGCGACACCGGCAGAGGAATGACAAAGCCATTTCTTGGTTCATTATTTTCACCTTTTACACAAGAGGTTGATGCCAAAAGCAGTAAAGGGGGCACAGGATTAGGTTTAGCGATAGTAAAAGAACTGATCGATCACATGGGGGGAACAATTACAGTCAACAGTACTTTTCAGCAGGGCACTACATTTGTCGTTGCTATCCCATTGGCAATCGGCGCAGTGCAAGTTGAGATGAAGCAACGCTCAGAGGTCACTGTGGATGCGAGTCATTTATCGGTATTGGTTGTTGATGATAATCAAATAAATAGGTTTGTGCTTGAGGCGTCGTTAGAAAAGTTACAGATAAAAGCCGATTTTGCAGTAGATGGTGAAGACGCCATTTTAAAATGTAAGCAAAGCAAGTACGATCTTATTTTTATGGACTGCGTGATGCCGCAACTTGATGGACTTGAAGCCACTAAAATCCTCCGTTCACAAAATATTTGCAGCCACAACGATACCTTAATTGTTGCCTTAACAGCAAACACTTCGGCCACAGATAAAGTGGCCTGTAAAGAAGCTGGCATGGACATGTTTATTTCAAAACCATTTAAATTACATTCAATTGAAGAGGCGGTTGTTAATGCGGTTGGAAAGAGCCAGATTAAAGAAATAAGCTAGTTTATTGCAGATATCACGCTTTTCAAGCTATGTTTGGCGACGGCGTGTTAAGCATTAGAGCATAATAAAAGTAGTTTACTGGCAGATAAACATAACGTGGCCTGATATTTGTATGTATTTTTAATGTGCTATTTGATAAAACACACTATGATTAGTTTTATTATCGCAATATATTATTATTTCTTTATAGATCTCAACAACAATGAATCGTATCCTAAGATACGTTATACACTATTACGCAATGATTAGTTACTTAAGTGATGCGTACTGTAAATAAATAATGAAGTCTGCAATTTTACTGCTTGAGGCATGGGGTTGAATGAAAAATACTGGGTTGGTTTGTCTCACTGATGTACTAGAACTGATGCTTGACGCTGTTTGTGTGGTTGACAAACAAGGGATGTTTGTGTTTGTGAGCGCGGCTTTTAAAGACATTTTTGGTTACGAGCCTGCTGAAGTCATTGGTAAACCAATGCTCGACTTTGTTTATAAAGAAGATATTGAGATCACGCTTGACGCAGTAAATACGTTATTATCTGGGGGCTCTAAACCGCGCTTTGAAAATCGTTGGGTGAGAAAAGACGGGCGAGTGGTGCATATATTATGGTCTGTCCGCTGGTCTGATTCACATCAGTTCAGAATTGCTGTTGCTCATGATATCACCGAGCGCAAAAAATTTGAAAAGCAATTACAACATATGGTGGGACATGATCAGCTAACGGGGCTACCTAATCGTATGTTGTTACTTGACCGTATTCAATCAACATTAACGAAAGCTGACCGACAGCAGGTTGAATTATCGCTACTATTTATAGATTTTGATGGTTTTAAAGAAGTTAATGATTCATATGGGCATCAATGTGGTGATCGATTATTGCAAGCCATTGCAGCTCGGCTGCAAGGGTGTATTCGAAGTTCTGATACTGTTGGGCGTTTAGGTGGCGACGAGTTTTTAGTTTTACTGCACGGAATTAGCTTACGCTCAGACGTACATAAAACAGCTGAAAAAATCCGCAGAGAGTGCGAGCAAGCTTTTGTGATAGATGAACATACATTGCAGCTTTCAGTCAGTATAGGTATCGCCAGTTATCCTGAAATGGGCGAGAATGAACAACAACTTATTCAACATGCAGATCAAGCAATGTATGTTGCAAAAAATGCTGGGGGTAATTGTATTGTCTAAACACGTTACTCCCCTTTGGTTAATATAAATTAACATTTAGTTTTATAAATAATATTTTCTCTGCGTCTTTTTTGGTTTGTTAGTTGCTGTCTTTACTTGTAGACATTGAACTGCCAACCGATGCAATGATCACTAATAAAATCGCCAGCCACTGCCAAATACTCAGCAACTCAGCTAAAATTATAAATCCAGCAAGTGCCGCAATAGCGGGCTCTAAGCTCATCATAATACTAAAACCTTGCGCTGGCATATTACGCAGTGCAACCATTTCCAGCGTGTAAGGTAGGGCACTTGACATAATCGCAACTAACAAGCCTAAAGGGATCACTTCCCAGCTTAGTAGTGCACTACCTTGAGAAATAGCACCATAAGGAACTAATATAAGTGCCGCCACACTCATACCAAGCGCCACGGTCATTCCGCCAGAGCTTTGATTCCCCGTTTTTTTGCCAAATAAGATATAGCCCGCCCAGCAAGCACCAGCACCCAGTGCCAGAATCACGCCCAGTAGATCGAGACTCTCTTCACCTTTCATATCCGGGAGTAACATTACGATCCCCGATATAGCACAAGCGACCCAGAATAAATCTCGCTTTCGTCGCGATGATAACAGTGCCACCGCTAACGGGCCGGTAAATTCAAGGGCGACCGCAATCCCTAATGGAATACGCGCAATGGCGTAGTAAAAAAAAATGTTCATACCGCCTAAGCATAAGCCATAAACAATAATTGGCATGCGTTGACCCAGTGGCGGAAAAGCGCGCCAAGGTTTAAACACTAAGCACAATATCGTTGCTGAAAAACCTAAACGAAGTGCGGTTGTCCCTTCAGGGCCAATTAATGGAAATAGTTGCTTAGCAATTGAAGCGCCTGACTGAATAGTCACCATGGCAAGTAATACACATATAACAGCAATGAAAAAAGGAGAAATAACTCGAGACATAACGTATAAAAAATGAAAAAGGAAATTATCTGCAGAGTGTACAGATTAATGTAACAATTTAATATATTTGCGATAAATAGCAGCCATTAAGTGATGCAGGCTCACGTATTAAACAATGCGTGAGCCTTTATTTACCTTATGAACTCTATTGTTTTGTGATCCAGAATTACTTTATCTTTAATGGGTTTTTGCTTTAAGCGTTTAGCGATAAAGAAAAACATAACTGAGAAAAATGTGGCTATAAAATCAACAGAATAGCTTTCGTAATAGGGTAAAAGATCTAAATTATTCAGACCTTGAATAACACTCGATATGGGTAAACATACGGTTAAAATCGATAACGTTATTAAGCCAGTATAGCTTGCTTTATTAGCGCCTAGTGTAAAGCAGTAGGCTAAGGAAATAAAAAAAACAACATAATAACACTGCATATAATGGTGATTAATGTTACCTATCAGTATGTTACCCCATTTTGCTAACAATAATACGGCAACAACAGCGAGCATGGATCCTAAACACACGCCAATCGTTAACTTTGCCATAATATGTGTGCTGGTTTTATTTGCATCTTTTTTCATTCGTTTGTCTATCCATAATAAGTTGCCTGAATAAAAAAGCAATGCGCCGAATAGTCCCATTATAAAGTAAGCCCAGCGACCCCACTCACCGCCATATGTTCCAAAATGCAGTGAAAAGAGACTCGCGACAAAATTGCCCCAGAAGCTTTCTTCACCCTGTGGGTAAGTTGATCCGCTGATCTCTAAAGTATACGGGTTCATAAATAAATAATCCGTATCAGGTCCACGTACCACTGCAGAATCATTACTCATTTTAAATACAGCGGAAGGGGACGCTAAATTCAATCGACTGTAGCTAATATGTATTGGCTCATAGCCTGTAGCATAGCCCTTAGCCGCTAGTATTTGTGTATCAATACGTTTCAGTTCGCTGATGTTATAAGCGTGTGTTGCGGTTGGGGGACGCTCAAATAGTGGTTTGTCACCATAAAACGGGGCCAAACCATCATAAATTAAGTCGTGAAAAGCAAATACAATAACAGTAAACGCAATGATCAAATGAAAGGGCAAACTCGCAACGCCGATAAGGTTATGGCTATCTAACCAAAAGCGACTCGGGCCTTTTTCTTTTCGCAGCGCAAAAAATGTTTTTACCAGTGTTGGTAAAAGGATAATTACACCGGACACCAAGGCTAAAAAATACAGTCCTGCAGCAATACCAAGAATGTAAACGCCAGATTGGTCGTGACCAATTTCACCAATAAAGCCTGCGGTACGGTGTAGGTAATCGATTAAATCAGCAAGTTTATGTTCTGTTTGATCAGCAATTATCAGCTTTTGATCTTCATCAAGATATGCTGTTTGCTGTTGATTATCTAGGTGCATGCCACGAGCTTGACCTTGTGTATACCACGACAGTGGCGCAGCTGTTGTTAAAAGGTCGAGTTCAAAACCTTTTGCCATTTGCTCAGGATAAACGGTGATGGCTTGGTCGACTAAGCTTTGATAGTTTGTAGTAGTGGGATCGGTAAGTGGTGCAGTAGTTGGCTCTGCCCATTGTTGGATTTCATGTTTAAACATAGTCAAACTACCAGCATAAAAGCCGATGAAAAGTACTAAACCTGCAATGATCCCCGTCCATGTATGCACACCTTGGTAGGTGCGTAAAATATCGGCTCTTACTTTCATAATCCACCCCTTAACAGCAAAAATAAACTATACAAGATAACATTTGCTCCACCGAGTATGAGCCAAG
Organism: Pseudoalteromonas prydzensis; assembly: GCF_011050055.1. Classification (GTDB taxonomy): domain Bacteria; phylum Pseudomonadota; class Gammaproteobacteria; order Enterobacterales; family Alteromonadaceae; genus Pseudoalteromonas; species Pseudoalteromonas prydzensis_A. The sequence goes on along the minus strand of NZ_DRGM01000023.1, from coordinate 8,513 downwards.
CTTGCCTCGCTGAATTAAATAAATAAGTAAAACTAAAGAGCGTGAGCCATAAAATCGGGATCATCCACATATTAAATTGAACCTTGTCTTGGGCATCAATTCCGCCTGGGCCGTACCAAGCAAAAAAAGCAATCAGAATATAAGCCAGCGCTAAACCCAGCAATGCACCAGCTAAACTTTTACCAAGCCAAGTTGGTTGAATTTTTTGTCTTTGCTCAGATGTCATTTTTTAGCCCCTTCACTTTAATTAAGCTTGCAAATGGCATGACCATTAAAGCGAGCATCAGTATTAAAATAACAAAGAAGCTTGCTGCTAATTTAGACAGTGTAGAAAAAGCAATGATAATTGCGGTTATAAAAAGTATTAGCGCAAGTGTACGCCAGTGTTTAGAAATAGGTTTAGCAAGTAATTTTTGATGGCGATTACTGCAGTAGAGCACAGTTATAGCAATGAGTAAGATAACAATAACGGTAAATTGAGACATAAGAGCAATAATAGTTTATTTTTAATGCCATTCTAAATGATAAGTAAACTCAATTGCAATACTGTAGTTGATATGGTATTTTTCCGCGCAATTTAAAATGTCTCAAAAAAAGGAAATGATTTTGGCAGCTTTATTTAAACGCAATAAGCTTTCACTGCTTATTGCCAGCGCGCTGTTATTTACTCAAGCTCAGGTATTGGCAGATGATGATGAGGGCAATCGCGAATCAATCGATACTATCGTTGTTACGGGTGAAAAAATAGCAAAATCACTGAAAGACACTATTACCTCAGTTGCGGTCGTCGATAAGTCGTTATTAGAAAATGGTCAGCTAGCATCTGTTTCAGAAGCGCTTGCAGAAATGGCGAATGTAGTGGTGTTAACGGGGTCAGTTCCTGATATGCGTGGTGTGTCAGGTAACGGTGGAGCAACAGGGTTTAATTCGTTTAGTGGTGGATCAAAAGCGCGAGTATCAACGTTAGTTGACGGTGTAAGTCAGCCGTTTGTCGCTGATTTAACCGGTGATACTGGTTTGTGGGATATGGAGCAAATAGCAGTGTATCGAGGTCCACAATCAACAAGTAATGGTCGTAATAGCATTGCTGGCGCTGTTTATATGACAACCAAAGCACCGACTCAAGACTTTGAAGGCGCAGTGCGAGTCGGTTACCGCAATCAAGATAGCTACCTTGACACCGCAGCCGTTGTTTCCGGTGCATTAGTTGAAGATGTACTTGCTTTTAGGTTATCGACTCAATATGTTGATGGTGAAACTTACAGTAACCCCACTGTCTATGAAACAAATCCGACTGATCGCGATCTAAATAAATTAAACACCTCAAGCACCCGAGCAAAATTACTTTATACTCCATTTGATGATCTATCAATTCAACTAAATTATTCAAACTACAGTGAAAAAGGAAATTCTGGTCGTCAGTATTATGAAGGTGACAACCCATCTGATTATATACCACTGTTTCAACGTATAATGGATACAGATTCAGATACAACACAAATCGATTTTGAATATAAGATTGATGAGAACTTCTCTGTGGATCTGCTTGTGGCGTATATGGATTACCACTGGGCTTTTGATGCTTATGAGTCACTAGAAAAAGCAGAATCTGATGTTACTATGGATGAAAAAAATATTACTATTGATGGTAAATTAAACTTCGGCCTTAGTAGTGACTTTTATTCAGGCTTTATTGGCTTAGCTTATTTCGATCGAGATCAAGATTTCGACAGTACTGGAGCAACAGATTATTTTGGTGATGATAGCAGTGATTCGATGGCTATTTACTCAGAGGCAAGCTTCAACCTAACAGATAAGTTAATAGTAACAGGTGGCTTGCGGGTTGAACATGAAAGCCAACTTCGTAACTTTAACATGGCATTTAGAGGCGATACCTTAGCTGAACAGCTAGATGATTCTAATACTATTAAATTACCTACCTTAGCTATTCAATACAAAGTTACCGAGGCAACTACTTTATCAGCCAGTGCGCGGCGTGGTTATAATTCCGGCGGTGGTGCACTCGACTTTAATGCTGAAGATTATTATTACTATGATGAAGAAACCGTAAATACCTATGAGGTAGGCACACGTAGTGTATTAAATAACGGTGATATCAACATAAGTGCGAATGTGTTCTACAATAATTTTAATGGCTATCAAGCTTTAAACTCAGCGCGAAGAATAACCAATATTGATGATGCCCACAGTTATGGTTTAGAGCTCGAAGCCTATAGTATGTTGGGTGAACAATGGCAGTTACATGCTGGGCTAGGGCTATTAAAAACTGAAATTGATGTATCTGACAGTTATTCTGAGGCTGTCGGTAACGAACTTAATTCAGCCCCTTCATTTACGGCCAGTTTAGGTTTGTCTCATTGGTTTACTGATAGCTTTAAGATAAATGTCAGTGCAAATTATGTCGATGAGTATTACGGTGATCTTACTAACACTGAAGAGCGCATGGCAGGTGATTACACTATTACTCGCGCTACAATAAGCTATGACACAATGAATTGGTTAATTAGCGCTTATATTAATAATGCCTTTGATGAACAAGGTTATACCAGTGTAGAGCCTGTAAGTGGCAGGTATCCAACTGGCTATGTCTCTGTTGTTAGCCCACAAACATTAGGTGCTTCAGTTACTTATCGTTTTTAGCTACCCTCAAACCTTAGGCTGTTGCTGTATAAGAGCCTGAGGTTTTTAATCCAGAGATCAGTTAACTTAATTTAAACTTACCTATTTGTGTATTTAAATTAACCGCCACTTGGGCAAGCTCACTTGATGAAGATGAGATCTGTGCGGTTTGCGACTGCGATTGCATACTGGCATCTTGAATACCGGTTAAGCGTTCAGCGATATCTTCGGTTACTTGTGCTTGTTGCTCGGATGCAGCTGCAATGGTTCGGTTTGCATCTGAAATTAAGCGCACTTGGGTGCTTATTTCTTTGAGCATTAAGCCCACTTTTTCTGAGTTTGCTACCGCGTCTTTAACCCGAGCATCACTGCTACGGATCCGTTCGGTAACAGCGTTACTTGCAGACTGCAAGCTATTGATTTTTTGTTGTATCTCAACAGTTGAGCTTTGTGTTCTACTCGCTAATGTGCGTACCTCGTCGGCAACCACAGCAAAGCCTCGACCTTGTTCGCCCGCTCGTGCTGCCTCTATTGCAGCATTAAGAGCTAATAGGTTAGTTTGTTCAGCAATATTGCTGATCACATTTAAGATCACCGCTACTTCGTTGACAGACGATTCGAGGTCATTCAAATCATTGATTGACTCGGTTAATATTTCAGCAACCGATTCGACAGAATGAATACTCTGATTAACGACATCGATTCCAGCTTGTGTTTTAGCATCCGCATCTCCTGCATTTTGAGCCGCTTCAGAGCAGTTTTTTGATACTTCTTTGACTGCGGTGGAATTTTCATATACTGAACTTGAGATCACCTCAATTGCTTGACTCTGCTCGTCGTTAAGCAGCTTTGCCTGCTGTGCAATAGAATCTAGCTCGTTGGCAGCAATTTGGGCCTGTTGAGATTGCGAGTTAATTTCTGACAGTAACGTGGATAATTTATCGATCATAATATTAAAACTGGCTGATAACTCAGCAATTTCATCGTTACCAGTGTGAATAATTTTGCGTGTTAAATCACCATCGGCTATACGTTGTGCTTCATTGACTAATAGTGTCGTTGTCTTTATTACACGCTTCTCAAGCTGCAAGTAACATAAAGCTAAAATAGTGATTATAACTAATACCAGCACAATGCTGATCAGACTTAAATTGGCTACGCGGTTATTGTTGCTCTCAACTTCTTGCAAACTACTGTTTTGTATAGCGGTCAAGAAAGCTTGTACTGGGGCTTGGATCTTAGCCACTTCATCCATATAACGTTGATCAGTGAGTAGCGCGATTGCTTGCATCCATTGTTTTGACTCTGACGAGCTCAATAACGAAGGACTCTTACCAACAAAGTTACTTATTAGCTGAAAAGCAAGCTCTTCAGTCTCGACTAGTTTTAAAGAAAGTGCATTTGATTTATTTAGCAGCGCTACTTGTTGTTCATTAACATTAAATTCTTTAAGGCGGTCGAGATAAGATTTCTTACGATCATCTAACCATGGCTCAGTGCCGCCTATTTGTTTCACAAGGTGATAATATTCATTTTTATAACTTGGCTGAAGGGTAACCACATATTGGCGAGCAAGCTCTGTTAATTTAATCGAATTAGATGAAGCAAGATTGGCAAAATGACTGAGTTGATAGCGTTGTTGAGCAGATTGTTGACTATCAGATAATCCTGTTTTTAACAGCAATATGATGATCAGTAGCCCGGCTGCAATTGTGATTGCTAGAGCAAAAACGGTTCTAAGCATTAATCTAATTGTCAAAATTGCCTCTGCTGCTATTTAATAATAATGCTAAATAACTATAGAGTATAATTTCAATTAACTAAAGAATTCATAGGCTTTATTTGCGAACGAGGAAGATTTGGCGATGCATTAAATTAGTGAGTACGTTAAAAGGCTATTGTAAAAGAGGCAACAAAATCGGCAAGCCTCAATAGTTTGAGGCACTATTTGCACGCGAATATATTTTCTGGCTTATAGTCGATCGGCAGGATAAATAACGCCAAGTTGCTGTCTTGCTTTATCAAGTACAGCCATCACACTGATACTTAGTTGATGAGTATTGATCGGTGATTCGAGCTGTCCTGTGTTGGCAATGGCAATAAAATGACTCACTTCGTGACGCATAAAGTGTTCGTCAAATGGCTGTGATAACTCTTCAACAGTGCCATCGTTGGCGATAAACTGCATACGTTTTAACAGCGAAACAGCCTCGATTCTAATACGGCCTTGTTCACCTTGGATCTCGGTAAAGTTATCACCCTGAGATATTTTCGAATAACTGATCACCGCTTGCTTATCACTGTAATTTAGTAACACATCACCGGCCCCATCAACGCCAGTGTCAAGTAATACACCGCTGGCTTGTACACTGTTTGGTGCGCCCCAAAGCGCAATTAAAATATACAACGGATAAATCCCTAAATCGACCAGGGCACCATTGGCAAACTCAGGTAAAAAAGTGTTCGGACGTTCGCCATTTTTGTATTTATCATAGCGGGATGAATATTGACTGTACTGACCAATGTATTTACGAGGAACGCCAATTTTCTCAATTGCTTGGCGTAATACAGAGAAATTTGGTAGATGAGTGGTCATCATCGCTTCCATGTAGAGGCGATTATTGTGCTTTGCTGCGGTTAAAATTGCAGCTAATTCTTGGCTATTCGCGGCAGCCGGTTTTTCACCTAATACGTGTTTTCCTGCATTTAAACACGCTACAGCATAGCTCTTATGCAAACTATTGGGGGCAGCGATATACACCGCATCAACATTCTCATCGGCACACACTTGTTCAATATTGGTAAATATTTTTGCATCACTGATTGCATGTTTAGCTAAAAAAGTTTCGCCACTTTTAGTGGCTCGTGAGCACACGCCATAAAGCGTAAATTCACTGACGGTCTTTGCCGCTGCAAGTAAAGTATCACTAATAAAATTGGTGCCAACGATTACAAAGTTCATAGCTACTCCCGATGATTAAATTGTGCAAGCCAAGCTTGCCAGTCTGCCTCAAAGGCTAACATTTGTTGATGCTTTTTGGCTAATAAGTGTTTTTGTTTATCTTCTTCGCCGTGAAATGGGCCAACACGGCACAGCGCGCAACTGTGATCATCTAAGTACGCTGGCATGGTTAACTTACTTTTTACTTCGGGCGTTGCTTTAGGGCTAAAAACATAACTAATACCACTGGTGTCTTTGACGTGTTTATCGCGGTCAACGTTACGAATTTTATAACCTGGAAATAGGCTAATATCAAATGGCATCTGACCAAGGTAATGTGAGGTTAAACCGTTATTTAAACTGCCTTCAATATTCCACTCGCGATAAGGCTTTACATCTTTAGACGTAATGTAGCAAAGCATAGGTCCATTGCTATCGAGGGCAAAGTCAGTCGCGTATTTAATAAATTGATGCAGTAACGCGCGGTTAAGTGTATTTATACTGACAGTATTTTCACGAAAGGCCGCTTCACCAACAAATGCAGGGATAAGTGGATACTGAAAAACCACCACATCAAATAACTCGCCATTTAAGCGTTGCCACGCTTGTGGATCCGTTACATCAAAACTATTGAGTACCGTTACTTTACTTGCTTCAAGCGCAGTTAATGCGTTATCAGCATATTTTGTGGTAAGCGTGCTTGCATCATCATAGGTAGAAGCGACCAACTTGGTTGGTTTTATATCCGTGAATAAAGCATAAGAAAACGATAAATCACCATCGCCTACCGTGAGGATCCGCCAATTTGGATTTAAATACATTATTCTAGTGGTGTTTTTTTAGAATTATGATCAACTAAACGACAAAAAGCCAAGCGTGTTTTAAGACCTTCAATGGCAATTTGTTTGATGATTAAATTAAAGGTAATGAGTACTGCAAACGCGATGTGGATCGGACCATGGGTAAAGCCCGCGTCGACATCAAAAAGCATTAAGCCAAACAGTAAAAGCAGTACCACTAAGGCAATTTCAAGCCATTGATTGGAATAAAACGATAATCGACCTTCGCTGTTATGATCCTTTTTTATTTGAATCGCACAAAAAAAAGGGATCACTTTAATTTTGAAATGAGCGTTTTTCTCAACATAGTTTTCACCAAGTTGATCAAGCTGTTGGCGTAATTGGTCGATCATAGTTTATCCTCAAAAAGCAGAGCTCGGATGGTACATTAATCCGCTTTAAAGGGCGAGTTAGTTAGGGTATAAACTAATACCAATCACAAAAACATGACAGACGAACACCACTGACGTTAGCACAAAGCGCATTTTTTGATAATCAGCATGGTAGCTCTGCCATTGTGGACTGGTTTTTTCAAATACGAGTACTAGCCAAAAGCTAAGACCCAACCAAGCTAACATCCATTCAGTCGGTAAAAATGATAAGAAGGGGATAGGAATAACCGGTACGACTGCTTTTATTGCGTCACTATAACTTTGTGAACCTGCCCGCCATAAGTTACCTGCCATAAAAGCTAATATTGCGATGCTATAAAAAGTGAAAAATTCTAAGTTTACGCTATTACTTCCTAATAAAAGCGGCCAAGCAACACAGCCTAAAAAGGGCAGTAGCCCTAGATAGCCAAGTTGAATGTGGTTAACAAATTTTTCCATAACAGCTTGCCCTTGTTTGCATATTATAAGCGCCGCTATTGTAGCAGCATTATGAACAACAAAGAAAATACGAATGCCGTAAATAAATAGTTTAATCCTAAAAATAGATTGAACTAATCTAAACAATCAATTTTATTAAATGCTTTAAACACCTTATTGTATTACTCAAGCCAACACAGCAGCCTGTGTTGTTATTACTTTTCAATATACCAATGAGGAATACTATGAGCACTTCATTAATTAACACAAAAATCCAACCTTTTAACGCAACTGCATACCACAATGGTGACTTTGTAGAGCTATCTGAAAAAGATGTACTTGGTAAGTGGTCAATCTTCTTCTTTTACCCAGCAGACTTCACATTTGTATGCCCAACAGAATTAGGTGATGTTGCAGATCACTACGCACAGCTTCAAGAAATGGGCGTAGAAGTTTACTCAGTGTCTACAGACACGCACTTCACTCATAAAGCATGGCACGATACATCAGATACAATCGGTAAAATCACTTACCCAATGATTGGCGACCCAACAGGGCGTATTACACGTAACTTTGGTGTAATGATTGAAGACGAAGGCCTTGCACTGCGTGGTACGTTTGTAATGAACCCTGAGGGCGAAATCAAAATCATTGAAACACATGATTTAGGTATCGGCCGTAGCGCGAAAGAGTTAGTTCGCAAAGTTCAAGCTGCACAATACATTGCAACTCACGATGGTGAAGTATGTCCGGCTTCTTGGCAGCCAGGTGAAGACACACTTGCTCCTTCACTTGACCTAGTTGGCAAGATCTAACTTGCCTGTAGCTAAGCTACATTAAGCGCTGCTTTTAGGCAGCGCTAAAAATTCCCACCATACTACTTTAAGTTTAAGCACATTAACCTGTGTGGTGGGTTACTTTTTGCTGAAAACAAGGGCAGAGCCATGTTAGACAACAACATTAAGAATCAATTAAAAAGTCATTTTGAATCGCTTACTCAACCTGTTGAGCTGCTTATCGCCTTGGATGACAGCAAAAAATCAACAGAATTAGCAAATTTAGCTCACGATCTCGCATCGTTAAGCGATAAATTTACAGTATCGAACAACCCTGATATTGACGCTCGCCGTCCTTCTATGGTTGTTCATTCCACTGAAAAAGATACCCATATCACCTTTGCAGGTGTACCAATGGGACATGAATTCACAAGTTTAGTGTTAGTCTTATTACACAGCGGCGGCCACGCAAGCAAAGCGAAGGCTGAAGACATTGAACAAATACAAT
>NZ_DRGM01000022.1 GCF_011050055.1 Pseudoalteromonas prydzensis | reverse complement strand
CATCACTTTAATAAAGACTGCCAAGAGCTGCGTAATTTTGACATAAACGTACGCAACACCTATTTGCATGTATATAACGCGGGTATTACTAAATTCGACAATGAAAACGACGAGTTTACTAAATACCAAAAACTAATAAGCGCCTTTCATAATATTGATAACGAACGCGATGCCGTTGAGCGCCAAGCCCGTGTTGCGCTTACCGAAGTGGCCGCAACTATTAAAGGCTTGCGAGAAGATTTAGACCGCCTTCGCCGCGAAATGAATAGCTTTAATAAAGGCATAAGCCAGCACCGTATTTCAAATCTGCAAGCGTTTAAAATTAACGTAATACCGCGCAAAATGCTGGTTGATAGTATAGATACCATTATCAGCACGTCGCATCAGTTTGAGCAAGGTGACACGCTTGATTTACTTAGCCAAGAACCGTACAGCGAAAATGCGGTAAACGAAGCGAAAGATCACTTAATTAAACTCGCCTCAGATAAAGCGGGTTTAACACTTACCGATTTATTTGATATTCGATTTGAAGTGGTTAACCGTGCAGGTGAAACAGAGCACTTTGAAAAAATAGACTCAGCGGGTTCAAACGGAACACGTATTACTATTAAGTTATTGTGTGGCATGTTGTTTATTCGCTACTTATTGAGTGACCAGGAACAAAACCTATACCGTATACCTATTTACATAGATGAAGCGGCCGACATTGACCCACAAAATCAAAAAGCAATTATAGAAACCGCACTAAGCTTTGGTTTTGTGCCTATATTTGCCTCAGTTAAGCCACAAATAAGTTGTGACTACATTGTGCCTATTCGTTCAGTAAAAGACGGTGCACAAAACTGGGTAGATGAAAAAGATTGGATTGAAGTTGAACACAATTAATTGGCCGTTAAGGCAAACCAACTAAACTAAAATATAGGACGTTTAAATAATACACATTTAAACTATGTGTGTTATTTTAAATTAATGCATTTTATTGGAGCAAACGTAATGAAAAATATACTTATTGTTGCAGCGCTAGCACTTCTTACAGCCTGTACACAAACCCCAGATTGGGATTACGATAAATCAGCTAACTTTAGTAATTTTAAAACATTTGCTTGGGTAGAAAACGCCAGCCTAACTAAAGACACAAATAACTATCAAATTAATGGCCTAATGGAAAAGCGTGTTCGCACTGCCGTTAATGCAGAATTGAGCCAAACACTAGGTATGAGTTTAGTTGATGTAGCGCAAGCTGATGTACTTGTTAACTATCATGCATCGGTAGATAAAGAGCTTGAAGTAGACAACTTCAATATAAACTACCGCCCGCATTGGGGTTATTGGGGTACTGGTTTTCAACGCGATACAACTGCGCGTGAATACGAAGTGGGTACACTGATTATTGATATTGTAGACCGTGAATCTAACCAGCTAGTATGGCGCGGCGCAAAAGAAGGTCGATTAAAGAAAAATCAATCGCCAGAAAAGCGTGAAGCATCAATTAACAAAACAGTGAGCGAAATTTTAAGTAACTTCCCGCCGCAAAAGCAGCTGTAAGTTAAAATTAGTTTTTAAAAAGCTCACAGCATGTGAGCTTTTTTGTAGGTGTGTATTTTTGGAACTTTTAAAATAAAGTAATTACGAGCAACGCCCGTCACGTCAGCAAGCTGCACGTCTACAAAATAAACACCGGATTAAACTTTACCTGTAGGCGCTAAGCTTGCTTGCGCGAGAAGCGATAGCTTCTAATTACTTATTTTTATAGCGCTATATTTAATCCTAAATTACGAGCTACGCTCGTCACTTCAGCAAGCTGCTCGTCTACAAAAACACTATATTAAACTTTACCTGTAGGCGCCAAGCTTGCTTGCGCGAGAAGCGATAGCTTCTAATTACTTTGATAGCTATATTTAATCCTAAATTACGAGCTGCGCTCGTCACGTCAGCAAGCTGCACGTCTACAAAAACACCGCGTTAAATTTACGATTTATACTTATGCAGTAACTCAAGCGGTATATGGCAATAGTCATCAGGATGATTAGTTAAGCGGTCTTGATGCTCAGGATCGCTTGGCACGTAGTTAGTTAACAGCTCTACCCCTACCACAATTTTATCGGCATCACTTCGCTGGCTTATATAATTGCTAGCAACCTCTAAATGATCTTGGCTTTTGCTATAGATGGCAGTGCGATATTTGGGGCCTACGTCATCCCCTTGTTTATTAATGCTGCATGGGTCAATAATTTCAAAAAAGTAGTCATACAGGTTATTTAGGCTAACGACTTTTGGGTCAAAAATTACCTTTACGCATTCGGCATAACCATCGTATTCGCCGTTAGTGGTTTTGCTTGTACCATTAGCGCGCCCTGCTTCAGTACTTATTACACCAGGTAAGTGTTTTAAAAATTCTTGCACGCCCCACAGGCAGCCACCAGCAAAGTAAATAGTATCCTGTTGTTTTATATTCATAATAAATGTGACCAAGTTTGTTAGAGGCATTAACTTTGCAAATGATTATCAAATGCAGTTTTTAATGAATTAATGTACAATCGCGCCAAAATCGCAGTTGTTTAATTGAATTATTTTATCACGCCTTAAAAGTGTGTTCTGAATTTAATTGTTATCGTAATTGCATATAAAAAATGAGACACACAACATGAAATGGTCACCGCACTTTATACTCCCTGCACTGCTATGCAGCGTGAGCAGTTTTGCCTACGGCGAAGCTGTAACTGATAAAACTGAAACATCACCGGCAATCGAAAAAATAACAGTTGAGGCATCGCCCACTGCAAACACATTACCTGTAGGTACATTTGACTCTCCAGTATCTAATTTAGAGTATGACCCACGTGTTGATTTACAATCACGTAATATGGCTGAAGCGCAAGCCGATGT
>NZ_DRGM01000021.1 GCF_011050055.1 Pseudoalteromonas prydzensis | reverse complement strand
AGATGTGTATAAGAGACAGGGCTGAAGGCGCTCCCCTGCTAAGGGAGTATAGGGTTTGTAGCTCTATCGAGGGTTCGAATCCCTCCTTCTCCGCCATTTAATAACGAAGAAAGCCCCGCAATTTATTGCGGGGCTTTTTTTGTTGTTAAAAATGGCAGAAGGCGGGTGAGAACCCTCGACCAGGGTTCGACCAAATGTCAGGAACATTTGGGGCCGCTGCAAGCGTCGCGAAGCGATTGGTTACATGGACGTAAGCAAGCCCATCCCCACGTTTGACACTAATACCAGTTTAAAAAGCCTACCGTTTTATGTCCGTAACCTTTACACCGATGAAGGAGGGTGAGAACCCTCGACCAGGGTTCGACAAAATGTCTGGAACATTTTGGGCCGCTGCAAAGCGCCTCCCGCGATTGATTACATGGACGTAAGCAAGCCCATCCCCACGTTTGACACTAATACCAGTTTAAAAAGCCTACCGTTTTATGTCCGTAACCTTTACACCAATAAAGGCGGGTGAGAACCCTCGACCAGAGTGAGAACAAACTTTGTCTGGAACATTTGGGGCCGCTGCAAAGCGCCTCCCGCGATTGGTTACATGGACGTAAGCAAGCCCATCCCCACGTTTGACACTAATACCAGTTTAAAAAGCCTACCGTTTTATGTCCGTAACCTTTACACCGATGAAGGCGGGTGATAATCCTCTTTAAGCGCAGCGCCTCTTAACCTCTTTGTGAATAATTTACTTAAAGATCTTATTGCACAAAGAGAAAAGAATGAGAAGTAAATGAGGGTTTCTTAATATCAACTCAAGCAGCCAAGTTTAACCCAAACTTAATCCTTAATCCTGCAAACTAAACCCGTCCGCACCCATGTGCGCTGGAAAGCTTTGTTTAAATGCCTCAAGCGACTCTTTACCAAGTGTCGTGATCAAAACAGAGCTTTCATTGTCCTTCGCTTTAGCCAGCGTATCACCTTTGAAGTCATACACTGCCGTGCCGCCATTGTGCGCGACGCCATTACCATCATCACCAATACGATTAACGCCAATCACATAACATTGATTTTCCATCGCCCGTGCCATCAGTAAGGTGTCCCATACTTTGCGTCGTGCGGCGGGCCAGTTGGCGACATTAACCATCACATCGTAGTCGTTGCGATTACGCTGAAATACCGGAAAGCGTAAGTCGTAACATACTTGCGGTAAAATTCTAAAACCATTAAGGGTGAACACTTCACGTTGCTCACCCGCTTTAACAAACTCACCTTCTTTACCTAAACAAAATAAATGCCGTTTGTCGTAAAATTTCACCTCGCCATTAGGCCAAACCCAATAAAAGCGGTTGGCTTTTTTATCACCTTGTTGTACGAGCACCGAGCCTGCTATCACCGCATTGCTTGATTTTGCCGACGCGATCATCCAATCAAGCACTTTACCTTGCTTTAACTGATGATCCGGCTCTGCGCAATCAAGATTGATAGCAAAGCCGGTGGCAAAGGTTTCTGGCAATAAAATAAGCTCAACTGATTTATCTATATCAGCTATTTTATTGCTAAAGTGTGCCAAGTTGGCGTCTTTATCTAACCAATTAAGCGATGTTTGTATCAGTGCTAGAGTTAAAGTTGACATAAAATCTCCGCGGCTTGTAATAGCGTGGCGTCATGTTTGGCAAAGCATAAGCGAATAACTTTATCGTTGCTTGGTTGCTGATAAAACACGCTCAGTGGAATGGCTGCAACGCCAGCTTGCTCTACTAACCAGTGGCAAAATTCTACGTCATTTAAATCCGATACATCGCTGTAATCAAGCAGTAAAAAATAGGTGCCTTCACTTGGTAAAATGGTAAAGCGGCTATCTTGTAGAGCATTACTGAGCACATCGCGCTTTTGTTGATAAAACTCACTCAGCTCATCCACATGCTCACCTTGTTGCTCTAACATATCGGCGAGTGCATGTTGCGCGGGCGTAAAACTTGAAAAAGTCACGTATTGGTGAATTTTACGAAACTCGACCGCAAGTGCAGCGGGTGCGATACAGTAGCCCATTTTCCAGCCTGTGCTATGAAAAGTCTTACCAAAGCTTGAGATCACAAAGCTGCGAGCAAACAATTCGTCATCACGCAGCACACTTAAATGCGGTTGCTTATCAAAGGTAATGTGCTCGTATACCTCATCACTTATTACATATAAATCATGCTCGATTACTAAGGCTTTTAGAGCATTAATATCGTGCTGTTTTAACGTTTTACCACTTGGGTTATGTGGGGTGTTGATTATAATAGCCCGCGTTTTGCTATTGATAGCCGCAGCCACCGTTTGCCAGTCAATTGCATAACTCGGAGCATACAGCGTAATATTAACGGACTTACCACCGGCCAATTCAATCGCTGGCTGGTATGAGTCATAGGCAGGGTCAAATACGATGACTTCGTCGCCTTCGCGCACCAGCGCTTGAATAGCAACAAACAGTGCCTCGGTCGCACCTGAGGTTACCGTTACTTGCTGGGCGGCATCTATTTCAGCCGCATATTTGCGTTTTGCTAACTGGGCAATTTGTTGCTGCAGGCGCGGTACACCACTTGACGGCGAGTATTGATTAACTCCTTCAAGCACATAGTGATTAAGCTGTTTTTTAAGTAGCTCAGGCGCATCAAACTCAGGAAAACCCTGCGATAAATTAATCGCTTCGAGTTGATTTGCTAAAGCGGTCATTTGACTAAAAATACTGGTGCCTAAATTTGGCAATTTACTTTCAAACACTGGTTACCCTTAATGATGGTTTTGCGCCCAAAGCGATGCTATCATTGCTGTTAACAGAAGTATAGCCGTCTAAAACAGTATGAGGAATGTATGCATAACAATACCGCTATTTCAGAACTTATAGAAGCAGGTAAATGGATCAGCCAACGTGGTTGGGTGCCAGCCACAGGTGGTAACTTTTCAGCGCGAACCAATACTGGCTTTGTGGTTACTGCCAGCGGTTTTGACAAAGGACAATTAGGGTCGCATACCTTTATTGAACTAGATCATGCAGGTAATCGCAGTGCTAGCGCCGCCAAACCCTCGGCTGAAACTGAATTGCATTTAAGCATGTATAAACTAATTCCTGCTGCTAATTATGTATTACACACTCATTCTGTCGCCGCAACAGTATTATCTCGAGTTATTAAAGGCCACAGCCTAGATTTACACGGCTACGAAATGCAAAAGTCATTAACTGGTATAACTTCGCATTTAGACACCTTAAGCATTCCAATTTTTGATAACGACCAAGACATTGATCGCCTAAGTTTATTAGTGAGCGATCACCACCTGCATATCCCTATTGAGCATGGCGTGCTTATTCGTGGCCATGGCCTGTATGCGGTGGGTCGTACAATCAGTGAAGTTCGCCGCCAATTAGAAGGCCTTGAGTTCTTATTTGCATGTGAATTAGAACGCTTAAAATTAGTAGGATTAGAATCATGATCAAAGCGCTGCTGACCGATATTGAAGGCACCATTACTCGCATTTCGTTTGTTAAAGAGGTGCTGTTTCCGTATGCCGCCAAACAACTCCCTGAGTTTGTAAAAACTCAGCAAACGCAAAGCGCGGTAGCAGAGCAAATTAATGCCGTAAAAGCGATTATTGAACAGCCTGACGCCAGTATCGATGTGGTAATTGACACTTTACTTGCATGGATCCGTGACGATAAAAAAATCACCCCATTAAAACAGTTACAAGGTCTAATTTGGCAAACTGGCTATGAAAATGGCGATTTTACCGGCCATTTATACCCAGATGCCTACCAGTTCTTAGTTGCGCAGCAACAAGCCGGCCAGCAGTTGTATGTGTACTCGTCAGGCTCGGTGAAAGCCCAACATTTAATTTTTAACTACTCTGACTTTGGTGATATTCGCTCCTTATTTACTGATTATTTTGATACTCAAGTTGGCGCTAAACAAGAGCAAAGTTCATATCACAATATTATTGCGCAACTACCTTTTGCCGCTAATGAAGTGTTATTTTTAAGCGATGTAGCCGCTGAACTGGATGCCGCCAAAGCCGCAGGTTTAAACACCTTACACCTGATCCGTGATGGTCAAGCAAGCTCGCCTGCACATAACTATATTAACGATTTTAGTCAATTTACTGCGGAGCATTTAGCATGAGCCAACTGACTATTTTTGCTGATTGTAACGGCAGCAATGCCTTATTAAATACTCAAGATGCAACACAAATTGCCACCGAACTTAATAAAGTAAATGTTCGTTTTGAACAGTGGCAAGCAAGCGCAGTTATTAACGCCGATACCAGCCATGAAGATATTATTGATGCCTACAGCAACGATATTGAGCGCTTGAAGCAACAAGGTGGTTATCAAACGGTTGATGTAATTTCATTAGCAAAAGGTAATCCAGCAGCCACAGAGCTTCGTGCTAAGTTTTTATTTGAGCACACTCACAGTGAAGATGAAGTGCGCTTTTTTGTAAAAGGCCAAGGACTGTTTTGCCTACATATTAACGACAAGGTATACCAAGTGCTTTGCCAGCAAGGTGATTTAATTTCAGTACCGGAGCTTACCCCGCATTGGTTTGATATGGGCAGCGATCCTGAATTTACTGCCATTCGTTTGTTTAATAATACCGAAGGCTGGGTGGCACAAAGCACCGAATCTGAGATTGCTAAGCAATTTCCTTTATTGGACTAGGCATCTGTTAATAAAGGAATTTAAATGGAAAAGCTATTTTCATACGGTACACTGCAATTAGCGCAAGTACAGCTTGATACCTTTGGTCGCTTGCTTGACGGTCAAGCCGACACGCTGCAAGGTTACCTGGTAGGCGAAGTTGAGATCACCGACGCCGCCGTGCTGAAAAGCAGCGGCCAGCGGTTTCATCCCGCGCTAATCAAAACAGGGCTGGCAACGGATACCGTAACCGGCACTATTTTTACCATCACCTTAGAGGAACTTGCTAACGCAGATAGCTATGAAGTTGATGACTACATCCGTATAGCAGAGTCATTTAGCAGCGGCATTGATGCATGGGTGTATGTAGCTAAGAGCTAACGTCATATCAAAGATGACTTAAACAACTTAACTCTGTAGTATATTTTCAGTGTTAGTTTTACTCAATTAAGTGAACGTGAAATGGTCAACGAACAATATCAAAAGTCCAAACAACAACTTGCGTATTCTCGTAAGCAAGTTGAAAAAGCTGGCCGTATTTTTCGTAAACAAGAAGGCGATTTTGAATTTGCTACCGAAGTCATTCAAAACTATCGCGCGGCTCATTTATACCCGCTGACCATCATCAAAAATTTAGTATGGAAACACGTAAAAAAACTCAATCTGCTTGATTCTGCTACTATTGTACGTCGCTTAAAACGTTTGCCGACAATTATTGATAAACTGCAACGTGAGTCGTTAGACGGCAAAAGTGAAAATGCCATCAACCTCAAGCGCATGCACGACATAGGTGGTTGCAGAGTTATTTTAGACAATTTAGATAACCTGTATAAGCTCAATAAAAGTTTAGATTCAAGTCGAACAGTCCATAGCGTAAAGTCATATGATTATATTGATCATCCTAAAGCCACTGGCTATAGGGGCATTCATCGTGTCTATAAAAGTTATAACAATTTAGAGTCTCACGATTACAAAGGCTTTCAAATCGAAGTTCAATTACGTACTCGACTCCAGCATTTATGGGCAACTACAGTCGAAATCGTCGATATTATTGAAAAAGAAACACTGAAAACCAACCCACAAGCCGCTGATACAGATTGGCAACGATTATTTTTTATCATGGGTGAATTTCTTGCCGTTAAAGATGGCTCAAATCAATTAAGTGCTGAACAATCACAAAGCTTTATTGATGAATTAGCTGCTTTAAATAAAAAGCTCGCAGCATTTCATAAACTCGATGCGTTTAACCGTGCGTTTCAAGTTGACGAGATTAAAAATAAATCAAAAGATACAGGTTTTGCTTTACTTGTTCATAATACCGAAACTCAAATGGGTCGGGTCTTTTTGTACGCAGCCAGTAAGAAGCAAGAAGCATTAACGCACTATGCAGAGCAAGAGCGACAAACTCACAACAACGTATTATTAGTAGCGGGAAATGACTTGAAATCTATCGAAAAAGCCTATCCCAACTACCTTAATGACACTTCTGAGTTTCTTTCAGAATTCAGCCGTATATTACTGGGTTAGCTGTTAATTTAAGTCTTTCAATTCACCTGCCAACACTTGCGATTGATCATATACGCCAGTATCGAGCACCCAGCCGGTAATAAGCTTAGCGGGGGTTACATCAAACGCGGGATTATATACGTTAGCATTTGTAGGTGCCCATAGCGCCTCACCAAAGCTTCCGCTTACACCGCGCACTTCTGCGCTGTTACGCTGCTCAATTTCAATCTCTGCGCCGCATGCTGTGTTTACGTCGAGGGTTGTTAATGGCGCTACCACATAAAATGGGATGTTATGAAAATGCGCCAACACCGCTAAATTATAAGTGCCCACTTTATTAGCAAAGTCACCATTTGCAGCAATGCGATCAGCACCGACAAAAATTTTATCAACCTTGCCAGCAGCCATTAAACTCGCTGCCATATTATCGCAAATTAAGGTGTAAGGTACTTGCCAGCGTTCAAGCTCAAACGCGGTTAAACGCCCACCCTGCAGTAATGGCCGCGTTTCATCCACCCACACATGAATATCGCCATGACGTTGCTGCGCTTTATAAATAACACCAAGAGCAGTACCAATCCCTGCGGTCGCTAAGGCACCCGTATTACAATGCGTGAGGATATTATCACCGCTGTTAACCAGTGCAGCACCATGATTTGCCATGCTTTCACACAAAGCGATATCTTCATTAAACAATGTAACAGCGGCACTGACGATTGCCGTTACATAATCATCTCGCTGTAACGCAATACGTAACTTTGCCATGCAATGCATTAAATTAACGGCGGTAGGTCGAGTGGCTTCTAAATCATCAATCGCCTGCGCTAATGCTGCTTTAGCTGTGCCTTGCCCTGCCAAATGGGCAACTAGCAAACTTGCTCCTAAGCCAATCAGCGGTGCGCCGCGTATTTTTAAGCTTAAAATCAAATCCCTCATAGTGGTTACATCATTACATTCGTGCCATAGCTGCTGGTGTGGCAATAAGTATTGGTCTAACACACTTAGTGTCTTGTTTTGATATTTTAAACTACTCGCGATGAGATCTTGCATGGTTGATCCTGAATAATCGTTTGGCTAATCGCTATTTTACAGCAGTTTTTAAAACGCACAACCCAGAAGTGTAGACATCTAAACGGTTGAAGGTATAGAATGCTATCGTTTATCATTTTCTGAGAGTACGCCGATGCCCGAATACGTTGCCTTTAATGCACAGCATGCGATTGATTATATTAAAAATCTTGTAACTAAAGATGGCTATGACTTGTTTGATCCTGACCAAACGTTAACGGCGTATGAGTTTGGAGATGGCAATTTAAATCTGGTATTTAGAATAAGTGACGAGCAAAGTAATAGCGTTATTTTAAAGCAGGCCTTGCCTTATGCGCGCTGTGTGGGTGAATCATGGCCACTGACGCTTGACCGAGCACGTATTGAAGCTGAGGTTTTACTCAACCACGGCGCATTGAGCCCAGACTACACGGCAAAAGTACTGCATCATAATCCAGAGCAAGCGCTGACCATTTTAGAAGATCTTGGTCATTTGCAAATTTTGCGTAGCGCACAAATAAACGCAGAGCAATTCCCGCTGCTGGGCCAGCATGTGGCTCACTACTTAAGCCACAGCGGTTTTTATAACTCAGACTTTTACCTAACCGCGCAAGATAAAAAAGCCAAAGTCAGTCAATTTACTAATCCAGAGTTGTGCCAAATTACTGAAGATTTGTTTTTCAACGATATCTTGCGTGAACATGAGCGTAATAACTACCCAAGCGAGCTGCAAAGTACAGTCAATAAACTACAAAATAACGCCGCATTACATTTAGCGATCGCAAAACTAAAAGCCACGTTTTTATCTTGCCCACAAACCTTGCTGCATGGTGATATGCATAGCGGCAGTATTTTTGTCGATCAAAACACTACTAAGATGATCGACCCTGAATTTGGCTTTTTTGGCCCAGTTGGCTTTGATATCGGCTCATTTATCGGCAACTTATTATTAAACTACTGTGCACAAAATGCTCGTATTAGTGAATTTGTTACACGCCGTAACTATCACAGCCATTTACTGACTTGCCTGCAAGAGAGTTATTCTTTATTTGAGCAACAGTGGCTGAAGTTAATTGCAGAGCAAACCACAGATAACAATTTAAAGGCCGCTGGTTATGGCGAGTATTTTATGCAACAAGTATTACAAGACGCGATTGGCTACTGTGGCACCGAGCTGATACGCCGCACTATCGGCTTAGCACACGTTGCTGACATTGATGGTATTGAAGATGCACAGGCGCGTTTAGACGTGCAACGCCACACTTTAGCGCTGGGTGAGCAATTAGTATTAAACGCCCATACCTGTAATAGCAAAGAAGAGTTTTTCTCTTTATTGATAAGCCAACTAAATTAAGTTTATAAAAATAGCAAAAGGCACTTTATTAAGTGCCTTTTAGCAATCTATTCTGGGCGGGCCCTATTACCTAGCCCCTTTAAATTACTGATAGTTTTCATACATTTTATCAAGTGGTTCTGATAAACCATTTTCTTGCACAACGCGTACATGCTGCCTGCCGAGTTCTCGGGCACTAAATACCCCACATGAGTGGGCAATTAAACCTGCACCATAATGAATATACTTATTGTAATTTGCTACGCGCTGGGCTTTATCGGCGACATCTAAGCCGCGTTGTAGGCGCTCGTTATGAGTAGTGATCCCTGTTGGGCAAGTATCTTTGTTGCATTGCAACGCTTGAATACAACCTAAAGCAAACATATGACCCCGTGCCGAGACCACAAAATCAGCACCAAGTGCAAGTGCCCAAGCAACCTTTGATGGCACTATTAGCTTACCTGAGGCTATAACTTTAACTCGTTCACGTAGGCCATGCTTTTCCAGCATATTAACAACTAACGGTAAGCTTTCTCTTAGCGGTAACCCCACCGAATCCATCAGCGGTTGTGGTGCAGCACCGGTACCGCCATCAGCACTATCGATAGTAATAAAATCGGGCGCAGATTCAATACCACGATGATTGATCTCAGCAAACAAGGTTTCCAGCCATGCATAAGCGCCAATAACCGCTTTAAAGCCGGTTGGCTTGCCAGTCGTTTCGCGCACCGAGGCAATCATATCAAGTAAATCTGCAGGGTTTTTAACTTCAGGATGACCATTTGGGCTAATTGAATCGTGACCTTCTGGGATACCACGAATAGCCGCAATTTCAGCGGTGACTTTTTTGCCTGGCAACATACCACCTTTACCCGGTTTAGCGCCTTGGCTCATTTTAATTTCAAACATTTTGACTTGTTCATGCGCTGCTATTTGTTTGAGCTTCTCATGGCTTAATTTGCCCTGCTCATCGCGCACACCATATTTAGCGGTGCCAATTTGAAACACAATGTCGGCACCGCCTTCTAAGTGATAAGGGCTTAACCCCCCTTCACCGGTATTCATCCAACAACCAGCCAGTTTTGCACCTTGCGATAACGCACGTACTGCAGGTTTTGATAACGCACCAAAACTCATACCTGAAATATTAAATAGCGATTTAGTAATATAAGGATTGGGACAATGCGGGCCCAAAGTCACAGCACTAGGCTCAAGCGCTTCTTCGTCTAAAGTAGGAAACGCGCAGTTCATAAACATCACGGTACCGGTAACTTCTAGGCTCTGAGTTGAGCCAAACGCGGTGGTGCGATCAACATTTTTAGCCGCTTTGTAAACCCAGCTACGATCGGCACGATTAAATGGCATTTCCTCACGATCCATAGCGAAGAAGTATTGACGGAAAAACTCGCCTTGGCGCTCAAAAAAATAGCGAAATCGACCAATTACCGGATAGTTTTTCCTAATTGCCTGTTTTGATTGAGTAACATCACTAATATAAAAATAAATAACCAGTAAAATTAAACAGCCAAATACCACAATAAATAAACTGGCAAACACATCAATACTAAAAATTATAAAATCACTCACGCAACGCCCCTTGCTGATTATTTTCCCAGCTTTGAGCATATAAGTAGAACAAGTTTCAAGCAAATGTTTTAAAAGGAAAACTCGGTTACGTACCAGTCAAGCACGCACCGAGATAAAGTAAGGATAGTAACTTAGCCGCGCTTTTCTAGCTCAGTTTCAATATATTGATGGATTTGATCTTCTAACACTGACATGGGCACAGAGCCATGACGAAGTATCTGATGATGGAACTCACGGACATCAAAATCTTGCCCTAATGCTTGCTCAGTTTCTTTGCGTAAGCGCTTAATCGTTAGCTCACCAATTTTGTACGACAGCGCTTGTGCAGGCCATGAAATATAGCGATCGGTTTCAGTTTTTACGTTATGTAATGAAAGCGCGGTGTTTTCACTCATAAACTTCATCGCGCGATCGCGACTCCAACCATACATATGCATGCCAGTATCAACCACTAAACGGGCTGCTCGCCACATTTCATAAGTTAAACGGCCAAAGTTACTGTATGGGTCTTGATAAAAACCTGCTTCGATACCTAAATACTCAGAATATAACCCCCACCCTTCACCAAATGCCGATAAATAGGCGTCTTGACGGTAACTTGGCAGGTTTTCTAACTCCGCATTTAGAGAGATTTGTAAATGATGCCCCGGTACAGCTTCATGAAAAGTAAGTGCTTCTAATACATATAAAGGTCGTTTATCAAGTGCGTAAGTGTTTACCCAGTAATAACCCGCTTGATCATCACGACTCGAGCCAGAATAACGGCCAGTGGTGTATTTTGGCGCTATGCTTGCTGGCACGGGCGCAACACCATAAGGCATGCGTGGTAAGGTATGAAATAGCTTAGGTAATTGCGCATCCATTTTTTTAGCTATGTAAGAGGCTTCTTTTAAAAGCTCCTCTGGTGTTTTAGCGTAAAATTGCGGATCAGTACGTAAAAAGTGCACAAATTCAGCAAACGTGCCTTTAAAACCAACTTGCTCAATAATCTTATCCATTTCAGCACGAATACGTGCCACTTCTTTTAACCCCAGTTCATGGATTTCTTTTGGGGTCATGTCTGTGGTGGTGTAATACTTGGCACGATTGGCATAAAACGCAGCACCATTAGGTGTTGCAGAGATACCAATTTCAGTACGCGCACCGGGCTGATACTCTTCATTAAAGAAGCTTAAATAGCTTTGATAAGCAGGGATCACTTGCTCTTTAATGATTTTTTTTGCTTGTTGTTGTAAAGCAAAAAACTCACTGTCAGTTAAACCTGCGGTATTATTTAAAAATGGTTTATAAAACTCAGACTCAGTAACGTCATCCACAATATAAGCACTGATCGAATCTTGATAACCAACAAGTACCGCTTTCGGTTGCGTTAAGCCAACCTCTAAGCCTTTGCGCATCCAGCCGATATTTTGCTTGAAGAATCGTGGAACTTGCTGCAAACGCTGCAGATAAAGCTGATAATCAGCTGGTTTCTTATAATCTGAACGCGACACCATAAACGATAAACTAGAGTGAAAACCATATTCAGAAGTCAGTGGCATGTAATGGCTATTAAATACATACTCATCAATACTATTTTGTACTTGGCCGCGAATGATAGTGAGATTAATACGATTTTCATCACTGAGCTTATCTTTATCTATTGCGTCTAACTGCGCCAATAACTCCGTGTTATGTTGATATTTCTGGTCAAGAAACTCAGCTGATAGATTAGTTAACAAATAGCCATCAACACCTTCTGGGTGGCTATACGCGCTAATACTTTTTCGATAATCAACAATTGCTTGCGCAACTTGCGTAAATTGTTGATCGCTATCTACCGTGGTCATTTGGCAAGCGCTTAATGTACATGCCAAGGCGATGCTTAACAGAGAATAACGCATAACCGATGAAGGTGATTTTTTCATAATATAAGGGGTCTGCTACTGAAAACGTGAGGTTTAACCTAACCTAGACAGCTACAATAACCAACAAAATGCGACCAAGGGCAAAAATACAAGGTTAAATTAACCGCGACTATTGACTAGTAGTTAATCAGCATTTTTTATTACTTAACAAGATTGTCGAGAAAATCAGCTATTGAACGATAAAAATAGAAATTTCGCTGCCAAATTACATATTTTTGCTTTTAAATATCCCCGATACAGATTAATGTAAGGCAATCTCATACGCTAGGATTGCGTCAAGACCTCATGGAAAGGGTTATTTAATTTTTCGCTGTTACGTGTATTTAATTGGTGTATACAATGATGTTCCATGATTCCATGGCTATTGCTCAAGAAAAAATGACCAAGGTATGTATCTTTTTAGAACATCATATTTTACCACCGACCCCACTTAATTATCACGTCGTCTACACCTACGTCAGCCAAGTTAATTCTGATTTAAATACCACCATTGATCGCGCTATTGCTCAAGGCCAAGAAATTGACTGTGTCTATATAGAGCAATTGTACTTCGATTATATGGATCACGCTCACAAAGCCGAAACTAAGATGGTTCGCAATGTCGACGGTATTATTAATTCATTATCACGTAGCGCGCACGCAACCGAAAAAGATATTATCCGCTTTGCCAGTCAGGTCAGTGATTGTGTTCATTCGCTAGATGAAAATAATATTGCCCAAAGTCGCCTCGCACTTGAGACATTAAATAAACAAACAGCCCATCTGCTCACGCAACATAAACAATTTAAACTAGAGCTGATCAAAGCAAAGCGATTACACGAGAAAACTCAACAACAACTCTTACAATTACGCAAACAACACATCACCGACCAGCAAACAGGCCTTTTTAAGCGTCATTATTTAAACCAGCAAACACAATTATGGTTAGACCAAAAAAAATCGGTGTGTGCGATTGCCATTCAAATAGATAACTTAGATCACTTTATTGATAACTACGGTGACATCATTGGTGAAGTAATTTTAAGTAAGGTCGCTAAACAGATCCAAAAATATGTATTTGAAAGCGGTCTACCTGGGCGTACCAGCAAAGATGCTTTTACCATATTATTGGCTGATATTGACCCAGAAACAGCGAATGTCATTGCCGAGAAAGTCCGCAATGGAGTCGAAAAGCTTCGCTTTGTCAGCTCGAAAAATGGTATTAAGCTTCCGCCAATCAACCTTTCATTAGGTATTGCCAAACATCAAGATGAAAAAGATTTTAATAACCTTGCCCGTACAGCATCCAATGCCGCACATAAGGCAAGATCGCTTGGCCAAAGCAGTTTTATTGCAGGTCAATAGTCGTTAATCAGTTTGATCCACAAGCAATTTAACTAGATTCAAATTGCACCTCACAGGCACAATCAAGTACACTAGTCTTTATTACCACGATAGAGATTAATCATGAACGAGAATCCTGAAAAGACCACGCATTTTGGTTATAAAACCGTTGCCGAAACCGAAAAAGCTTCTATGGTTGCCGATGTATTTCATTCCGTTGCGACTAAATATGACGTAATGAATGATCTCATGTCGTTTGGTATTCATCGTTTATGGAAACGTCAAACCATCGCCAGCTCAGGTGTGCGTAAAGGCCACCAGGTACTAGATTTAGCTGGCGGTACTGGCGACTTAACCGCCAAGTTTAGTCAACTTGTTGGCGATACCGGGCAAGTTGTTTTAGGTGATATCAACTCATCAATGCTTAAGGTAGGCCGTGAAAAGCTGCATAACTTAGGCCTGGTTGGCAATATTGACTACGTGCAAATGAATGCTGAAGCACTGCCTTTCCCCGATAATAGTTTTGATTTAATTACCATTGCCTTTGGTTTACGGAATGTTACCGATCAAAATAAAGCACTGCGTTCAATGTACCGTATTTTAAAGCCAGGTGGTCGTTTACTGGTATTAGAGTTTTCTAAACCAGAGCACCAGGTGCTCAGTAAAGCCTATGATTTTTACTCATTTAACTTACTACCTAAAATGGGTGAACTCGTTGCAAATGATGGTGAATCATACAAATATTTAGCTGAATCTATTCGTATGCATCCAGATCAAGAAACACTAAAAGCAATGATGAACGAAGCTGGGTTTGAGCAAACTACTTATCAAAATCTCACTGGTGGGATTGTCGCATTGCATCGCGGCTTTAAATATTAAGTACCGCCAAGTTCATAACGTTTATTGCTAAGGTATTGGTATGTTAAATAATTTCATCGTCGCACTAGTAGAAAGTATTTTAAATACTGCGCTGCAGCTCGACTTAAGCCTTAGCGATAGACTCGCACCAATTGCACAACAACGCTTATTAATTGATATACGCGATTGGCAGCAACAGTTTTTGGTCGTCTTCACTGGCCAGCAACTGCATATCTATAACACCACCGAGCAGCAATTTGATTGCATGATCAGTGCTGATATGCAAACCTTAATGGCACTTAAAAACCCAGCGATGCTCACCCAGTTAATTCGCCAAGACAAGCTTGATTTGCAAGGCGATTTACATATCGCACAGGGCTTTAGTAGTGCCTTTGCAGCGCTTGATATCGACTGGCCTGAACATTTATCACGTTACCTTGGTGATGCCGCTGCACAGCAATTATGGCTGTTAGTTAAACAAACCCAACAGCAAGGCCAAAAAGCCAACAACAAACTCTCTACAACGCTAACTACTCTATGCCAAGACGAGCTCAAAGTGACGATTCATCCTTTAGAGCTTGAACAATTTAAGCAACACACGCGCCAACTGAAAAGTCATACTGCGCAACTTGAGTTGCGAGTTAACCAATTACTTCAAGCAAAATAAATCAGTAAGGATTATTTGTGTCAGCTGCTCGGCTTTATAACATCACTAAGACCCTTCTTAACTATGGTTTAGATGAATTAATACCATCACAAAAAATACCTTGGTATGGCAAAGTGAGTCGCGCATGTTTGTTTTGGCTAAAAAACAAACACCCAGAAAAACCAGCGGGTTTAAGGCTGCGCTTAGCATTACAACAATTAGGGCCGGTGTGGATCAAGTTTGGTCAGATGCTCTCTACTCGGCGCGATTTGTTACCGCTGGATATCGCTTTAGAACTGGCCTTATTACAAGATCAAGTACAGCCATTTGATGGCGCGTTAGCGCAACAACTAATTGAAAATGCGCTCGAAATCGATGATATCAGTGAATACTTTAGCGACTTTGAACAAACCCCACTGGCATCGGCATCGATTGCCCAAGTGCATACAGCCACTTTAGTGGACGAACACGAGCAACCACAAAAGGTGGTTATCAAAGTCATTCGCCCTGATATCAGAGAACAAATTGACGCTGATTTAGCATTAATGGAACAGTTTGCCAAAGTAGTAGCAAAACTAATCAACGAAGCGAAAAGGTTACGCCCTGTTGAGGTTGTTAAAGAGTATAAAAAAACCTTACTTGATGAATTGGATTTACTGCGTGAAGGCGCGAATGCAATTCAATTAAAGCGTAATTTTGAAGACTCTGAATCCCTTTATATTCCTTATGTTTATAGCGACTACAGCCGTGTAAATGTACTGGTAATGGAACGTATTTACGGCATTCCAGTGTCAGATACAGATGCGTTAATTGCGCAAAACACCAATATGAAGCTACTCGCTGAGCGTGGTGTGGAGGTGTTTTTTACCCAAGTATTTCGAGATAGCTTTTTTCATGCTGACATGCACCCTGGTAATGTGTTCGTCTCTTACGACACCCCAGAAAACCCCAAATTCATTGGCATAGACTGCGGTATTGTTGGCACTTTAAATAAAGAAGATAAACGCTATTTAGCGGAAAACTTTATTGCCTTTTTTAATCGCGACTATCGCCAAGTGGCACAGTTACACGTTGATTCGGGTTGGGTACCAAAAGATACCAGCGTCGAAGAGTTTGAGTTTGCCATTCGCACCGTCTGCGAGCCAATCTTTAATAAACCGCTCGCTGAGATCTCATTTGGTCACGTGCTCGTTAACCTATTTAATACCGCTCGTCGCTTTAATATGCAAGTTCAACCGCAATTAGTTCTACTACAAAAAACCTTACTGTATGTTGAAGGTCTAGGGCGTCAGCTATATCCACAATTAGATTTATGGAAAACAGCAAAACCCTTTTTAGAAGATTGGGTAAAACAGCAAGTAGGTCCTTGGTCGGTGCTTAAGCAAGTATATGCAAACTTACCATTTTGGGCAGAAAAAATGCCCGAGCTACCGGATTTAATTTATCAGAACCTAAAACAGCAGCAACACCGCCAACCACCATTGCCGCAGCCATCACATAAGCCGTTGTTACTGGGTGTATTTGCAGGCGCTGCGATGATAGTGTCGGGGTTATGTTATTTACAGCATGATTTTATAGCTACCACTGTTGCAGCAAGTTGTTCAATAATTGGCTTTATTTTAGCGTGGCGAAATGCATAAACTAAGTGCTATTTACATTCTGCTGAGTATAATCAGCGTAAACATACAATGAAATTTGGAGTAAACCATGGGTTTTGGCGGTATTAGTATTTGGCAATTATTAATTGTATTAGCAATCATAGTGTTACTTTTTGGCACTAAGAAGTTGCGTGGCATTGGCGGTGATTTAGGTAATGCTGTTAAAGGGTTTAAAAAAGCGGTCTCTGAAGATGAGCAAAAAAAACCAGCAGAACCTATAGAGCAAGCAAATAACCCAATACAAAATAAAGAGTCTGTTGATAAAAGCAAAGAAGACCATAAGGCTTAATTAGCATGGGTATGTGGGAACTGGTTGTGGTGTTGATCGTCGGCTTAGTAGTGCTTGGCCCTGAACGTTTGCCGGTTGCTATCCGCACGGTAAGCCGCTGGATAAAAACAATAAAATCTTTGGCGAACTCGGTTAAGGCCGAAGTCAACGAAGAATTAAGAGTGCATGAGTTGCACCAAAATTTGAAAAAAGCTGAACAGCAAGGCATGCAAGATCTCAATCCGGCAATAAAAGACTCGGTTGACGAGCTGCAAAAAGCCGCTGATTCCGTCACCCATAGTTATAAAAAAGCCTCCTCGGATCTAACCAAAAAAGCGAATATTGATGAGCAAAAATGAAATTATTTTTGTTCGCTGTGGTCTATATATCGGTAACGAGTTAAATTATGACTGAACAAGTAAAATCAGGCTTTGTAAGTCATTTAATTGAATTGCGAAATAGGCTAATGAAAGCCTTATTAGCCATATTGGTGTTTTTTATTGCGTTGGTTTACTTCGCCAACGATATTTACAGTTTTGTAGCGGCCCCATTAGTTGCGCACTTACCAAGTACCGCAACTATGATCGCCACGGATGTAACAGCACCGTTTTTTGCGCCATTTAAATTAACCTTATTTGTCGCTTTATTTGCCGCATTTCCGTTGATATTACACCAAATATGGGGCTTTATTGCGCCAGGGTTATACCAACATGAAAAACGCATGCTAATGCCAATTTTGGCATCGAGCATTATATTGTTTTATAGTGGTATCGCATTTTGTTACTTTGTAGTACTACCGATCATTCTTGGCTTTTTTACTAGTGTTGGCCCAGAAATGATGACCCTCGCGCCAGATATTAGCAGTTACTTAAGCTTCGCGTTAAAGCTGTTTTTTGCTTTTGGGGTCGCCTTTGAAATCCCAGTAGCTATCATGCTGCTGTGTTTCAGCGGTGCTACTACAACGCAGAGTTTAAAAGAAAAGCGCCCTTATATTGTGGTAGGTGTGTTTGTCGTCGCGATGTTTTTAACACCACCCGACGTACTTTCACAATCATTATTAGCATTTCCCATGCTACTGTTATTTGAATTGGGGTTAATTTTAGCGTCCTTTTATAGTGCTAAACCTCAGCAAAATGAGTCAGAGGAATAAATGAAAAAACAACTACTACCCATACTTGCCTTACTAAGTATTCCAACAGTCCATGCCAACGAAGTGAACCTACAAGCTTTACAGGCCTGTACGTTTGTTGAAAATGACTTTAACCGCCTACTTTGTTATGACAACACCATGGCAGGTAAATCGTTAAGCAAACCAACCACCTCGAAAACCTTAACGCCACCTACGAATAGTGCAGCGCCAGCGGTTGCCGCAACAGCGGGCACAGTTGCCGCGGCTGAGCAGCGCGTGAAAGCTAAAAATGAAGACTTTGGCCTTGAACATAAAGAGGTAAGCAAAGATAACGACGATGAAATTTCTGCGCAGGTAACAAGCGTTGAAGAAGCACCTTACGGTGAGTTAATTATTAACTTAGACAATGGTCAGCAATGGCGTCAAATTGGCTCTGATAGCTTGCGTATCTCAACCAATGATACCATTGTGATCGAACGCGGTTTGTTCAACTCCTTTTTATTGAAAAAAGCAGGCCAGAATCGCTCGATCCGCGTTAAGCGCACCAATTAATGACCACCCATCTCATTGATGCTGGCGTAAACCTCACCAATCATCAATTTGATGATCAACATTTGGCTATCATTACTCGTGCAAAAGCACACAATGTTAGTCAAATGCTGTTAATTGGCTGCGATATTGAGTCCAGCCACCAAGCCTTGAATTTAGCAAAGCAATACCAGTTACTCGCAACAGCGGGAGTGCATCCACATGATGCCAAATCAGCCACTGAGCAGCTTGAAGAGCAATTACGCTCACTTGTAGCAGCCCCAGAAGTGGTCGCAATTGGCGAGTGTGGGTTGGATTATAATCGCGATTTTTCTCCCCGCGAAACTCAACGATCGGTATTACACCGACAGTTAGCTTTAGCGGTAGCATTAAATCTGCCGGTCTATTTACATGAACGCGATGCCAGTGAAGATATGCTAGCAATCTTGCAACAGTATTCCGTTCGCGGTGTATTACATTGCTTCACAGGTGATCAACAAGCACTTGAGCAGTATTTAGCGTTAGGCTTATACATTGGTATTACCGGTTGGGTCTGTGATGAACGCCGTGGTAAACAGTTGCAACAGCTGATACCGAGCATTCCACTTGAACGACTATTGATCGAAACGGATGCGCCGTTTTTGATCCCTCGCTCGTTAACACCAAAACCAAAATCTCATCGTAATGAACCAAGTTATTTACCACATATCTGCGCAACCATTGCGTCCTTAAAAGGGTTAGAATTTGCAACCGTTGCAAAGCAAACTACACTTAACTTCCAACAGTTATTCAACCACAAGGGCTGATAATGAAGCGTGTTTGGTTGCTGCTATTTAGCTTGCTATTGATTTCATTTACGTCCCATGCCACTCATATTGTCTTAGATAAACACTTCAAACACTTACAAGATATTCCTTTTCAGTATTCCCTGCAGCCCTTAACACCCGAACAAGCTAAGCTAGGCGCAAAGCAGCAGTGGCAACAACCCACAGAGCAAGCGCTCAATTTAGGCTTAACGAGCCAAGCTGTATGGTTGCGTCTACAACTGGTTAATACTGAAGATGCAGACTTAGCGGTTTTATTATCTATTGATAATCCATTATTAGATAAGGTCGCGGTATACCACTACTTTAAGCAGAACACGTTATTAGTTAAAGAAATTGGTGATGCACTGCCACTGAAAAACCGACAAATTGCAACCGAATCATTACTAGTAAAACTCACGCTACCACCAAGCAGTAATTCAACATTACTGCTGCGTGTTGAAAGTTTAGATGGTGTCAGAGTACCATTGAGCCTTTGGCAGCATGACGAGTATTTAAAAGATAAAAGTAAATTTAATTTACTGTATGGCTTGCTAGTCGGATTTATTTTATCTTTGGCAATCACAAGCTTAGTCATGTTTAGTTTTTCTAGAAAACGTTACTTTGCTCTGTGCGGCACAATTTTAATCACCTTATGGTTATTATTAATTTATTTATATGGCTTTGGCTATCGCTATTTTCACCCCTCTTTACCGACGCTGCAACAACTGGCAGTGCCAAGCATGCTGATACTGGCAACTTGCTTATTCAAACCTTTATTTGAACAGTTGCGCCGGCCGGTAAAAACATTGCTGCAACCCTTACATACATGGAGTAACAGGTTACTGTTTATCAGCCTGTTTTTTATTTGGTTACTGCCGACCAATATCATGCTGAGTTACTGTCTGTTTGTGCCTCTGATTATTATGCTATTGCATATAACTGCGTTAGGGATCGATATTCGGCAGCAGCAAACCCAGCCTCTCAATGCACTTTTATGTGGCGCGTTGATATTCTTTGCCACGCAGCTTTACTTGATAATTGTCGTGTTTGATATTTATGATTTTAATACCCGTGGCTTACCGTTTGTATTCTTTAGTTTTTTAATTTGCTCACTCAGTCTAAGCTTTGCCACCATAAAGCATTTTTTAATCGAACGTGACGCGCAAGTCGCAGCCCAACAAAGTAAAATAGCTCAAAGTGAAGCGCATGATGCATTACTACAAGAGCGTTTAGCGCTACAAGAACAAGCGAGATCAGACCTCGAAGCGAATATTGAAGAGCGTACCTTTGAGCTACAAGTTACCTTACGCGAGCTTGAAGAAAAAAACCGCGCGCTTGAGCAAATTAATATGGAAGATCCACTAACAAAAATCAAAAATCGTCGCTACTTTGATAAAAAGCTAGTCATGGACTTACGTCGCTCACGCAGAGAGCAAACTCCTTTGAGTATAATAATGCTCGATATTGATCACTTTAAAAGTATTAACGATACTTACGGGCACTTAATTGGCGACCAAACGATTCGTGCGGTAGCTGACATTATAAAAAACCGCCTAAAGCGCCCACTCGACGAAGTGGCACGTTATGGGGGGGAAGAATTTGTAGTTTTATTGCCCAATACAGTGCTCAGCGGTGCCATTGAATTAGCAGAGCAAATACGTCAAGAAATCTTAGATGCTACGATTGCTATAGCAAATACTGAGATTAAGTTTACTATTAGTGCTGGTGTGTATAGCGCCATTGCTGAAGACATTAATAACCCAGGATTATTCACAGACTGCGCCGACAAAGCACTTTATCATGCCAAACAAAGTGGCCGTAATCGTGTAGTTAGCTTTCCAATTTTAGACTAGGAGCAAATAATGGCCCAATCAGGTCTCGACCTTTTCCCTTATACTCGTATGCGTCGCATGCGCCGCAGTGATTTCTCTCGCCGTTTGATGGCTGAAAACCAGCTCACTGTAAATGACTTAATTTATCCAGTATTTGTACTTGAAGGCAACAATCGTCGTGAAGCGATTGAATCAATGCCGGGTATCGAGCGCTTATCAATTGATTTACTATTACTTGAAGCGAAAGAGCTGGTCGACTTAGGCATTCCTGCGCTGGCACTTTTTCCAGTAACACCAAGCGACAAAAAGTCATTACTTGCCGAAGAAGCTTATAACAAAGATGGTTTGGCACAACGAACTGTCCGCGCCCTCAAAGAAGCCTTCCCTGAGTTGGGGGTGATTACTGATGGTGCGCTTGATCCCTTCACTACACATGGGCAAGACGGCATTATTGATGAACACGGTTATGTGATTAATGATGTCACTACTGAGATTCTAGTAAAACAAGCGCTCTCACATGCAGAGGCTGGCGCAGACGTTATTGCGCCTTCCGATATGATGGATGGTCGCATTGGTGCAATTCGCGAAGCCCTTGAAGCTGATGGCTTTGTTCATACTCGTATCATGGCTTACTCGGCTAAATACGCCTCTAGCTACTATGGCCCGTTTCGAGATGCGATTGGCTCAGCAGGAAATCTAAAAGGCGCGGATAAAAAAACCTACCAAATGGATCCAGCCAACTCTGATGAAGCATTGCGTGAAGTAGCCTTAGACTTACAAGAAGGTGCCGACATGGTGATGGTAAAACCAGGCATGCCGTATTTAGATATCGTCCGTCGGGTTAAAGACGAGTTTGGTGTGCCAACGTTTGCTTACCAAGTCAGCGGTGAATACGCCATGCATAAAGCGGCGATTGATAATGGCTGGCTCGCTGAAGAAGCCACGATTATGGAATCACTACTCGCATTTAAGCGTGCAGGCGCCGATGGTATTTTGACTTACTTTGCTAAACAAGCCGCTCAATTGCTTAAAAAGTAATAGTTTCACTATAACTGAAGAAAGAGTGCTAAGGCGCTCTTTTTATTTTCATTTCATTAACTTTTTGTATTTTATTTGTCATAAATTTTCCTTACACTGACTGTCCCATTCGGGACACAATACACGGGAAAAATAATAATGTTTAATACAAAAATAACGCCATTGGCGCTTGTTATTGCAAGCCTCAGTGCACCAGCCTCCGCTAATTTAATAATTTCAGAATATGTTGAAGGTGGCGGTTACAATAAAGCGATTGAAATCTATAACACCTCATCAGCAGCTATATCTCTAGACGGTTATACACTTAATTTATTTTCAAATAAAAATGTATCAGCGACATCAAGCGAGAACCTAACGGGTTCTATAGCCGCAAACAGCACATATGTAATTGTTACTTCTGATAGTAGGGCTGTAGATGAATTAAAGAATAAAGCAGATCTATTCAGTGGTGCCGTTAATTTTAATGGTGATGATGCTTTGACCCTTACCTTGGACGACAATGTAGTTGATAGCTTTGGTCAAATAGGAGCTGATGGGGTTTGGAGCAATGGTGGTGTAACAACTAAAGATAAAACTCTACGCCGGAAATCAGCTATCACCTCTGGCCGTACAGATTCAACAGGCGCATTTGATCCAAGTGAGCAATGGCTGCAGTTTGATAAAGATGACTTTTCGGGCTTAGGCTTCCATGGTGAAAACAATCAACCTGAGCCAGAGCCGGAACCAGAACCGGTTACACCACTTGAGTGTGGCGCAGCGAAAACCCTTATCAACGCAATTCAAGGTGAAGGTGGTGATAGTCCATTATTGAATACTGAAGTTGAGCTGGAAGGCATTGTAACTGCTGATTTTCAAGGCGCAGAGCAATTAAGTGGCTTCTTTATTACATCACTTGATGCAGATATTGATACAAACCCACTTACTTCTGAAGGGGTCTTTGTGTACTTTGCTGATACCGATGTCAATGTAGGTGACCACGTACGCGTGAAAGGCAGTGTCGCAGAGTACTTTAATGCCACCCAAATTGGCGATGTCAGCCAAGTTGAAGTCTGTGCTACAGGTCTTACAACCACAACAACTAAAATATCATTGCCTGTTACCGATGTCGCTGATTTAGAAGCCTATGAAGGCATGCTAGTTACCTTAGAACAGCCTCTTGTTGTTACCAATAACTATGGCCTAGGTCGTTACGGTGAAGTTGACTTAGCAACAGAGCGCTTATATCAAGGTACGCAAATTGCGCTCCCAGGTGATGCTGCTAATGCCGTAGAAGCCGAAAACAGTAAAAAACAAATCTTACTTGATGATGGCTCAACAAAGCAGAATCTTGATCCAATCGCTTACCCAGGCACTGGCTTAGATGCATACAATACGCTACGCCTAGGCGATACTGTAAATACCGTTATTGGTGTTCTAGGATACAGCTTTGATCGCTATCGTATTCACCCAACCGTACAACCAACTTTTGTTGCAACTAACCCGCGTACTGAGGCACCAGAACTTCATGCTGATGCTGACTTACGTATCGCTAGCTTTAACGTTCTAAACTACTTTAACGGTGATGGTCAAGGTGCAGGCTTCCCAACCAGCCGTGGTGCAGACAGTGAAGCTGAATTTATTCGCCAACAAGCAAAAATTGTCAGTGCAATTGTTGCATTAGAAGCTGATGTTATCGGTTTAATGGAAATCGAAAATGATGGCTTTGACGAATTTAGCGCAATTGCCAGCTTAGTAAATGCGCTTAATGACGAAGATTCTGTAAATAACTACGCATTTGTTGATTTTAACGTAAACCAAATTGGTACTGACCAAATCACTACGGCATTAATCTACCGTGCTAATAAAGTAGCCGAAGTAGGTAACGCAGTAATTACTACGCAAGCACCGTTTGATTACAGTAACCGTGCACCTATTGCGCAAAGCTTTAAGTCATTAACGACTGATGAAGTGTTTACAGTTGCAGTCGCGCACTTAAAATCAAAAGGCAGCTGTGGCAGCGCAGATGGCAACAATGCTGACTTAGGCGATGGCCAAGCATGTTGGAATGAAATTCGGGTGGCCGGTGCCAATGCTTACGCAGACTGGCTAAACACTAAACCTACAGGTGTCGATGATGAAGATATCATTTTAGTCGGAGATATGAACGCCTACGCCATGGAAGATCCAATCCGCGCGTTTGCCGATCAAGGGTTTAAAAATGTTGTTGCAGAATTAGACGGCAATACCCTTGGCTATTCATATAGCTTCTCTGGTCGACTGGGTAGCCTAGATCACGCTGTAGCTAGCCCAAGCTTGCTAACCAAAGTAGTGGCTGCAACAGACTGGCATATCAATGCCGATGAGCCAATCAGCTTAGACTATAATGTTGAGTTTAAATCAGCTGCACAACAAGTAAGTTTATATGCAAGCGATGCATATAGAGCCTCGGATCATGATCCTGTTATTGTTGATATAAAATCTGCGACTCCTGAGCAACCTATTCCAGAGCCACAAGCACCTGTACTAACGCCAGAGCAAAGCTTCAACGTGTTAGAAAATAGCGCTATCGGTACTGTTATTGGTCAATTGGAATTCACCGATGCCGACGCTGAGTACACGCCAGTTGTTGAATTTATAGTCCAAGGACCTAATGCCATCACTATTAACCAACAAGGACAGTTAATTGTGGCGGGCGATTTGGATTTCGAATTTGAAAGAAAAATCACATTAATGGTACAAGCTAAAGACAGTGCTGGTAACTTATCAAACGCACAACTTGTCTATATTAATATCGATAATGATCAATCAGACGACGAAGATGATGATTCTGGTTCACTGTTTTGGCTAACATTATTAGCATTACCGCTAACCCTGTTACGCCGTAAAAAAGCATAGTAGTAAAATAGAAAAAGGCCGCTAAACAGCGGCCTTCTTTTTATGCATTACAAGGTGTTTGCTGTAACTTATTACAACTACTTTTGTTTTTTCTATACCAACACTTAATCGACTGCTGAGTTTGGGCATCAAACTGCCAATTATAAAAGCGAACTACCTTTTGGTTTTCTAATGTTACTACGAGCATGGTCAATAATTTTAATGAATGAAACTGAATATCAACTATTTCGTCTGCGTTGATATATTTCTTACCTAGTCCTTGAGAATAATAAATCCCCGCTTTATAACAGTGCAAAAACCGTAGATTAATTATATTTAGAATGGAGATCATAAATATAATCACAGTGATCGTTAAGGCTAAAACAGTTTGATTAACTGTAAAGATGAGTGTTACTGAAAAAGTCACCATGGCAACAATTAGTATTATCACTAATTGTAACAACCAATTTGGGCTCAATTTAATTGCATTCATATAAACGTCCTAAAAAGTACATGTATATGTCTCTTTCTGCGAGAGACTTCCGTTTCTCCGGTAGGACCATACAGATGGCCACGAGCTGCTATCATACCCGTTTTAGCTACTCGCATTCAAGTATTTGCACTACTTTTTCCCTAGTCATAAACGATTAGTTTTATTTTCTGAATAATAAATCTTTAAGTTAACATTTATTAACTACTGTAATTTTAGCAGCAAGTAATAAATGATTAGCCATTTGCTAGTGAGTAAGACGTTGGATGCGCAATGACGACATCGCGAAGGGGTGAATCATCGTAACAAGACAATTAAACAAGCCTGCTTCTGTGATATTAGTTTATATTATAGCAACAAAAAACCCGCAACAAGTGCGGGTTTTTTTAAGAGCTGAAAGGCTAATTACTTAGCAGCTTTCTTCTCTTTTTCTGCAGCGATTACAGTTTCAGCTACGTTTTGTGGACATGGTGCGTAGTGTGAGAACTCCATAGAGAACTGACCACGACCTGATGTCATTGTACGTAAT
>NZ_DRGM01000020.1 GCF_011050055.1 Pseudoalteromonas prydzensis | reverse complement strand
TATTTTTTGCTTTTAACGGTCATTTAATGATGATTCAAATGGTGGTGCATAGTTTTCAAGTGCTACCCATTGATGGCACATGGTGGTCTGTAGATCATTACTGGGACATAGTGACCTGGGGTGGCTGGATGTTTACTACAGCACTAGTACTCTCACTTGCACCGCTTACGGCTATGCTCGTTATTAATATGTCGTTTGGTATTATGACGCGCGCAGCACCGCAATTAAATATTTTCTCTATTGGTTTTCCGTTTACCTTGGTAGCGGGACTTATTATTATTTGGGCGACACTAGGTAACTTTGTTACTCAGTTTGAGTTTCAATGGTTAAAAATGGTTGAGCTAATGTGTACTTTAGTTGGTTGCTCACCTTAGGAGAAAGTCATGTCTGAAGACTCAGGGCAAGAAAAAACAGAAGAACCCACATCCAAAAAGCTTGAAGAATCTAAAAAGAAAGGCCAAATAGCACGCTCAAAAGAGCTAGGTACCATGTTTGTACTTATCTTTTCGGCTATATCGCTTTTGATGTATGGTCCTGAAATTGGCAAAGGTTTATACAATGTAATGGGCCGAACCCTTAGCTTAAACCGTAACGAAGCCTTTGATACCACTAAAATGTTTGCTGTATGGGGAGAGGTTGCAGACGCTTTAATGTTTCCTATGGCTATGTTTGTATTAATTATAGTTTTGGCTGCATTTATTGGGAATACGTTACTAGGTGGTTTTAATTTTAGCTGGGAAGCCGCTGCACCTAAAGCAAGTAAAATGTCGCCAATGAAAGGCTTTAAACGTATGTTTGGCCCGCAAGCGGCTATTGAGCTTGTAAAGTCACTTTTAAAATTTGGTTTGGTTGCAAGTTTTGCTGTGTTTTTAATTAATACTTATTTTGATGAAATACTGCATTTAAGTTTAGAAAGTGCACCAGGTAATATTATTCATGCCTTAGAGATTTTAGGCTGGATGTTTTTAGGCCTTTCATGCACTTTAATTATTATTGCCGCCATCGATGCGCCATTTCAAAGTTATAACCATAACAAACAACTTAAAATGACCATGCAAGAAATTAAAGATGAGTATAAAAACTCTGAAGGTGACCCACAAATAAAAGCGCGTATTAGGCAAACACAAAGGCAAATGTCGCAAAACCGCATGATGCAAGATGTCCCTGACGCTGACGTTATTGTTACCAACCCAACTCACTACTCAGTAGCATTAAAATACGATACAGAGCGTGCAGGAGCGCCTATTGTGCTTGCTAAAGGTATTGATGAAATGGCGATGCAAATTCGAAAAGTAGCAATAGGGAATGAAGTACCAATTTTAGAATCCCCTATGTTGACCCGAGCGCTTTACCATACGGCTGAAGTAGGAGAGCAAATACCCGATCAGCTATTTACTGCTGTTGCGCAAGTTTTAGCGTATGTATTTCAGCTTAAGCGCTTTAATAAAGGGCGCGGTAAACGCCCAACTAAGCTTAATAATAAGCTCCCAATCCCCGATGCCTATAAGTATTAAATCGCTAACTTAATAACTTGGAATAGTTATTGCAAATTCTATGTAGTGTCAATTTTTTGAAATTGTAGAATTATGAGTTTTAAAGCGGTATTACAACAACTTAACAGAGACAAAAAAGACTATGCCAAAGGGGTAGGTACTCCTTTGCTTGTGCTTGCTGCCTTGGGAATGGTGATTCTACCGTTACCGCCATTTTTACTCGATATCCTTTTCTCGTTTAATATTGCTCTCGCATTAGTGGTTTTACTCGTGACCGTTTACACGATGAAGCCGGTTGAGTTTGGTATATTCCCCTCTGTATTATTAATCGCTACGATTATGCGCTTAGCGCTTAACGTTGCCAGTACTCGAGTTGTACTACTTGAAGGTCATAACGGAGGAGATTCTGCAGGTAAGGTGATTGAAGCGTTTGGCTCAGTTGTTATTGGTGGTAACTACGCTGTTGGTTTGGTCGTGTTTTTAATCCTGATCATTATTAACTTTGTGGTAATTACTAAAGGTGCAGGGCGTATATCTGAGGTATCTGCACGTTTTACCCTTGATGCAATGCCGGGTAAACAAATGGCAATTGACGCTGATTTAAACGCTGGTTTTATCAGTGCTGAACAAGCGCGTGACCGCCGAGAGGAAGTAACCCGAGAAGCCGATTTTTACGGTTCAATGGATGGTGCGAGTAAATTTGTAAAAGGCGATGCTATTGCAGGTATTGTTATATTAATCATCAACATTGTTGGTGGTTTATTTGTCGGTATGATTCAGCACAATTTGAGTTTTGGCGATGCAATGGAAGTATATACATTACTTACCATTGGTGATGGCTTAGTTGCTCAGCTCCCTTCTTTACTACTTTCAATTGGTACTGCGATTGTTGTAACACGCCAAAATGAGTCGCTCAATATGGGTGACCAATTTAAGAAGCAACTTGGTAACGAAAAATCTCTCTTCATTGCTTCAGGTATTTTGATCATCATGGGCTTAGTGCCTGGTATGCCACATTTTGCTTTTTTAAGTTTAGGTGCGTTACTTGGTTATTTAGCTTACTACACGCAGCAAAGTAAATTAAAAGCCGCTGCAGCAGAAGCTGAAGAAGCCGCCAGTGGTGGAAGCGCTGCAACGGGTATTGCTAATAAACAAGAGCAAAAAGAACTTGGCTGGGATGACGTTCAACAAGTTGATGTAATTGGCCTAGAAGTAGGTTACAGATTAATTCCGTTGGTAGATCAATCTCAAGGTGGTGAGCTACTTAATCGTATTAAAGGTGTACGTAAAAAGCTTTCTCAAGAGCTTGGCTTTTTAGTACCACCTGTGCACATTCGCGACAATTTAGAGCTTGACCCTAATGCTTACAGAATAACGCTAATGGGTGTTTCAACAGGTGAAAGCGAACTTAAACATGGCGACGAGCTGGCGATTAATCCAGGGCAAGTATTTGGTCCAATTAAAGGCGTTGAAACTAAAGACCCTGCATTTGGCCTTGATGCAGTATGGATCAAACCAGATCAAAAAGATGAAGCTCAATCACTAGGTTACACCGTTGTAGATTCAGCCACGGTAGTTGCCACTCATATCAGCCAGTTATTAACTAACAGTGCGGCGTTACTACTAGGGCACGAAGAAGTTCAAAACCTGCTTGATATGCTTGCTAAAAGCCACCCTCGCTTAGTTGAAGGACTAGTACCAGATGTGTTGCCATTAACTGCAATTGTAAAAGTGCTGCAAAATTTATTGAATGAAGGCGTTGCTATTCGCGATATGCGCTCAATTGTTCAAACCCTAGTTGAGTATGGCCCGCGTAGCCAAGACCCTGATGTATTAACGGCTGCAGTGCGTATTTCTCTGCGTAGATTAATTGTTCAAGATGCGGTTGGTATGTCATCAGAAATCCCTGTCATAACCTTGGCACCTGAGTTGGAACAGATGTTGCATCAGTCATTACAAAATGCAGGCGATGAAGGTGCCGGTATTGAGCCAGGACTTGCAGAGCGACTTCAAGTGTCATTGACACAAGCTCATCAAAATCAAGAAATGGCCGGTGAACCTTCTATATTGCTAACGTCAGGAATGTTACGCACTGTGTTATCTCGTTTTGTTAAGTACACCATTCCAGGATTGAGAGTGATGTCTTATCAAGAGGTACCAGACGAAAGACAGATCAAGATTGTTAGCTCAGTAGGCCAACAATAAGATTTTAAAAGGGGTTGAATCATGAAAATTAAACGTTTTTTTGCTAAAGATATGCGCACAGCACTTAAAGAAGTTAAAGATGAGTTAGGTGTTGATGCGGTTATTATGTCAAATAAAAAGCTGGCTAACGGTGTAGAAATTGTAGCGGCAGTTGATTATGACAAAGCAGCCCCTAAAGCAACAGCGCAACCACAAGGCAATGCAGAGCCGCGTGCTCAAGCGCCACAGCAAAGTATGCACAACTTTGTAAAATCAGAACCTCAGCGTGCCAAACCTGAACCTCAAGCAAAAGTAGCAGATAGCTTACAAGCCTTATTAGAGCGTCAATCACCGCGTCCTCGCTCCCCAGAGCTTGCGTCAATGTTTTCTCAATCAGGTATTGATACTACAGATAACTACCAGGAACCTTTAGCTAAAGCGCGTCCTACTAATAATATGTTTGCACGTGATGATGTAGCCCCTGCACGTCCTCATACGCAAGCCGATAGCTTAGGTTTTGACGATTTAGACCGCGACTTTGATGATTTAGACAGCCCAGTAACTGCTCGCCAGCAAAAACCTAATAATGAAAGCGAAGAAATGACAACAATGCGTGAAGAAATGAACGCAATTCGTCAGTTATTAGAGCATCAAGTATCGGGTTTAATGCAGCAAGATATGGCGCGTCGCGATCCAACACGTGCTTGCATGGTTGATCGTTTAGTCGGTATGGGCATTGATAAAGAAGTAGCACAACAAATGGCATGTTTTGTACCTGATGATGTGTCTCGTCAACAAGGCTGGAAAGCATTGTTAACGATGGTCGAAGATCAAATGCAAACAACCAATAATGAAATACTTCGCCAAGGTGGTGTATATGCATTAGTAGGTCCAACCGGTGTAGGTAAAACAACAACTGTGGCTAAGCTTGCAGCGTTAGGCGCACAAAAATATGGCGCTGATAAAGTGGCGTTAATAACCACTGATACGTACAGAATTGGAGCCTATGAGCAACTTGCAACATATGGCCGTATTATTGGTTGTGGTGTAAAACAAGTTAAAGATGCTAATGAATTAGCTGAAGTTTTATATCATTTACGAAATAAACGTCTAGTATTAATTGATACAGCAGGTATGAGCCAACGAGATTTACGTTTAACTGAGCAGTTAAACACGTTAATGCGCAACCAACGTGTGGATATTCGCAGCTACCTAGTACTAAGCGCGACAGCACAAATTAATGTATTACAAGAAACAGTACGCCACTTTAAAAAAGTACAGTTAAGTGGTTGTATTTTCACTAAGTTAGATGAATCTTTGAGTTTGGGTGAGATTATTAGTATTGCGATTCAAAATCGTCTTCCAATAGGGTATCTTACTAACGGTCAACGAGTACCAGAAGATATTCGTGTTGCAAATGCTGAAAAACTAGTGAAAAAGGCTGAGCAATTATATTTAAAAAGAATAAAAGCACAACATTCAAGGCACCAAGCAGTGGCGCCAAGTACAGTAGGGATGTATGATTAACACAGTATTAGATCAAGCAAGCGGCCTGCGCAAGATGAGTCAAAACAATAACAACGGCGTAAAAGTTATCGCTGTAACCGGTGGTAAAGGTGGAGTAGGGAAAACAAATGTTTCTCTAAATACAGCTATTGCACTAGGGCAACAAGGTAACAGAGTATTAGTGCTGGATGCTGACTTAGGTTTAGCAAACTGTGATGTAATGCTTGGTTTACGTGTAGAGCGTAATTTATCACACGTTTTGTCTGGTGAATGTGAGCTTGACGAAATTTTAGTTGAAGGCCCAGCAGGTATTAAAATTGTACCTGCTACGTCTGGTTCGCAAAGTATGGTGGAGCTATCGCCATCTGAGCATGCTGGACTAATTCGTGCGTTTAGCGAATTAAATACCGAATTTGATATTTTAATTGTAGATACCGCCGCTGGTATTTCAGACATGGTACTGAGCTTTTCTCGCGCGGCACAAGATGTAATGGTTGTCGTGTGCGATGAACCAACATCAATAACGGATGCTTACGCACTTATTAAAGTATTAAGCCGTGAGCACGGTGTTTATAAGTTTAAAATTGTCGCCAATATGGTCCGCAGTATGCGTGAAGGCACCGAATTATTTGCAAAGCTTTCTAAAGTAACAGATCGCTTTTTAGATGTATCAATGGAGCTAGTCGCAACGGTTCCTTATGACGAAAATATGCGCAAAGCAACACGTCGTCAAAAAGTAATCGTAGAACTCTTTCCAAATTCGCCAGCCGCTCTTGCGTTTAAAACACTGGCAACAAAAGCAGTTAAATGGCCAATACCAAATCAACCATCTGGGCATTTAGAGTTTTTCATTGAGAAACTAGTAAACGGCTAATTATGACAACACTGGTGAATAGAGCTATGGGATATCAATCAACACAAAACTTAAATGTGATTGTTGAGAAACATGCATCACTTGTAAAAAAAGTGGCATGTCATCTAATTGCTCGATTACCACCTAGCGTTCAGCTTGATGATTTAATTCAATCAGGAATGATAGGTTTAATAGAAGCTTCAAAAAACTTTGATGCAACAAAAGG
>NZ_DRGM01000019.1 GCF_011050055.1 Pseudoalteromonas prydzensis | reverse complement strand
TTAAGCTTTTACGAACGCTTGAAATACGTGAGCGATTTACTGCTCTCGCTTCACCGGTTGCTTGTCCTGATAACTTGTTAGAACGTGTACGGCGTAAATGCGCTGGTTTTTTACCAATTTTATCAATTAGTACTTCACGGTTACTTACTTCATAACCTTCTAAATATACACGTTTGATTTTTTGGCCGATTAGCGTTTCAATTTCAAACAAAGTGTTTTCTTCTTCACGGCTAACAAATGAGATTGCTTGACCTTGGCGACCAGCACGACCTGTACGGCCAATACGGTGAACGTAATCTTCTGCAAGCCATGGTAAATCAATATTAATTACACGAGGTAAGCCATCAATATCAATACCACGAGCAGCGACTTCTGTAGCCACTAATACGCGTACCTTGCCTTCTTTAAATTCACGTAAAGCACGACGACGGTTACCTTGAGATTTATCACCGTGGCAAACGCCTGCCGGGATACCATCAAGATTAAGCTCTTTAACAAGCTCATCAGCTGTTTCTTTCATGTTTACGAAGACAAGCACTTGTTGCCAGTTTTTCTTACCAATCAATTCAGAAAGTAGCTCTTGCTTACGACGTTCTTCAACTGGGTAAACAACATGCTCAACGGTGCTTGCTGTACTGTTAGTTTGATCAACACGCACTATTTCAGCTTGTTTCAATACTTTAGATGCAAATTGTTTAATTGCTGCAGGGAAAGTCGCTGAGAAAAGTAAAATCTGGCGCTCTTCTGCACAGCTTTTAATGACGTTTTGCATATCTTCGATAAAGCCCATATCAAGCATACGGTCAGCTTCATCAAGAACAAGGTGCTTAACACTTGCAAGGCTTAAGTTACCTAAACGAATATGATCAAATAAACGACCCGGTGTTGCAACAACAATATCAACGCCTTCTTTTAAAGCGTTTGCTTGGCCAGCAGTGCTCACACCACCAAATAAACTAACGACTTTAAGTGATGTATGCTTTGCAAAATCTCTAAAGTTATTAGCTATTTGTTCTGCAAGTTCACGCGTTGGTGCAAG
Organism: Pseudoalteromonas prydzensis; assembly: GCF_011050055.1. Taxonomy (GTDB): domain Bacteria; phylum Pseudomonadota; class Gammaproteobacteria; order Enterobacterales; family Alteromonadaceae; genus Pseudoalteromonas; species Pseudoalteromonas prydzensis_A. Next base: position 3,115 of record NZ_DRGM01000019.1, on the reverse strand, counting down.
TACTAATGCATGAGGTGCATTAGTTGTGCTGAGTTCAGACTCAACCAATTTTTGGATGATAGGTAAAGCAAACGCGGCAGTTTTGCCGGTACCAGTTTGTGCACTGGCTAAAACGTCTTTACCTTTACGAACAGCAGGAATTGCTGCGCGCTGAATGGGCGTAAGGGTGTGATAGTTAAGTTCGTCCAACGCCTGGATGATTTCAGGAGCGAAACTAAAAGATTTAAAATTCATGCTGTATAACCTACGGCCACATTATCAAGGGTCGCAAATTATACAGTAAAAACGAGCTAACAGTTAGTCATAACTTATCTTTTAACGTGTTTAATCTACTTTATAGCGTTTAAATATTAAAGAGGTGTTAATACCACCAAACGCAAAGTTATTACTCATCACGTAATCGGTATTAATCTCACGCCCTTGATGCCTTATGTAATCAAGCTGAGCACATTCGTCATCAACGTTATCTAAATTAATTGTTGGTGCAAACCAGTTATCAGCCATCATATTAATACTTGCCCATGCTTCTATTGCACCACAAGCACCTAATGTATGCCCCAAATAACTTTTTAACGAGCTAATAGGTTTGCTGCCCAATGCTTTAAACGTTGCGTGAGACTCGGCAATATCACCTTTATCTGTTGATGTACCATGCGCATTAACGTAACCAATTTTTTCTGATTCTAGATTGGCATCTTGCAGTGCCATTTCTATCGCTAGTTGCATTGTTTTTGATGTTGGTTGAGTAACGTGCTGCCCATCAGAATTACAACCAAAACCAACCACCTCAGCTAATATTGTTGCTCCGCGCGCTTTTGCATGTTCGTATTCTTCTAAAATAAGTGTACCCGCGCCTTCGCCTATCACTAAGCCATCGCGATTTTTATCAAAAGGTCTTGGTGTTTGTTTTGGTGTTTCATTTTTTGTAGATGTTGCATAAAGCGTATCAAATACTGCAGCCTCTGTGATGCATAATTCCTCTGCTCCACCAGCCACCATTATTTTTTGTCGGCCAAACTTAATCGCTTCATAGGCGAAGCCTATTCCTTGAGATCCCGATGTACAAGCAGAGCTTGTTGTTATAACACGCCCTTTTAAACCAAAAAACACACCAACATTTACAGGGGCAGTATGCGCCATCATTTTAATGTAACTCGTGGCTGTTACACCTGACATCGACCCCGTTTCCATCATATTTGCAAAGGCGAGTAGTGGCTCAGTAGAGCCCGTAGATGAGCCATACGCTATGCCCGTAGAGCCATCTGTTAGACTGTCGTGTTCTAGTAGTTTGGCTTGTTCAAGTGCGCATTCAGTAGCACGAGTTGACATAAGTGACACTCGCCCCATTGAACGGATTTGTTTACGTTTATAATGACTTGGTCGCTCAAAGTGTTTAACTGGCGCGGCTAAACGAGTATTGAGGTCGTCAGCTATATCCCACTCTGGCATAGTAACAACAGCATTTTCGCCTTTAATTAAGGCTTGTTTAAATTCAGACCAATCATCGCCCAATGCAGTGACCACAGACATGCCTGTTACAACAACGCGTTTAATCAAACCATGCCACCATTAACCGAAATCACTTGGCGTGTTATGTAAGCTGCATCATCAGACATTAAAAAAGCGACTGTGCCTGCGACTTCTTTAACGCTCCCCATGCGCTTTAGGGGTATCATTTTCATCATTTCATCAATAGGTAATTCATCAGTCATCGCGGTTTCTATTAAACCAGGTGCCACACAATTAACTGTAATTTTGCGTTTTGCCAATTCTAATGCAAGTGCTTTAGTGGCCCCAATAATACCGGCTTTTGCTGCACTATAATTTACTTGCCCTCGGTTACCTGCAATACCCGATACAGACGACATTGTAATTATGCGCCCACCTTTACGGCTTTGTACCATAGGCATTACAGTTGGGTGTACTACATTATAAAACCCATCAAGGCCTGTACGTATTACACAATCCCAATCTTCCCCTTGCATAGCAGGAAATGCCATATCGTTAGTAATACCTGCATTACACACCACGCCGTAATAAGCGCCATGCTGAGCTATATCTTCTATTATTTGTGTTTTGGCCTGCTCTCTGTCACATACATCAAATTGTAATAAACTGGTGGCTCTACCTAATGCATTAATTTCATCGCATGTTGCTTGAGCTTGCTCAACACCTGCTCTGCAATGTACTGTAATATCAAACCCTTGCTCAGCAAGTTTTAACGCAATAGCTTTACCAATGCCACGGCTTGAACCCGTAACTAAAATTCTTTTTGTCATTGATTTTCTCTTATAAATTCCAACGGGTTTTCAGGCTGAAATACATTAATTTTTGCTTGGCAAAGTAGAGTTTCACACGCGAGTATTTGGCATTCAAATACACTTAAACCTGACTCTTCTTGATATAGCTTTTTCACTTCAATAGTCAACTTACTGCCGTTTTTAAAACCCGGTTGATAAGTTTGATATTTTCGCGTGCCAATCAAAAAACCAATTTTTACAGGTTTATTTTCATCATTCGCCAACGCACCAGCATAAGCGGCAATAGACTGCGCCATATACTCAACACCAATATAGCTAGGTACGCCATTAATCGCAGGACTAAAAAAAGGGCTTTGCTCAGTTATAGTAACACCGCACTGAGCTTCATCTTCGCTGTATGTCAAAAGGCTATCTATTAAAATCATTGGCGCATCATGCGGGACTACTTGCTCTATAAGGTAATTAGTCAACGTTAACTCCCAATATTAAGCTGGCATTATTACCGCCAAACGCAAATGAATTAGATAAACAGTATTTAAGAGCGGGCTTAAACGCTTGTTTTATTATTTTTATATCAGCCAAATCACTGCCTTCTTTAATCACGTTATATGGCAGCATATGTTGGCCGCTGTCTTTTAATAATAACCAACATATACCGGCTTCAATAGCGCCTGCAGCACCAAGGGTATGCCCTGTTAAATGCTTACTAGAGCTAAGCGGGGTATTGTTGCCAAACACGCGATTAATTGCAAGTGCTTCCATTTCGTCATTTTTTACAGTAGCCGTACCGTGAGCGTTAATATAATCAATATCACCACAGGATAACTTTGCACTTTTTAGTGCTTTTTCCATTG
>NZ_DRGM01000018.1 GCF_011050055.1 Pseudoalteromonas prydzensis | reverse complement strand
TTATCTGCGGTGATTTCACCAACCGTGGCCACCACTTTTGAGGTGCCAACGTCTAATCCAATCACGAGGTTTCTTTCTGCTGACTTAGTCATGCCTTACTCTTATTTTGTAATTGCGCTTCTTCCAGGAGCTTCCAGCTCACCGCAAGGCCGGTATCATACCGTAAATCCACTACATCTACTTGTGCATCTGCACGTTTTTCCATCCGCGGGTAAACATCTATAAATCGTTGTACCCGTTTAGCTTTCTCTTTACGCCCTAATTTAAGGCGAATACCGTTATCAAGCCATAATTGCCATGAAAACCGTTCCGACAACGCCAAGCTGGTTAACTTTAAATTGTTCACTCTAAGCATGCCATCAAGCTGCTTAAAGGCAACCCATGCTTCAAACTCGCTGCCCTCTGGGCCATAGAGTTGTGGCAATTGCTCAGTGAGCTTGTCACTACTGGCTTCAAATACTTCACCGCTTTGGTTAAGCAATAAATCACTGTTCCAAATAGCCACCGCGTGGTGCTCAACCACATACACTTGCAATGTATCTGGCCACTGTTTACGCACTGATGCAGTTGCAACCCATGGCAAATCCTGCACTAGATACTGTATTTTTTTTACATCTAAAGCAAAAAAACTCGATAAGTCAGCTTTTTTGATCGCACCTATAATTGCTTTTTCATCGGTATATTTCGGTTTCCCCAATACCGCTAAATGCTTTATTTGTGCGTCTTTATTTTCCACCAACCACTGCCTAACGCCACTGGTGATCTGCACTAAGCTAAAAACCACAACTAGAAAAAAGCCCACCCCAAAAATCAGCGACCAATTTAGCTGCTGTTTTAATTGTTGCGCTTTTTCCAAAAAGGGATGCATATTAAAGCGTTTGCCCCAAAATGCGAACAACTAATTGTTCAAAGCTTGCACCATTTGCTTTCGCTGCCATTGGCACTAATGATTTTTCGGTCATGCCGGGTACGGTATTCACTTCTAGTAAGTAAAAGTTGCCATCAGCATCTTGCATTGCATCAACCCGCCCCCAACCGCTTGCCCCCACTAAAGCAAATGCTTGTAATGCCATTGTTTGCAACTTTTGCGTATCACTTGCTGATAAATCAGCAGGGCAATGGTATTGCGTGGTATTTGATTGATACTTAGCTTGGTAATCATAAAAACCATTCGGGGTGGTCATTTCAATGACTGGTTGTACATCGTCGCCTAAAATAGCCACGGTAAATTCACGGCCAGTTATCCATTGTTCTACTAAAACTTGGCTATCAAATTTAAATGCCGCGGCTAACGCAGCATCGAGCTCTTGTGCATTATTAGCTTGCGCCATACCGATGCTTGAGCCTTCATGTGACGGTTTAACCATCACTTTTTTCAGCTCATTCATTATCGCTGTAGCATCAAAACCATGTTTGTTATCAACAACCGCATACGGTGCCGTACTCAAACCGGCTGATTTAAATAAATGCTTACAGCGAATTTTATCCATCGCCAAAGCTGAGCCTAATACGTTACTGCCGGTATACGGTAAACCCATAAATTCAAGCGCACCTTGAATGGTGCCGTCTTCACCACCACGGCCATGCAAGGCAATAAAAACCCGCTCAATACCGAGTTCTTTCAATTGCCATAATGGCTGTTCTTTTGGATCAAACGCGATGGCATCAACACCTGCATTTTGTAATGCGTGCAATACGGCTTGGCCTGATTTTAGTGATACTTCGCGCTCTGCTGAGTTACCGCCAAGCAACACCGCCACTTTGCCAAATTGTGTGTTTAATTGCGTCATACCTTTACCTGCTTAAGTTTCTCAATCGATAGCGATGTCGCCGCGAGTGTTTTTACTAATTGACCAATATTACCAGCGCCTTGGGTTATAACTAAATCATTATCTTGTAATGTATCTGCTAAAACCCCAGCCAGCTCTGAGCTGCTGGCAACATGCAATGGCTCTTTACCGCGTTGACGTAAACTGCGACATAAGCTCTTACTGTCAGCGCCAACTATTGGCTCTTCACCAGCACTGTACACATCCAGTAGTAATAGCTGGTCAACATCAGCAAGTACTTTTACAAAGTCTTCATATAAATCGCGAGTACGGGTAAAACGGTGCGGCTGATAAATCATCACTAAGCGTTTATCAGGCCAACCTTGGCGAATTGCCGCTATTGTCGCTGCCACTTCTGAAGGATGGTGACCATAATCATCCACTAACATCACTTTGCCACGCTCGTTTTCAAAGTCGCCATAATGCTGAAAACGACGGCCGATACCTTCAAATTTTTGCAGTGCTGCTAAAATTGCATGGTCGGCAATTTGTTGATCTTTCGCCACAGCAATCGCTGCGGTGGCATTTAATGCATTATGTTTACCCGGCATATTTAAATGCACAGTTAGCTCATCGCCTTGCTTGTTACGCACTTTAAACTGACTGGTATTTGCTGTTTGGCGAAAGTCAGTCATGCGGTAATCGGCGTCGCTCGTTTCACCGTAAGTGATCACCGGTCGGCCAAAGCGTGGGATAAGTTCAGCCGCCACTTCTGAGTCAATACACACCACAGCTAGGCCATAAAACGGTAGGTTATGAATGAAGTCCACATAAGTGTCTTTCATTTTTTCTAAGCTACCGCCGTAGGTATCCATGTGATCTTCTTCAATATTGGTGATCACCGATACCATAGGTTGTAAATGTAAGAATGACGCGTCACTCTCATCAGCTTCGGCGATTAAAAAATCACTTTTACCCACCTTGGCATTACTGCCAGCGCTATTAAGTAAGCCACCAATAATAAAGGTTGGATCAAGCCCTGCTTGGGCATAAATACTGGCAATTAAACTGGTTGTTGTGGTTTTGCCATGGGTGCCTGCAATGGCAATACCGTGGCGAAAACGCATTAACTCTGCCAACATTTCTGCGCGCCGTACTACAGGGATGCGCGCAGCTTTTGCCGCAATGATCTCAGGATTCGTCTCATCAATCGCACTCGATACCACCACAACGCTGGCATCTTTTACATTACTTTGATGATGACCAATAAACACTTCCGCGCCAGCTTGGATCAAACGTTCGGTCATCGCACTGTGGGCAATATCAGAACCGGTAATACGGTATCCTTCAAAAGCCAGCACTTCGGCAATACCACCCATCCCTGCACCACCAATACCAATAAAATGAATGGTGTTAATACGGCGCATTGCCGGACGAGTACTTTTCTCTGTTGACGTTTCTTTCACTTAATAATCTCTTTTTTCTGTAACTTGCTGCGCAGACAGAGCAACACCGGCCGCATCCATACAATGCCATGCGACATTAGCGGTAGCCTCAAGTGTCGCCAACTGTTTTGCATTACTGGCAAGTTCACTAATTAATGCTGGTTTGGCTAAATACGGGCGTAATAGTTCAACAATACTCTGTTCGTTAAATTGCCCCTGCGGCATTAATAATGCCGCTTTGCCATCGACTAAAAATTTTGCATTGGCGGTTTGATGATCGTCCACGGCGTGAGGATACGGCACAAACACCGCCATCTTCCCCGCTGCGGCAATTTCACTGACAGTTAAAGCACCAGCACGGCAAACCACAATATCAGCCCAACTGTATGCGGTATCCATATCATCAATAAACTCTGCCACTTTCGCTTGTTCAACACTAAAACCTTGTTGTTGGTATGCAAGTGTTACCGAGCCAAGCTGCCCTTTCCCTGTTTGATGCCAAACATTAAGTTGAAAATCATCATTAAGCTGCTTAAATGCCGCTGGCAATGTTTGATTTAATACTTGTGCGCCCAACGACCCACCAACCACTAATATATTCACCGGAGTTGATGCTGCACGGGTTGCCACATTTGCAACACTGGCACGCACTGGATTACCAACAACGTCACTGCAACCCGCAGCAAATGCGTGTGGAAATGCTGCTAATACCTTATTCGCAAACTTAGCGAGGTATTTATTGCTCATACCTGCAACCGCATTTTGCTCATGGATCACCAGTGGAATACCTAAGCTTTTTGCAGCCATACCGGTTGGCCCTGTGACATACCCCCCCATCGCAAGGACAACATCAGGGCGTTGTTTTTTCAATACTTTACGCGCTTGTAAAATCGCATTTAAAACCATAAACGGTGCTTTCACTAACCGTACCAGGCCATTACCGCGCACCCCTTTAACATTGATAAAATCAATATCAATACCATGCTTAGGTACCACTTGGGCTTCCATTCGATCGGCCGTGCCAATCCAACTCACTTGCCAACCTTGCTGCTTTAAATGATCCGCCACTGCAATACCAGGGAAAATATGACCCCCCGTGCCACCAGCAACAACGACTAATTTTTTGCTCATCGCTTACCTCCGCGAGATGTTGCTTGTTTCGTGGCCATTTTGGTTTCAAAATCCACCCGCAATAAAATAGCTGCCGCTATGGTCATGATCAGTAGACTAGAGCCACCATAAGACACAAACGGTAGCGTTAGGCCTTTGGTTGGTAAAATACCGGCACTTGCGCCCACATTCACCATGGTTTGAAACGCAAACCAAATACCAATTGCGAATGCAAAATAGCCTTCATATTCTTTGCCGCACTTTAATGCTTGCTGACCAATTAATAAGGCTCTAAATACAAACGTACCAAACACCATTAAAATACTGACAATACCGATAAAGCCTAGCTCTTCACCTATAACCGCAAAAATAAAGTCATTATGGGCTTCAGGTAAATACTGTAATTTTTGCACGCTGTTACCTAGGCCTTGGCCAAACCAGCCACCTTGACTGTAGGCCATTAACGATTGTACTAGCTGATAGCCTTTACCAAATGGGTCATCCCATGGTTCTAAAAAGCCCACCACTCGCGCCATCCGATACGGTTCAATAATGATCAATAAAACCACCAGACCAACGCCCGTTAAGATCAATACAAAAAACTGCCACAATTTCGCACCAGCTAAAAATAATAACCCCACGGTGGTTACAAACATCACCACCACAGTGCCTAAATCGGGCTGCAATAAAATTAATGCCGCGTACACTGCAAATACCGCTATTGGCTTGGCGAAACCTTTAATGTTTTCTTGTACTTCTTCACGTTTACGTACCAAATAACCGGCGATATAACTGAAGAAATATAATTTAGCCGCTTCGGCAACTTGAAAACCCACCGGACCTACTGGGATCCAACGTTTGGCGCCGTTCACTTCACGGCCAACAATAAGCACAAGAATCAGCAGCACCATGCCAAGCAGCAATAAATAAGGGTTGGAGCGCTTCCACCAGGTCATAGGCACACAGCAGGTGAGCCAAAACAGCACAAAGCCCATCGCCAAAAACATACTGTGGCGGATAATAATGTGATACGGATTATCAAACAGGCGATCTGCAGTTGGCATCGAGGCACTGGTCACCATCACAAATCCCAAACCAATTAGCATGACCACGCAATACAGCAAAGGTACATCGTATAACTGTGCTGACGGCTTAGGAGTCAAAGTGTCACGAATATCAGCAAACGCAATCATATTGCCTCCGCTAACACACATTGGCTAAAGTGATCGCCACGTTGCATGTAATTGTTATACATATCGATGCTGGCACAAGCGGGAGCAAGTAAGACAATATCCCCCGCTGTGGCAAGTTGCTTGGCAAGCACAACGGCTTGTTCCATGTTATTGGTTAAATGACCTTTGTCAGTCAACGCCACTAAGGCTTTGGCATCTTTACCAAAACAAATTAACGCTTTAACTTGTTGCTGCAAGTACGGTTTTAAACTATCAAGATCCGCGCCCTTGGCGTCTCCTCCAGCAATAACAACCAGTTGTTTAGCTTGATCTGCCAAGCTTGCTATCGCCGCGATAGTCGCCCCCACATTGGTGGCTTTAGAATCATTAAAATATTTAACGCCCGCTTGCTCGGCAACAAACTGACAGCGATGAGGCAAACCAGTAAATTGGCCAAACGCCTGCGCAAATTGCGCTGGAGTAATATTAAACGGGCTTAGTAAGGCCATAACCGCCAATGCATTGAGCTGATTGTGACGACCTACCACAGCTAAGCTGCTCACTGGTAACAGCGCTGTACTTTGATAACTAAAGTACTCAGCACCTTGGTGTGTTATTAAACTATAATCACCATTCTCTATACCAAAGCTCAACTGTGGCATTACTTGGGTATGCGTTGCCGCATCATTGCTATTGACCACCGCCAGCGCCGCATTAGCATAAATCGTTTGCTTTGACTCTATGTAGGCCTGATAGCTGACATACCGATCTAAATGATCTTCTGAGACATTCAATACTGTAGCGCTGATCGGTTTTAAGCTACGTGTGGTATCAAGCTGAAAGCTTGATAGCTCTAATACATAAACATCAAAATCATCGCTTAATAAGTCCAGTGCCGCAGTGCCAATATTACCACCTAGGCCCACTTTATAACCGGCGCTTTTGAGTACTTGATAGGCTAACGTCACCACGGTTGATTTACCGTTAGAGCCAGTGACAGCAACTACAGGTTTATCTGTTAAGCGGGCAAATAACTCAATATCACCAATTACTTCCACGCCAGCTTGCATTGCTTGTGCAACTGCAGGCAGGGTCAAACTTAAACCAGGGCTGATGATGATCATATCAACACTATCAAGCTTTGCTGTCGCTAAATCGCCAAAATGAGTAGTTAAATTTGGCGCATGTTGTTGTAACCAATCACAACCCGGTGGCGATTGGCGGCTATCAACTACCTTCGGTGTTAAACCTTGAGATAATAAAAAACGCACAATGCCCAGACCGGTTACACCGAGTCCGAGCACTGTCACTTGTTTATTTTTTATCTCGTTTAAATACGTCATTTACCTGATCTTTAATGTCACGAGGCCAGCAAGTACTAGCACAATAGAAATAATCCAAAACCGCACAATCACACGAGGCTCTGGCCAACCTTTTAATTCATAGTGATGATGGATCGGCGCCATTCTAAAAATCCGTTGGCCGCGCAATTTATAAGAGCCAACTTGTAAAATCACCGATAGCGCTTCCATTACAAACACGCCGCCCATGATAATTAGTATCAATTCTTGGCGCACCAATACTGCAATAATTCCCAGCGCACCACCTAGTGCCAGTGAGCCTACATCGCCCATAAATACTTGCGCTGGATAAGTGTTAAACCATAAAAAGCCTAAACCAGCACCAACAATGGCAGTGCATACCACAACGAGTTCGCTAGCCAATGGTAAATGTGGAATATGCAAATAAGCAGAGAAATTCACGTTACCCGTTAAGTAAGCAATAATAGCCAGTGCCACAGCCACCAAAATAGTCGGCACGATGGCTAAACCATCAAGGCCATCAGTTAAGTTAACTGCATTTGATGTACCCACAATCACAAAGTAAGTCATTACTATGTAGAACAAGCCTAATTGCGGTAACACATCTTTAAAAAATGGTACAACTAGCGAGGTTTCATTAGCGTGGTTAGCGGTAAAAAATAATGCACATGCCACCACTAGCGCGATCACTGATTGCCAAAAATACTTCCACTTTGCGATAAGTCCTTTAGGATCTTTACGGATCACCTTACGGTAGTCATCAACAAAGCCAACAATTCCCAATGAGCCAATCACAAACAAGGTAGCCCACACATATTTATTAGCTAAATCAGCCCACAGCAAAGTGCTAGTAAAAATAGACGCTAAAATTAATAAGCCCCCCATGGTTGGGGTGCCTTTTTTCGATAAATGAGATTCCGGTCCATCGTTACGAACCACTTGGCCAATTTGCATTCTTTGCAACGCGCGGATCAATTTGGGGCCAAAATATAAAGAAATTAATAATGCCGTTAAAATGCCAAATACTGCGCGCACCGTTAGGTACGAAAATACATTAAAGGCACTGTAATATTGAGTTAGATATTCTGCCAGCCAAACTAACATTGAGATACTCCATTGCGGCCAATTTGCTGGCTGTTAACTAAATCTTGTACTAATAATTCCATGCGAGAACTGCGTGATCCCTTCACGACGATAGTGGTTTTTTGTGATTGTTCACTGAGTTTTAATTGTAATTGTTGCAGTAACTCTTCTCGGTTTGCAAAGTGCAGGTTAGGTTTCGCAAATTTATCACTGGCGTATTTGCTTAATGTGCCTAGGCTGTACAGTTCATCGACACCTTGCTGTTTAGCGTATTCACCTACTTGCTGATGATAAATATGTGCATCTTCACCAAGCTCAGCCATATCGCCTAACGCTAAAATACGTTGCCCTGATATATCGCTAAGTAAATCAATAGCCGCTTTGACTGATTGCACGTTGGCATTATAGGTGTCGTCAATCACAGTTAGCATATCGTTGACTTGAATAATATTTACTCGCCCTTTCACTTCAGCCATGGTTGCAAGTGCTTTAGCTATCGCTTCAAGCGACACGCCAAACTCACTGGTAAGTGCCGCTGCAATCAGTGCATTGGTGACATTATGACGCCCTGGTAGTGCTAGTGTTACTGGCACGCGTTGTTGCGCAGTACAAAAGAAGAAAGAAGCATGCGCTTGTGCATCTAAGCTGATATCTTCAGCCCAAATATCCAGTTGTGCGGTACTTGACAAGCATTTGACTTTACGTCCTGCAAGCTTGCTAAGCCAACCACCACTAAATTCACTGTCACAGTTAACAACCGCAGTACCGTGCTCTTTTAAACCATCGTAGATTTCACTTTTAGCGGTTGCCACGCCTTCAAGCGAACCAAAGCCTTCAATATGCGCTGCTGCAACATTACATACCACAGCCACATCAGGTTTGGTCATGGCCGCGGTATAGGCAATCTCACCGAGGTGATTCGCACCGAGTTCAATAACTGCATATTTGTGCTGTGGCTCAAGGCGTAACAAAGTCAATGGCACGCCAATATCGTTATTAAAGTTGCCATTGGTTGCAAGTACATCGCCATGAGCGGCTAAAATTGCGGCGCACATTTCTTTTACGGTGGTTTTACCTACACTACCGGTGATCGCGATGGTTTGCGGGGCGACAGCAGCCATTACCGCAGCGCCAATTTCGCCTAACGCAATACGCGTATCAGTTACTAAAAACTGTGGTATATCAACGGCAACTTTATGACTCACGATAGCGGCTATCGCGCCTTTGTCTTTCGCTTGTTGTAAAAATTGATGACCATCAAAATTAGGGCCTTGTAGCGCTAAAAACACCTCACCCTCACAGACTGTGCGAGTGTCGGTGTTGATATTTTTGACTGTTTGATTATCGCCTTGATAATCGGTTGCTAGCACATTCGCCAGCCAAGCAAAATCCATAGGGATCATAACTGCGATCCTCTTATTGCTTGTTCTTGTCGATCTAGCTTTTGCAAGTGCTGCTGCACAAACTTTCGGTCGCAAAAATCAATTCGTTGTGTGCCGATGATTTGATAATCTTCATGGCCTTTACCTGCAATTAAAACAACGTCTTGGGCGTTTGCATTATCAATAGCAAATGCAATAGCGGCGGCACGATCGACCTCTAAGTGAGCACGTCCTGGTTGACTTAAACCAGCGGTAACATCTTGGATGATTTGCCACGGATCTTCACTGCGCGGATTATCACTGGTGACAATTAGCTGATCTGCATATTGCTCAGCCGCTTTTGCCATCATAGGACGCTTGCCTTTATCACGGTCACCACCACAACCAAATACACAACTTACGCCGCCTGGCACATGCTGTTGTAATGCTTGCAGTGCTAATGCTAAGGCATCGGGTGTATGGGCATAATCAACAATACAGGTTGGTTTGTTTGGCGCACTAAAAGCCTGCATACGACCCGCAACAGGTTGCAAGCTTGCACAGCCGGCTGCTAGTTTATCAAGCGGATAGCCCATGCCCAGTAAAGTGGCCATTGCGGCAGCTAAATTATATAAATTAAATTCACCAAACAACGGACAAGTGATGGCAATATCACCCCAACTTGTCGTTAACTGTGCCGATATACCGGTTTTATGATAATTAACATCGGTAAAATAAACAAACCGCGCATCTTTAGGGACTAGTGTTTTTCGACCATAACAAACTAAGTTATTAAAATCGTATTGCTCTAGCCATTGCTGAACTTGATGATCGTCTTGATTTAGTACCACCAGCTGCGCGTCAAAATCACGCATTAACATTAGTTTAGCGTCAGCATAACTGGCCATATCACCGTGATAATCTAAATGATCCCGCGATAAATTAGTAAACACCGCGGCTTTAAAATGCGTATTGGCAACACGCTGTTGCACAAGTCCGTGGGATGACACTTCCATCGCCACTAAGTTATTATTTTGCTCTGCCAATTGCGCTAATATTCTTTGCAGCTCAACACACGACGGTGTGGTGTTAATTAATTCTGTTAAATTATCTGGCTGCCCATACCCTAAGGTGCCAATGATGGCCGATGGGGTGTCACAAAACGTCGCTAAATGAGCAATCATTGCGGTGGTGGTTGACTTACCATTCGTGCCGGTAACACCTATCACATCTAAATGCTTACTCGGTTGCTGATAAAAATGACTCGCTAATGCGGGTAACTTTTTATCTAAGTCAGTAATTAAATACAGAGGATCAAAATCAGCTTCAAACTCACATAAACGGTCGGCAATCACTGCCACCGCACCATTATTAATAGCTTGCTGGATAAAGTGTCCACCATCTAACTGGTGACCCTTAATAGCCACAAACACGTCCCCTGGGGTGACATCGCGACTATCTAAACGCAAATGCTTTACTAACAAGCTTGAAGCTGCCACTTCTATTTTTTGTAAAATTATTTTTAAATCACGCATCATCATCTATGCCCTTCACGTAGGCAACCGAGCCTTTATCGGGTGCCACGTTTAATATTCTTAAAGCGTTAGAGATAATTTCTGCAAATGCAGGGCCTGCTGTTGCACCGCCATAATATACATCTCCACCGGGCTCATTGATCATTACCACCACAGCTAAACGTGGGTTACTGGCGGGCGCTAAACCTGCAAAATAACCAACATATTCGTCACCATAACCGCCTACTGCCGCTTTTTTAGAGGTGCCTGTTTTACCTGCTGCGCGATAACCATCGACTTTAATACGATTGGCAGTACCGCCTTCTTCAAATACGCTTTCCATCATATGTACAACGGCTTCAACGTCTTGTTGTTGAAATATTCGCTCACCTTCGGGAATAGCATCTTGTTTTAATACGGTCAGTGGTCGGTTCACACCACCAGCACCTAGCATGGCGTAAAAGCGCGCCATTTGTGCTGTACTCACCGCTATATTGTAACCAAATGACAATGCTGCAATTTCATGATCAGACCAACGTCGATTGGGATAAAACAAACCGCTGCTTTCCCCTACCATACCGGTGCCTGTATCTGAACCAAAACCAACTTTTTGGAATAAACCAACAAAGTAATCCTTCGGTACTGTTTGACTAATTTTTGTCACCCCCATATTACTGGAGTACTTTAAAATCTCTCGCAGCGTCATTTCACCGTGGTTACGCGTATCTTGTACTAAACTACCGCCTAATCGCATCCAACCTGGATAAGTATCAACTTTATCGTCAGGCTGAATTGAGCCGTAGTCTAAGCCAGCTAAAATGGCTAGAGGCTTAACGGTTGAGCCTGGTTCGAACAAATCAGTGATTGCGCGGTTACGGCGCTTATGCGGCGCAGCATCATTTAAATTATTTGGATTAAAAGATGGGCTGTTAACCATAGCTAACACTTCACCGGTTTTTACATCCACTACCATCGCAGATCCAGAGGTTGCTTTATAGGTAAGTACCGCTGATTTAACGGCTTTATAAGCGATTGCTTGAATTCGTTGGTCGATACTTAGTTGGATATTTTCAGGCTCGATGCGTTCACGCTCATCAAGTACTTCAACTTCACGGCCTTGCGCATCTTTACGAATGGTACGACGCCCTTCTACACCGGTTAATGCGTTTTCGTACAGCTTTTCTATGCCTTCAATCCCTTTACCATCAATGTTGGTAAAACCAAGCACATGTGCAGTTACTTCACCAGCAGGATAATAGCGTTTTGATTCATCTAATAAATGAATACCAGGCAGGCGTAAATCACCAATGTAATTGGCAACGGCTGGGGTTACTTGACGCTTTAAATACACAAAACGGCGGCTGGCATCATCACGCAAACGGCCATTTATTTTTTTCGGCTCGATACGTAATACATCGGCAAGTTCGCGCCAACGTAGGTCATTTTTATAATATTCGCTAATGCGTTGTTCAAGCAGTGCTGTATTTTCAGCTAACGCTTTATCGTCTTCGCCGTTTTTGCGTGCTTGCCTAAGCACTTTAGTACGCAGTGACTTATGCAATGCTTTAGGATCGGCATACACGCTTACCACAGGTACACTCACAGCAAGCTCTTTGCCATGGCGGTCAAAAATCATCCCACGTTGCACATGCAGTTTTTCAACTCGCACGGTACGTTTGTTACTTTCTGAGCGTGCTTTATCAGGCTCGATAACTTGTAAATAGGCGGCACGTGAAACCAAAGTTACAAAAACCAACAGCACCACAGAGCACACCAGCATAAAACGCCATGTGATCAAACTATTGACTGGTTTTTTTCCTCTGCTTCTCATGGCAGTACTATCACCTGTTCATCTTGGCTGGTAGGCCGTTTCATCTCAAGTTGCATGGTGGCAATTTCTTCAATGCGCGCATGCTGCGAATAAAATTCTTCTTCAACGAGTAAATAACGCCACTCTAAATCCAGTTCATCTCGCTGTTGTAACAACTGATCTTGCTCAATCAGCTCTTGACGAGCAAAGTGGGTAACCTGCACCACACTTAAACTTGACGCAAATATCACAACCAACAAGGCCGAGGTTAGCTTATTTGCTCCTAGGCCTTTGAGTATTTCTACAAATAAATTGGGTTGTCGATGATTCGCTTTTGGCTTCATCCCAATCTCTGCGCCACCCTAAGTACTGAGCTACGTGAACGTGGATTACGCTCAATTTCAGCTTGACTTGGCTTAGTAGCTTTACCCACTGCTTTTAACGTCAGATTTTGATTTATTTGTGCATCAGTTAAAGGCAGACCTCTGGGTAATGCCGCTCCCTTACTCTGTTTTTTAATAAACTGTTTAACAATACGATCTTCAAGTGAGTGAAACGAAATAACCACTAAACGGCCACCGGGCTTTAAAACCGCCAATGCAGCTTGTAATGCGGTTTGGATTTCTTCCAATTCACTGTTGATATAAATACGGATAGCTTGGAAAGTACGCGTCGCAGGATGCTTAAACTTATCCTTTACAGGCACAGCTTCATCAACTAAATCAGCAAGTTGCTTAGTTGTTGTGATCGGAGTGTGGGCGCGAACTTCTAATACCTTATGAGCAATACGACGACCAAATTTTTCTTCACCGTAAGTTTTGATCACGTGAACAATGTCTTCAAGCTCGGCTTCAGCTAACCACTGTGCAGCGCTACGACCACTGGTTGGATCCATGCGCATATCAAGTGGGCCGTCTTTCATAAAACTAAAACCACGTTCGGCATCATCTAATTGCGGGGATGACACACCGATATCTAATAAAATACCATCTACTTTTCCTAACAGATCGTTTTGCTCTGCCACTTCGTATAGATTGGAAAAGCGCGTATGGGCAATGGCAAAACGACTATCATCGGCAAACTTTTCGGCAGACTTGATCGCTTGTGGATCTTGATCAATCGCTTGTAATCGACCATGTTCACCAAGGCGCGCCAAAATTTGCCCAGAATGTCCGCCACGGCCAAATGTACCATCCATGTAAATGCCGTCAGGCTTAATTGCTAGCGCATCGATGGTTTCGTCCATTAGTACGGAAATGTGTTCAAATTGCGCTGTCATTAGCTATTATTTGCCTTTTTATTGTGTGATCAGAGTGAAAAATTATCTAAGTCTGGGGTCGATTCAAACTCACCGAGTCGTTCTATTTCGGTGTCTTGACGCATTTGCTCATGCCAACGCTCTTCATCCCAGATCTCAAATTTATTCATCAAACCAACCAACATGATTTTTTTGCCTAAATCTGCATGAGCCCGTAGCGACGGTGCCAGCAAAATTCGGCCATTTTTATCTAATTGGTACTCAGTTGCGTTACCCAACAACATTCTTTGCATGCGTCGAGCGCGTGGATTCATATTGGAAATTCTAGCGAGACGATCTTCTATGTCTTGCCATTGCGCGAGTGGATACAACCACAAACAAGGCTCGTTCAGTGCAACGGTACAGATCACCGTGCCCTGATCTTCAGACAACAAGGAATCTCGGTACTTAGTCGGTACCGCAAAGCGTCCTTTGTCATCCAAACTGAGCGAACTCGCACCACGGAACATAAAAAGCCTATTCTAAAAGTTGATAATTAATCCGTTTGGATTAATTTGATCCAATTTGATCCACTAAAAACCACTTTTTACCACAGTCCTCCAGTTTAGGGCTTGACAAGCGCTTTTGTCAAGTCGCTAAGATCCTATAATTAACTGTGAAAGCCAGAAAAAATAAGGCCTAGCGCAAAGCTACTGAATTACGTGGGAAAAAGTGGATAACTACAAAAAAAATATTTTATTCTGAGATAAAACAAAATAAACAGACTTAAATGATTAATGAATAATCAATGAACAGTTACAAAATATTAGTAGCGAATTGCTACTTAATAGATCATGTAAAATTTACGCGATCTTTTTGCAATAGTTACTTAAAACGCTGTTATTTCAAACAACAGCATTTAGAAATAAAAAGTAAATCATTGATTTATAAGTAAGTAAATAGAGCCATAGAAGTGGTACGAAGGCTGCAGCAAGTATTACACAATTTTAGTTTTAATATTTAAGGAACGATTACTATGACTACTTCAACATCGAGTTCTAATTCAGCTGCAAAAACCAGTAAAAAAGTTGATGACATCGCTGCTCACACTGAATCGCCATTAACTGATAAAGCAACTTCAGCGGCGCATCTGGCCGTTGACGCGCTCTCTTCGAAAGCGGCAACAGCAGAGCAAGGCATTCGCCATGGTGCTACCAGCTCAGCGGAAACACTCTCTGAAAAGCAAAAAATAGCGCGTGAGAAATTAACTGAATACAGTGGTAGAACACGCCAGTTAGCATCAGAAAACCCGCTTGCAACAGCAGGTATAGCATTTGCTGCTGGTATGCTGGTTACTGCGTTGCTACGTCGTAGCAAGTAGCTAGCTATGCAACAAAATACTGATCTTAAAGATAAACAACACCAGGATCAGGCCGCTGATCCTGCACCGCAAAGTGCAGATCAGTGGCAAGATCACCTCGCTAAACTAGCTCAATATGGTGAACAGCTTTATCAAGACTATCGTCAACAAGCCGGTATTTGCAAAGAATTAGCCAGTGCTGAATGGCGACTATCAACCCGCTCGTTAGCACTGACAATAATTTTGTTAGTAAGCTTTGCTGGCGGCTTGGTACTTTTATGGGCAGGCTTGCTTGCCACGCTTGGCTTTGCGATTTTTGCTTTTAGTCAATCAATATGGCTCAGCGCCTTATGTTTAATTAGCTTGCAGTTGATCTGTTTATTCTGGCTGTGGAAAAACATTGGTTATATCAGTAGTAAAATTGGCTTTGATAAAACCGCGCACAGCATTAAACAATTACTCAATATTAATAGGAGTGAATGATGCTAATTGATTATTTTATTCAGAAACCAAACCGTAAAGTAAGCCACTTAAGTCAAAAAATTAATAGCATCAATGCCTTAAAACACCAACACCATCAGGCTTTTAATTACCGACTAAAACGCTTTGCAGTATCGAAGGTAGGAATTGCCAGTGCCTTTACGGCAGGCGCAGGCTATCAAGCGCTAAATGGTCATAAGCAAAACTCATCCAGTAAAATAAAGTTAAGTCAATTTAGCTGGTTATTACGTTTGCTATAAAGCTATATAGGTTTGCTCAGCACAATCGTCCTTTGCTGGGCAATTATTTCACTCTTTATTAGATAAAATAAAATTAACCTTATATTATATATGGTTAATTTTAAATTTATTGGCTACAATTTTATGCCACAAGCCCAGTATGAAGAGTATTGCTATTTTTTCCTCATCGTTACAACACCGACTTTACCGTTTATTTATATTGCTGAGCTTACCTGGCATCTTGGTGATCTTATTTAGCTTGTGGCATGCCAAACAAATGGCGCGCCAAGAAAGTCGGCAGCAGGCTTTTGCGGTTGCCGAACAGCTTGTTGAGCAGCAAACTGAGCTACTCAAAAAAATTAAAACATTTACCACTCAACTTGCTGACTTAAAAGATTTTGCCGCACCATTACAAACCGGCTGCCCTTATTACTTAGCTAAAATACAAAAACTTCAACCTGAAATTGCGAATATTGGCATCGTCAATATGCAAGGCGACCCGGTGTGTTTATTAAAAGGACGCAAAGAAAATATTAATATTGCCGATCGTGAATACTTTCAAAATGCTGTGGCGACTAAAAGCTTTGCCATTGGCTATTTTCAAAAAGATCGTAGTATCAACACCCTAAGTTTCAATTTCGCATACCCACTTATCGATCAGCAGCAACAAGTATATGGGGCCGTAGTAACCGCTGTGAGATTAGATTGGTGGAGCCAAATACTTGCCAGCTTCCATTTACCCGAAGATGCTCTTGCCGTTATAACCGACAATAACGGCCGTATTATCGCAAATTACCCTAACAATGCATCGCTGCTTGGCGAAAATATTAATGCCTATGGTTTTAGCTCCGAGCTACCTATGCCCAATAGCACAATTGAATTGCAAGGTATTAATCACGTTTTACACAGCAAAACCATGTATACCGATGAAACCCAAAATAGCCTAAACGTTTATGTTGTAATACCATTTAATAGCGCAATACAAGCTGCCAACCAATTGTTTTTATATACATTAGCTGTATTTTCACTGATGATTATTGGTCTGTCTGTGTTTGCCCATAACCAATTAAAGCGCAATGTATTAACGCCCATAGCACAGCTTACACTGACGATTAAAGATCTTGCCCAAGGATTATTACCAAAACAGTTTTCTTTAAATAGCCCAGAGCTAAATACTCTCTACCAACATTTTAAAGCGATGGCACAAACACGCCTTGCGGCAGAAGCGAATGTCAAACGCCAGCATGACGAATTAAGTAGCTTATTAAACGCTTTGCCTGATACCTATATTCGGATCAATGTTCACGGTGATGTACTGAACTTAGGCGGGCAAATTTCACAGCTATATTTACCAGAGCCCATTAGCTCAAAATTACATCTTCGCGAACTGCTTGGTGAAGAAAAAAGTAAACAGTTGCTTAAGCATTTACCCTGTAAAAATAAAACAAGCCAATTTGAACTAACAATAAAGAAGCCTGCAATCGAGCAAATATTTGAAGTGCGGATCAGCGCCAAACTCAATAGCAATGAATACACCATTGTATTACAAGATATTAGCCATCGAAAACACGCTGAAAAAGCCTCTCATCTGGCCTCAATGGTCTACGCAAATAGCAGTGAAGGCATGGCCATTACCGATCCAAATGGCGTTATCTTAGATGTTAATCCAGCTTTTTGTGAAGTCACCCAATACAGTAAAGATGAAATTCTGGGCAATACCACTGCTATCTTAGCTTCAGGCAAGCACAGTAAAGCGTTTTATCATGGAATGTGGCTGCAATTACAAAAAACAGGCCGTTGGCAAGGTGAAATAATTAACCGTCGTAAAGATGGCGAGTTATTCACTGAGTGGCTTACTATCGATACCGTATACGATGAACACTCTGAAGCGCAGCGCAGAGTCGCGATTTTTACCGATATTACCGCTAAAAAAGCAGCCGAAGATCTGATCTGGCATCAAACTCACTTTGATCATTTAACCAATCTACCTAATCGAATTGAGCTTAAAAAACGCTTAAATCAGCATATCAACAACACCTTAAACCCTAATGAGCCATTAGTGATCATGCTTCTTGATATTGATCATTTTAAAGACATCAATGATACCTTAGGTCATTTTTATGGTGACGAATTACTCAAGTTGATCGCGGTGCGTTTGCAACAAGAAATTGTTGATATTGAGTTTATCGCGCGTATTGGTGGCGACGAATTTGTTATTGTGCATGCCAAGCTGGTCACTGAAGAACACATCAAAAAAGTAGCCAACGATATCCTCAATGCCATGACAAAAGCATTTATACTCGAAGGTGAGGAGCTGCATATTGCAACCAGCATCGGCATCGCTATTGCACCAATCGATGGTGATAGTTCAGAGCTGTTATTAAAAGCCGCCGATCAAGCCATGTATAAAGCCAAGCAAAGTGGCCGCAACTGTTTTAAGTTTTTTAATCACAACTTACGTGAGCAAGCACAAGCACGTATGGATTTACTTAAAAACATGCGCAGTGGCATTGAACAGCAACAATTTGCTCTTTATTACCAAGCAATCGTTGATCTTGATTCTGGGCATATTCATAAAGCAGAAGCCCTGCTCCGCTGGCAGCACCCTACACGCGGAGTAATTAGTCCCGCAGAGTTTATACCTTTAGCCGAAGAGTCTAGGTATATCAACCCATTGGGGCAATTTGTATTTACTCGCGCATTACAAACGCTCAGCACGCTACGAACACAGCTTGATGCCAATTTTCAACTCAGTATCAATGTCTCGCCGGTGCAATTTAGTTGCCTTGATAGCGGTATTGATCAATGGCCAACCTTGCTAAAAGCCGCCAACTTACCACCGAGCGCGATTGTTGCTGAGATCACCGAAGGATTAATGATCGCACCTGAGCAACTCACTCAACAACGCCTGAAAGCGCTGGTCAAATCGGGGATGGAACTAGCTCTGGATGATTTTGGCACCGGCTATTCATCGCTTGCCTACTTGCAACAAATGGATGCAGATTATTTAAAAATTGATAAATGCTTTGTTGATAACATTCAAGCGGGCAACCAAGATCTCGCGTTATGTAAAGCAATTATCACTATGGCACATCAGTTTGGTTTAAAAGTGATTGCCGAAGGCATTGAAACACCAGAGCAGCAGCAATTATTACTTGGCATAGGCTGTGATTATGGCCAAGGCTATTTGTTTGCAAAGCCATTACCCGAACAGCAATTTTTAGCACTGGTAAGCAATCAATCCACAACAACGAGCTAAATACAGATCCAGCACAAACTATGCACTGAAAACTTAGCTAGCTATTGTTTAATAAATAACGAACTGATAGGTTACCAAACAGATTTTATTAAATTAACTGTTAGCCGTGATTTCAAAATTGCCTCGTTGGGTAGAATATGGATCGTTTTTACTTGCGCTTGTCGCTGGGCTTGTTAATTCGATAGGGTTACTAGGCTTCAAACATCAATCAATTTCACATCTATCAGGCACTGCAACACTCCTTGGCACAAACCTTGTTACTTCACCTGTTACTGATGCATTCCACTTAGCGCTTATCCTACTGAGTTTTTTAGCCGGTGCGGCGATCTCCGGCGCCTTTTTACAAAGCGGCGCACTCAAACTCGGCCATAACTACAGCAGCTTACTGCTGCTTGAAGCCATACTGTTAGCAAGCTCAGTGTATTTTTTATCAAACGACTCTGTAAACGGCCACTATTTAGCATCCGCGGCCTGCGGCTTACAAAACGCATTAGCTACCACTTACAGCGGCGCAGTTATTCGCACCACTCACGTTACCGGTATTTTTACCGATCTAGGCCTCATGCTCGGCGCTAAATTAAGAGGCGAACCCTTTGATAAACGCAAAGCACTGTTATTTTTACTGATCATCTCAGGGTTCATTTGCGGTGGCACATTAGGTGCCTATGCATTCCATTTTTATAACTTTAATGCCCTCTTTATCCCCGCAACCATCTGCCTAGTATTAGCCGTTAGCTACTCAGTGTTTAAAGCTATCAATAGTAAAAAGGTTTAGCCCTTTGCGCGGTTAACACGACTTTTGCAGTACTGATCCCTGCCACTACTTCTAGGCACACAACTAAGTAACCTGAGATCTGCTTAAGCACTCTAAAAAGCCAATCTAAATTAGACGTTTATGGATAGCGTTATTCCTTTTAAGGCATTATGTTTGATTTTAAGGCTAGGAAATGATGTGTTAATCGACTTAATTGGAAGCTCACTTACTCTGATCTGACGGCTGACGGCTGACGGCTGACGGCTGACGGCTGACGGCTAAAATCTAATAGCTAATTTCAAACACAAAAAAGCCCGCAGCGTTAACTGCGGGCTTTTTTGTTGAATGAGTGAGTCAGCCGTATAAGCCGGGTTCTGTCCTTTCCGAAGAAAGTGATAATCATTCGTCTAGGCCATAAATCGCTCTATGGCTCAAGCAACCTACCCGGTTCCGATGTGGGCCACACCTTAAGGAACCCTATTTGGTCTTGCTCCGGGTGGAGTTTACCTTGCAACCAACTGTTACCAGTGGCCCGGTGCGCTCTTACCGCACCCTTTCACCCTTACCAACCGAAGTTGGCGGTCTCCTCTCTGCTGCACTTGTCGTAGGCTCACGCCCCCCAGCCGTTAGCTGGCACCCTGCCCTATGGAGCCCGGACTTTCCTCCCCCTGCGCATTTTCGTTGCAGGCAGCGATCATCTTGGCTGACTCGGCGCGCAGTATACCTGAGCTGGGTTGTATGTGCAGTAAAGATTTAGCCTTTTTCGTCAATAATTGTTTTATAAAGGGCATTTTTCTTCATACCAAAGTACTCGGCTACAATGCCACAGGCTTTTTTCATTGGCATTTCATTCTCAAGTAGCGCCAACATTTTACGTGCTTCTGGAGGAATATCATCAACCTGCTTTGGATCACCTGGCAACATTAGTACAATTTCACCGCGCTGCTTGGTTGGATCGTCGGTTAAAAACTGTTTGAGTTCACTCACTGTGCCATTAAAAAATGTTTCAAAGGTTTTGGTTAGCTCTTTGGCAAATACTACCTGTTGCTCACTACCAAGGGCAATCTCCAAGTCATCAAGGCTTGCCATAATGCGATGGGTACTTTCGTACATAATACTGGTGATGTTGGAATTAACCGCTTCGATAAAAAAGTCTTGTCGAGCTTTACTTTTTGCTGGGGTAAAACCAATAAACTGAAAGCGATCAGTTGGCAAACCAGAACAACATACCGCAGTAATTGCCGCGCATGCACCAGGGATAGGTGTAACATGGGCGCCTTGCTCTCGGCATAAGTTTACAACCGCATAACCTGGATCACTAATAAGCGGTGTGCCGGCATCGGAAACCAGTGCTATATTTAAACCTTGATTAAGTTGATCAATAATTTGTTGCGCTTTTTGCTTTTCATTATGGTCGTGCAAAGCAAAGGTTTTTGCCTTAATACCAAAGTGACTGAGCAACTTACCTGTGTGGCGGGTGTCTTCAGCAGCGATTAAGTCAACTTGCGATAATGTCGCGATTGCACGCTGACTTAAATCGTCAAAATTGCCGATTGGGGTGGCTACAATGTAAAGAGTGCCGATTTTCTGTGAATTCTCCTCATTTAACATTGAGGTCTCCTGCGTCAGTCAGTAATATAAGCAAATCGCGTTAACGTATTGGGAAATCATTGTGCGACTTAAACTTGTTAGTCTATTTATCATATTGTCAGGGTTATCGGCCTGTAGTACAACCGAAAAACCGACTAAAACCACTGAAAATCTCAGTTCCGCTAATAGCACGTCACAAATTCAAGCAACTGATGCACAATCACTGTACCAACTAGCTTTAAATCGCCAAGGTGTGGACAAAATTCAACTCCTGTATAGCGCACGTGATGCGGCAATTACTGAGCAACAATGGCCGCTACTAGAGCAAGTATGTACTGAATTAGAGCGAACCCCAAGCGTAGACCAAGTGCAAAATAAGTTGTATATCGCTTTTGCGCAAAAACAACAACATAAGAATTCCGCCGCACTTGAGATTTTAGCCAGTTTAGATAACCAGCTAACGCAGCCTGAACATTTTGCTTGGCACCAATATTTAACCGCCAGTGTGTATGCATCACAAAACTTACCTAAAGAGGCCATGACCTATTTCTTTCGTGCCTCTGAAACCGCCAGTAAAAATAACTTAACGATCCCACAGCTCAACAAAGACCTGTGGCAAAACCTACAACAATTATCATCGTATGCTTTGGAGCGCTTTAACCGTGGCTCCGTGGTACAACAAGGCTGGGTAAACTTAGCGCTTTATCACCAAGTATATTTAGGTGCCCCTGTAGAGCTTGATCAAGCGATTAATAATTGGCAACGTCGATACCCAGGTCACCCTGCAATTGATGTTCTACCAAAAAAAGCAGCTGAGTTAATTGCCATTGAACCACTTAATATTGAGCGCTTAGTGGTGTTATTGCCGCAATCTGGCGCCAATGAACGTTTAGGTGATGCCTTAAAAGCAGGGGTATTAGCTGGGTTAGATAACGCATCGATTGGTGAAACCATTTTTATTGACGAAATGCTTAGCTCTGCTGAGCTTTCTGCAAAATTACTCGAAATTCAACCAAATTTTATAATTGGGCCGTTACTCAAAGCGAACATTGATAAGCTAGTTGCAAGCAAAGCATTACAAGATTACCCGGTTTTGCACTTAAATACCTTTGATGGTGAACGCCAATCTCCACAGCATTATTTCTTTGCGCTTAATCCTGAGCACGAAGTACAGCAGGCACTTGAGCATTTTTTAACGGTTGGCTACCAAAAACCTATGCTGCTGGCGCCGAATAACAGTTCAGGCCAGCGCTTAGTTGATTTTTTCAACCTACAATGGCAACGCTACAGCGAAACCACACCAGAAGTTGGGCTTTATAATGATAAAAAAGATATGCCAACCACCATTGTTAACCTGCTCGAAGTTGATAAATCAAAAGAACGCATTGCGACCGTTAAGTCATTATTTAAACAAGAAGTAGAGAGTGAAACCCGCTCTCGTCGTGATATTGATGTTATTTATATTCTCGGCGATGCTATCGAAACTCGCTTGATTAAACCTTATTTAGATGTAAATGTGAGTACCTTTGCGGATCGTATTCCTCTTTACGCTAGCTCAAAAAGTCATAGTAAACAAATTGATAGCACAGATAAAGGTGACCTTGATGGACTATATTTTACTGAGCTTCCATGGATGCTAAGCGGGCAAATAACAGATCATGCTTTGCGCCAACAATATAATTCGCTGTGGCCTGAGCAAGCCGATATAAGCCAACGTTTATTTGCCATGGCCTATGACTCGGTTGCTATGTTAAGTAATATTACCCAATTGAGTATGATCCCAGGTAAGCGATTTAATGGTTTAACCGGTCAATTAAGTATTACCAGTGATGGGCAAATTAATCGTCACCTTAATTGGGCGCAGTACAAAGACAGACAAATCAAAGCTGTGCAGTTGGAAACAACAGCGCCGTTACCGCTATTTATGCAATCAGCTACCAGCCTATCAGACAGTGAGTAGCTGTTAGCAAGTTTATAAAACAAGGATGTAGCCATGTCGTGGTTTAAACAGCTGTGGCAGAATAGCCGAGAGAAAGGCCAGTATTACGAGCTAGAAGCGCAAAAATACTTAGTTACACAAGGGTTGCTCCCAATCGAACGTAACTATAACTGCCCTTACGGGGAGCTAGATGTAATAATGCGTGATGGCAACACGTTAGTGTTTGTGGAAGTGAAATTTCGCAGCAGCCATGTTAAAGGCGGAGCGCTCCATGCCTTAGGAAAACAAAAGCAAGCGCGCTTAAAACGCTCTATTTACCATTATTTAGCAACTAAAAAACTGAGTGATCAAGCAATAAGAATCGACTTTGTCGCAATAACAGGCGAAGCATCGCAACAACTTAATTGGATAAAAAACGTATTTTAATATGCAAGATACCATTAAAGAAATTTTCACAGAAAGCATTCAAGTGCAAATTGCCGCAGGTGAAGTACTCCCTAGCGCCTTAGAAGCAGCTGCATTTACCATAGCGCAAAGCCTGATCAATGGTAATAAATTGATTTGTTGCGGCACTGCCAGCTGCCATATGCTTGCTCAACATATGGCTGGCGTATTGATCAACTATTACGAAACCGAACGCCCTTGTTTGCCTGCGATTGCGCTTTCCCAAGAACATATCAATCTTGGCCAAAGCAATCAAAGTGACGACCAAGAAACTTTCGCTCGTCAAGTTCGTGCATTTGCACATCAAGGCGACTTACTATTAGTGCTAGCAATCAATGGTAATGAAAAAAATATCATTAGCGCAGTTGAAGCTGCACTCACCAAAGATATGAAAGTCATTGTGCTAGTTGGTGATGATGGTGGTGAGTTAGTCGGTTTATTGGGCGCCAATGATGTCGAAATACGGGTGCCATCAAAACGTCCGAGTCGTATTATAGAGTCTCATTTGGTTAATCTGCATTGTTTAAGCGAACTCGTCGACTTAACCCTATTCCCACAGGAAGAAAATTAATGTTGAAACAATCTGTTATCGTTATCAGTACGGTTTTATTATTACAAGGTTGCGCCGCTGCGGTGGTTGCAGGTACCGCAGGAGCAGTTACTGCGGCGAATGATCGCCGTACGCTTGGTTCACAAATAGATGATAGTAATATCGAAATCAAAGCTGGGGTGGCAATAAATGATGTGCCTCGCCTTGCTGATCATGCAAATATCAGCGTTGTTAGCGTTAACGGTATCGTACTGCTAGTAGGCCAAGTTGCTAATCAAGAAATGAAAGACGAAGCTCAGCGTACGATTGAGGGCTTACCTGCGATACGAAAAATACATAACCAGCTGCGCATTGGCTCTAATATTAGTATAAGCACCCAGACCCATGATTCTTGGTTAACCTCTAAAGTAAAAACGCAATTACTTACCACTGATAATATCAGCAGCAATAATATCAAAGTGGTCACTGAGAATGGCGAAGTGTTTTTAATGGGCTTAGTGTCAGATGCCGAGTCAAACACAGCGGTAGATGTTGCTCGTAATGTGTCAGGCGTAGAGCGTGTTATTAAGGTGTTTGAGTATTTGTAAAGGTATCAGGTTCTAGGTTCTAGGTTCTAGGTTCTAGGTTCTAGGTTCTAGGAATTAAAAGCCTTGCAGTTGATATCGCAAGGTTTTTTATACCTGTAGGCGGGAGTTTACCTCGTGCAGCTCTTAGTCTTTAAGCCTATTCCCCCCCGACGTAGGAAATGGCTTTAGCCATGAATGGTATAAACCTGCGCGGCATAAAGCCGCGCCTACAATAAATCCAACCACCCATGCCAACCCCGTAGCCCTTAGTTTACCTAGCACCTTTAACCTTTAACCTTTAACCTTTAACCTTCAGTCTGCTTTTATACAGACATAAAAAAACCGCTTGATCAGCGGTTTTTATCAAACAATTACATATTACTTAATAACACGTAAGTGTGAGCCTTTTTTCTTTTCTGGCTTAGTTGGCGCTGGTTCGTCAGGTAATAATTCATCTGCGATATCAACACTTTCTAACTCAGCTGCAAACTCGTCTTCGTCCTCTAAAAACTCATCTGCGGTAAACACAGTGCCTTCTCCGTTTTCGCGGGCATAAATAGCAAGCACGGCACCAATTGGTACGTATACTTGCATTGGCTGACCACCAAAGCGGGCACTAAAGCTTAGCTGCTGATTATCCATTGAGAATTGTGTGACAGCTGACGGGCTAATATTCAATACAATTTGTCCATCTTGAACAAACTGCGTTGGTATTTGCACAGCAGGGAAATCAGCGTTCACCACTAAATGCGGCGTACACTGATTATCAACAATCCAATCAAAGAAAGCACGAAGTAAATAAGGACGATTAGGCGTCATTACAAACGGATCTCGCGCTCAGTTTCAGTAAGAGAAGCTTGGAATGATTCACGCTCAAATAAACGGATCATATATTCTTTCATCTCTTTAGAACCTGCACCTGTTAGCTCAATACCAAGCTCTGGTAAACGCCATAACAGTGGTGCTAAGTAACAATCAACTAAACTGAATTCTTCGCTCATAAAGTATGGCGCTTCAGTGAAGATTGCTGAAACAGCTAGTAAAGCTTCTGTTAGTTCTTTACGTGCTTGGGCAGATTCTGCACCATTTGCGTAAATTTTAGCAGCAAGGCTATACCAATCCGTGTCGATGCGATGCATCATTAAACGGCTGCGGCCACGCATTACCGGATAAACAGGCATTAGTGGAGGATGAGGAAAACGTTCATCAAGGTATTCCATGATGATGTTTGCCTGATATAAACCAAGCTCACGGTCGATCAGTGTTGGCACTGTTCCGTAAGGGTTAATTTCATGAAGTGCTTCTGGCAGGTTGTCCTTTTCAGCCAGATGAATATCTACACTTACGCCTTTTTCAGCAAGTACAATGCGTACTTGGTGGCTATACATACAGTTAGCACCAGAAAAAAGGGTCATTACAGGGCGCTTATTGGCAGCTACGGCCATGCCTACCTCCATTAAATAACAAAAACAGCAAAAGGGGCTTAAGCCCCTATTGCAAAATTACCTTTAAATATGTTCAAACTTAATGAACATCTCTCCAGTATTCTTTCTTCAGCATAAATGCCAAGATAAACAGAATGATTAAAAATCCGATTACCTTAAGACCCAGCGCTTCCGATTCAAGACGCGTAGGTTCACCTACGTACTCTAGGAAATTCGTTAAATCACGAACTGCTTGGTCATATTCATCTACACTTAATTCACCGGTGCCATCTGTTTTAGTGCCAACAACTTTGGTCACAGTTTGACCATGTTCTTCCACTTCTTCAGTAATAGGCATAGGTAAACCTTGCAGCTCTTGCAGAACATGCGGCATACCTACCGATGGAAATATTGTATTATTTACACCGAACGGACGAGATTCATCTTTGTAAAACGATTTTAAATAGGTGTAAATCCAATCACTGCCACGCACACGCGCAACATTTGTTAGATCCGGCACAGCCGCACCAAACCATTTTGCAGCATCATCTTTTTCAATCGCATTGGTGATGTGGCTACCGACTTTTGAACCGTCAAAAATTAACTGTTCAAGACCTACTTCTGTAGGAATACCGATATCACGGAAAGTACGCTCATAACGTTGATACTGCATTTGGTGACAACCAAGGCAGTAATTCATGAACAACTTTGCACCACGTTGCAATGATGGCTGATCAGTTAGGTCATTGCCCGCTTCCAGTAATGGCACCGAAGGACCCGCAGCCATTGCCGGCAATACGTTTATTGATAAAGCAAATAAACCGATAATTAGCTTTTTCATCATTTCGTTAACCTCTCTGGCAATGGCTTAGTTTTTTCATTCTTACTGTAAACAAATAACAGTACGAAGAACATAAAGTAAGTCACAGTACAGACTTGCGAGATAATCGTTTTCAAATCAGTTTGTGGTGTTGCACCCACCCAACCAAGTAGCACGAAAGTAACCACAAAACCTGCAATGTTCCATTTATGGAAGCCACAACGGTAACGAACCGATTTCACTGTACCACGGTCAATCCAAGGTAATAGCGCAAGTACCACAATCGATGCTCCCATTGCTGCAACACCGATTAACTTATCAGGGATTGCACGTAAGATTGCATAGAATGGCGTAAAGTACCAAACTGGGAAAATATGCTCAGGAGTCTTAAGCGGATTTGCTGGCTCAAAGTTTGGCGCTTCTAAAAAGAACCCACCCATCGCTGGCATAAAGAACACCACCCAACAAAATAAGATTAAGAAACCAACCACACCCACAATATCTTTCACTGTGTAGTAAGGGTGGAACGGTATCGCATCGACAATGTCTTTTTTGTCAGTGTAATACTCGTGGAATTTAAATTTAGGCTTATCTTCTTCAGCTACAGAGCCTTTCTTACGCTTGATTTCAACACCATCTGGGTTATTTGAACCCACTTCGTGCAGTGCAACAATGTGTAAGAATACTAAGATCACAATAACCAATGGTAAGGCAATAACGTGTAATGCAAAGAAGCGGTTAAGCGTTGCACCTGAAATTACATAGTCACCACGGATCCACAGTGTTAAGTCATCACCAATTACCGGAATCGCTCCGAATAATGAAATGATTACCTGTGCGCCCCAGAATGACATTTGACCCCATGGTAATAAGTACCCCATGAACGCTTCAGCCATCAGTGCTAGGAAGATAAACATACCAAATAACCATAGTAATTCACGTGGTTTTTGGTAAGAACCGTAGATCATACCACGGAACATATGCAGATAGACAACGATGAAGAACGCTGATGCACCGGTTGAGTGCAAATAACGTAACAACCAGCCGTATTCAACATCACGCATGATGTATTCTACTGAAGCG